>NZ_JAGDQK010000010.1:0-241646 GCF_017498755.1 Bacillus sp. XF8 | reverse complement strand
AAAGTATCGCATTTGTGATTCTCCTTGTTCTTTTTTTCTAGAGTGTAGCCTCATTTAGAAAACTTTGCAACAGAACCATATTAAATAATTTTTCATAGAATTCAGCGGACATTTTATAATTACTTACATTAATATGTGTTTCAAAAATCCCTTTAATCATCAAAACTCCTCTTTTTATAAGTAACCAATATCATTTTATAATTTTTAAGTTCAATTTATCTAATCACTATTTTATTAAAAGAAACAGCTAAATGAATCAATCTAAAAGATGAAATTTAAGTGGAAATCCTACTACTTTTGTCGTAAAATCCCCACGTATCACCACATCTCCATCAAGTTACTATCTTTAAAAAGGCCTACACAAAAATTTTGTTTTTCTACAGTTAGTTATAAGGATTCATCTTACTTTTTCTTTTTGGGATTGCTCTGCTTTCTTAAGCTGCTGGGCATGTATGGTGATCCCTACTAAACGTTTTGTAATTTCACCACCAACAGAACCGTTTGCACGAGATGTTGTATCTGGACCAAGCTGTACGCCAAATTCTTGTGCAATTTCATACTTCATTTGGTCAATTGCGTTCTCACAGAAACAAGAATGATACTGCTTTTTCCTTTCGTGTTTTGCCACGTTCGAACAGTGTATACCGTTCCGACCATTATGAAGTAAACAAAAAATAACTCCAACATTAAATTTTATTGGTATATGTTGGAGTTATTTTACGCTTACACAGAAAGCCCCTTTTTAGTCTATAAATATTTTATAATGAGTGTAGTTTATTTAGAAAATACTAAACTACACTGTTTAATTCAGTTGTCGAATCTTTCACAATATCTCTCTTATAAATAATAGCTCATGATAATAAGTTCGCCTTTTTTCCCTATTTTTCGTACACCTTCATCAATAAAACCACATTTTTTATATAATAACTGTGCAGTAATGTTTTTCACATTTACCGCTAATACAATTTCACTAATATGTGGATATTCCTTGCGTACAAAGTCAGGTAGTAACAATAATGATTGTTTGGCATGCCCCTTTCCTTGATAATAATAATCCGTTGAAAACGCCCGTAATAACATAGCTTTTGGATTTTTAGAGTAAGGATTTACACCTGCATTTTCATGAAGCACGAAAAATGTTACAAGCTCATTATTTACAAGAAATAATATAGAATGTCTGTCAGTATCGGCTTTTGATAATTCTACACATTTCTTTGGTGTACCTGTAAATTGTAACTGTTCCTCAGATAATTCATAGCTTTCTACTTGTTTTTTAAATCGTTCTTTATATTCAAATAATTCCATAATGTCCTCCCATTAATTCTCCCCGTTTGTTGAATAACTCTACCCCCAAACATTTATATGGAAAAGGTCGATACCCCCGTATTTGAGAATATCGACTTTCATTTTTATATAACTTTATAATATAAAAAAAACTTTATTTCAAATCAACATGTACACATTTTATTGTGAGCGTCCTATTTATGTACAGAAAAACTTTTATGTACAGTGAACATTTAATACGTGATATGTTTGAAAATTAAAGATTTGGATGATATTCGAAGAATATGTACATAAAAGTTTACGGAGATATATCCGTATAGTGAAGAGGATGGACTATGAAACAAAAATCTATATTAATCGTAGATGATGACGCAGATATTGTTCAATTAATTGAAGTGCACTTGAAACAAGACGGATTTAAAGTTTTAAGAGCTTATAATGGGGTAGAGGCATTAGATATTTTAGAGACGAATGACATTCAACTGGCTATTTGTCTTGTGAAAATTAAAATAAAAAGAGGGTATCGTATATATTCGTACGATACCCTCTTTCTTATTGACCAGTAAATGTTTGATACAGTAAGAAAATATTTAAAGCGATAACTAGCGCAGCGATTAGCCAAGCAATTGCGCTGGTAATACGATGATTGACTAGAATACCCATAATCTTTTTGCTACTTGTAAACATAATGAGAGGTACTAATGCAAATGCAATACCAAATGATAAAACGACCTGACTCATGACAAGGGCGTAAGTTGGATTTACACCTAAAGCGATAATAACAAGTGGTGGAATCATTGTTATAAATCTTCTTAAATATAAAGGAATATGCATGCGGATAAATCCTTGCATAATAATATCACCGGACATTGTACCGACGGAAGAACTAGATAAACCAGCAGCTAACAATCCAATTCCAAAAAGGCTCGCTGATACAGGTCCAACTAAATTGCTAAATTCATTAAAAGCAACGTCTAAATCTTCAACATGTAATCCGTTTTTGAAGAACAAGGCAGCTGCTACAATTAGCATACTTGCATTAATCGCTCCAGCAATCACCATTGCAATAATGATATCAATGAATTCAAAATGGAAAATCTTTTTACGCTGTTCATCTGTTGTTCCGACTACACGGCGTTGCGTTAAAGCAGAATGTAGATAAATCGCATGTGGCATTACTGTTGCACCTAAAATCCCAGCGGCAAGTAAAATACTATCTATACCTTGAAATTTAGGAATAAATAGTCCTGAAAGAAGGGGGCTTAGTTCTGGTTTCGCATAAAATACTTGTACACCAAATGCAACAACAACAATAAAGACCATCCCTGTAATAACAGCTTCTAATGGACGAAAGCCTCTACGCTGGAATTCAAGTATAATGAATGATCCGACTGCTGTAATTAAAGCAGCGGGTAACATTGGGATACCGAACAGTAAATATAGACCTAAAGCGGCGCCGATAAATTCAGCTAAGTCAGTAGCCATAATAACGAGTTCACCTTGTATCCATAAACCGATTGAAACGGGTTTTGGAAAATGTTCGCGAGCAACTTCAGGAAGGTTTTTACCAGTAGCAATCCCGAGTTTTGCTGATAGAGACTGAATTAATACGGCCATTAAATTGGAAGCTAGAATCACCCAAAGTAATAAATAACCGTATTGTGATCCCGCTGCAATATTTGTAGCGAAGTTCCCTGGATCAATATAAGCAACAGAAGCAATAAAAGCAGGTCCTAAAAAGGGTAATAATCTTTTTAATCCTTTTGTTTCACCACTTAAAGCTAGATGAGCAGATTGAACTGTTGTACTTTGCGAAGGGATTTGTTCATCTTTTGTTATACCTTTATTCATAATAGTCTTCCCCTTTAGTTTCTTAGCTTGATGCAATTATTGTATTTATTCTTCTATTTTATTTCAATACATTCAGATATTTTAGTTGATGTTTTTATTTGAACATAAGTGTTTCCTTAATGCAAATTATATGACTATATACAATAAAAGGTGTACTCGAAATAACTATGTAACAAAAATAAATAAAACAGCTAACATACAGTTGCAAGTTTTGGAATTTTAGGAGAATGAAGAAAATTGACCTATAATATGGAATGGAAAAGGGTGTTTTTCAATTGTAAAATAGGGATTATAGCATATTAATTGCTGGAAACCGATTTGTATGTTATATAATATATTGGGATTATATCGCAACCGTAGTGGATTGTTATGTAATCTCGTTTTTCATTTGCGTTAACTTATGGGAAAACATTGTAAATAGGAGAAAGTTATTTGAACAATAGTTAACATATCTTTTCTTATTCTTATATGTTCCGATATGATCGTTAACTTATACATGGTTTTAAAATATTGACTTAGATAGGTGGTAGAAACAACATGTTAAATACGAAACCGTATAGAGTGTTACTGTACTACATGTACACTACAATTGAGAATCCAGAAGAGTTTGCAGCTCAGCATTTAGAATTTTGTAATTCACTTGAATTAAAAGGAAGAATTCTTGTAGCAGAAGAGGGAATTAACGGAACTGCTTCAGGAACTGCCCAACAAACAGAGAAATATATGGAAGCAATGAAGAACGACCCACGTTTTGCTGGAATCGTTTTTAAAGTGGATGAAGCTGATGGGCATGCGTTCAAAAAAATGCATGTGCGTCCGCGTAATGAGCTTGTTACACTTCGACTACATGAAGATATTAATCCAAAAGAAACAACTGGAAAATATTTAGAGCCAAAAGAATTTTATGAAGCAATGCAGCAAGAAAATACGGTTGTAATTGATGCAAGAAATGATTATGAATTTGATTTAGGTCATTTTAGAGGTGCGATTAAGCCGGACATTAAATCATTCCGTGAATTGCCAGACTGGATCGATGAAAATAAAGAGATTCTTGAAGGTAAAAAGATTTTAACGTATTGTACGGGCGGTATCCGTTGTGAGAAATTTTCAGGCTGGTTAGTTCGAGAAGGTTTTGAAGATGTAAGTCAGCTTCATGGTGGAATAGTAACGTACGGAAAAGACCCTGAAGTACAAGGCGAACTTTGGGATGGGCAATGTTACGTATTCGATGAGCGTATTGGAGTTCCTGTGAACCAAAAAGAACATGTTATCGTTGGTAAAGACCACTTTACAAATGAGCCATGTGAGCGCTATGTAAATTGTGCAAATCCGGAATGTAACAAACAAATCTTATGTTCAGAAGAAAATGAACAGAAATATTTACGTGCTTGTTCACATGAATGCCGCGTGCACCCACGTAATCGTTATGTGAAAGAACATGAATTAACAGAAGAGCAAGTAGCTATTGCATTAGAAAAAATTGAAGCAGAAAATCAAGTGAAATTAGGATAATATTTCACTTGATTAAAAACGGATCTTATCGTAAAAGAGAGGATCCGTTTTTTTTATTTAGATAATGAAAAAAATTACACATTGCTTGTTTGAAACAGCTTGTTTATATAGTTCTTGAATTTCTAAAAAGTAACTATAGGTATATTCTAATATTTCATCTGAATCATCATCTTCAACAAGTGGATAAAGTTGTTCATCCATTAATTCTTGAAAGTTGTACATGTTGTTAAAATCAGATTCACTTAAATCTTTTATTGCAGAATAAGCCTCTTCGACTTCACTAGCTGTAAGGTAAAACGTACCGAGAGAATCGTTATCTATGATGGAATCATTCAGTGGTACGACATGCCCAATTGGCGGTTCGCCTCCGCCAATTTCACCACATAAAATAAAATGAAGTAATTGCCATGACTTATCGATATCTAAATCAGATTCTTTAAAATAAATATCCAACTTTTTATTTTTGATTTTACTTAATTCCTCATTTGTAACTAGTATATACTGTCCGATCATCCCCATAATAGCCAGCTCCTCTAAAGGTTTTGAATTTAGTATATCATTTTTAATGTAGCTATTTGCTCCAACATTTGGAAAGTAAAGAAGAGCAGCTACTTACTCTTGTTATAATCAGATCTTGTTAAACCATAAACGACAGTATCTTCATACACTCCCCAGTACAAACAACTTTGTTTAAATGTTCCTTCATGTTTCAATCCTAATTTTTGCATGACTTTAGAGGAGGCAGGATTTTTAGCGAAAGCATCAGCATAAATTCGATTGAGCTTTAATTCTTCAAATGCATATGTAACGATGACCTGACCGGCTTCAGTGCAGTAGCCTTTACCCCAATATGATTTACCTATCCAGTATCCTAATTCTCCTTTATTATGTTTTTTATTGATAAAAAGGTATATGCAACCGATGAGTATATTTTGCTCATTAACCATTGCAAAGTGAAAACTGTCTCCTTTATCCATAGCTGTATGAGTAGAGGTAATCCACTCTTCTGCCCAGCTATCTGGATAAGGATGAGGAATAATTGTAGTAGTTTTCGCAACTTCTTTATCTCCTGCTAATTCTTGAACTTTAGGAGCATCATTTAATTCAAATGGGCGTATTGTTAATCTCTTAGATAAGAACATTGGATATTGCATTTTTTCTCATCCTTTCTAACTATACAATTAGTTTCTAATTTAATAATACATAACTTTTTGAATTGAAATACTACGAATTTATTCGTTAATAAAATGATGATTATTATTATATAGACTTAGTTAAAATAAAACCTCAACAAGAGGTTGAATCTTCTGTCTATTTTGTAGGTCAGATGTATAATATAGTTATGCTGCAATAAAGTGAAATTTCATGTTTGGAAAAGGGGAGTTCTATATGCGTATTTTAGTATTAGGGGCTGGAGGAGTCGGAGGATATTTTGGAGGTCGCTTAGTAGAAAAAGGGGAAGATGTTACTTTTCTTGTTCGTAGTGGACGAAAACAACAGCTTAAAAAAAATGGTTTAGTCCTTCGTAGTATAAATGGAGATTTCTCTTTCATACCACAATTAATAACAAAAACTGAATCAGTAGCCCCATTTGATTTAATTTTATTTTCAACAAAAACTTATCATCTAGAAGAAGCAATAAACGATTTGAAACCATTTGTAGGTGAGACCACAATTATTTTACCACTATTAAATGGTATAGCCCATCTATCTCCATTACAACAGGTATTTGGTGAGGATAAAGTTATGGGAGGTTTGTGTTTTATTGAAACAACATTAAACGACGAGGGAAATGTTGTTCAAACTAGCACTGTTGACAGGCTTGTATTTGGTGAAATTAACCATCCACATACAGAGCGAATACATCGGATTGCCGATACATTAAAAGGTACAAAAGCAAGTTTTGTTTTGAGTAATCATATCGTGCAAGATATGTGGCACAAATATTTATTTATTACTGTTATGTCAGGTGTGACTACGCTAATGCGCGCACCAATAGGACCAATCCGTGAAAGTGATGGGGGCCGGGACTTGATTCGGAATTTATTTGAAGAAGCAGCACAGATTATGAGAGCATCGGGAGCCCCAATTCATGATCATATTGTTGAAGAACATATAAAGACGATTGATAAGATTTCCTATGATATGAAATCTTCTATGCAGCGAGATATGGAAAAAGGTTCATTCATCGAAGTGGAGTACTTACAAGGATATTTATTGAAATTAGCAAAGCAATTCCATATAGATGCGCCGATGTTAAAAATTATTTATCAAAATTTAAAGATTTATGAAGAGACGTTGTAAGAGAAAGTTTAAACAGTCCATAGAGAGAGTCCTAGGCCTGCTGGTGTGATGTAGTGAATTACTGTAAATGAGATATAATTGGCTTTTGTCTCTTGAAACAAGCTACTGTATAAGGAGAAGAAAATTGGTTGTTATAAGGAGGGGGGATTACATTGATTAAATTTGTCCAAGTTATGTTTGGTAAACCTTGCAAAAAAGGTGAGACGTTCCAAACTAAATTTGCACGTTTTGTTTATTGGATTGCAGTTGTAGGCTACTTTTTTGCGGTGATTCTTTTTGGGATAGGCTCACTTTTTAATGACATATTCATTCCATCCCTTGTAGGCTCTTTATTGTTTCCGTTTATATTTAGATTGGTTTATTATGTGAATTTAAAAATGAATGGTCTCGAAAAAGAAGATGGATATAAAAAAGTACAAATTAGGTAAGTGTATATGAACATTCAATATTTTATCCCACTATTTGCTGATAGTAAGACTCTCACCTCAAAATTTAACGAAAGCAAAGAAGTTATGTGGAGGGAGCAACTGTCTGCAAAAGCCCGATTAGTGTAGGATAGTAATCCCCCCCCTACGGATTAAATTTTCACTTTATAATTCTGATATTTATGAACAATAAAATTGAAAGTCGATATTATAAAAATAGTATCGGCTTTTTCTGATTAACTTAAAATAATAGTGATAATTTCTATTTGATAAAATGGAAAGTTTGGAGGAATAAAATGCAGCGACTAAACTTTAAGAAATTTGAAGTGACAGATTTTAAGGATTACTTCCAATTAGTATCTAATGAACAAGTTATGGCACAAATTACAGAACGAGCGATTCCGTTGAAAGAGGCCAAAGTAAACTATCAAAAGTTATTAGAACGTAATGAAAAATATGAGTTATATGGCTCATATAAAGTTTCCGATAGTGTAACGAATGAATTTATTGGTCTTGGGCATTTCACTTTAAATGAAAAAGAAAGAGAAGAAGCTGAAATTGGCTATATGATATTACCTACTTATTGGGGGAAAGGATATGGTACCACAATTGCAAAACAATTAATTGAATTAGCTAAGCAAACAAAATTGAACGTACTGAAAGCAATTATTGATCCAGAAAATATCCCTTCTAGAAAAATTTTAATAAAACAAGGATTTACATCAGAGAAAATTTGTGAAATTGATGGATTACCTGGAGAAATATTAAGTAGGTTTATATAAGGAAACGTCCTTTTGTTCGGAAATAAATTATGCATTATCTTTATTTGTGCGTACATCATCTTGTTCCTTTGTGGGATCACCGTATAGTTGATTAGGCTCTTCAATTATTTCATCTAAGAATTTATCAGACAAAAAATGATTTTATGTAAATATACCATCCTTTCTAGTCAAACTTGATATGACGCATTATGTTCGTTTATGAAGTAGTATCCTACATAATCATCGCAATTTTTCTATTTCTAAAAATTTAAGCTATTGTTTAAAAATTTTTGTTTACTTTTTTCAAATAAAGGAGTATTATAATCCACAGTTTCAAATTTCTAAATCGCTGAAACCGCATGGTACGGGGGACCCGTTTTTATGGATTATTGCATAATCCAAGGGGTGAATCCTTGAAAAAGGTAGGGCTACTCATAGGCCCGAATCCGACAGCTAACCTCGTAAGCGTTATATTGAGAAGGAAGGTGGAGCTTGTGCGACAAAAAAATTGATGTCTACAAGTTTATTTGTTATGGCTTGTAGACATTTTTTGTTTTCTGAAAAGATAGTTTATTAGTTTTAACAAGCAGAGAATTGTTCGTACAAAATTATTGGAGAGTGGACAGCAGTGGTTTCATCTATAAAAAGATTTTTAATTGGAAGACCGTTAAAGTCAACTGAATTAGGAGAGCAAAAACTTAACAAAACGAAAGCATTAGCTATTCTTTCTTCTGATGCTTTATCATCAGTGGCATATGGTCCAGAGCAAATATTAATTGCACTAGCTACAGTGAGTGCGTTAGCATTTTGGTATTCAATTCCGATTGCAATTGGAGTATTAATTCTGTTAACAGCTTTAATTTTGTCTTATAGACAAATTATTTTTGCGTATCCTCATGGCGGAGGAGCATATGTAGTATCAAAAGAAAATTTAGGGGTTAATCCAGGATTAATAGCTGGAGGATCCTTATTAGTAGACTATATTTTAACTGTAGCAGTAAGTGTATCGGCAGGTACAGATGCGATTACATCTGCATTTCCTAGCTTACATGAACATAATGTAATCATTGCAATTGTATTTGTATTATTTATTACGATCTTAAACTTAAGAGGTGTAACGGAATCAGCTTCCGTTTTAGCATATCCAGTTTATTTATTCGTTTTAGCATTATTTATATTAATTGGAGTAGGAATATATAATATTGTAACGGGTCAAGTTTCACCAGATTTGCATACTCCAATTGGAACACCAGTTGCAGGTGTTAGTTTGTTTTTACTGTTAAGAGCATTCGCATCAGGTAGCTCTGCTTTAACGGGCGTTGAAGCGATTTCTAATGCAATTCCAAACTTTAAAGATCCAGCTCCCAATAATGCTGCGAAAACATTGCTTGCGATGGGATCTTTACTTGCGGTATTATTTTCAGGAATTGTATATTTAGCCTATTATTATGGGATTACTCCTAGTAAAGAAGTGACAGTCGTTTCGCAAATTGCTGAGCAAACATTTGGTCGAAACTTTATGTACTTTTTCATACAAGGTACGACAGCTTTAATATTAATTTTGGCTGCTAACACTGGTTATTCTGCGTTTCCTTTATTAGCAGTTAACCTTGCGAAAGATAAGTTTATACCGAGAATGTTTACGATTAGAGGAGATCGATTAGGGTATTCGAACGGTATTATTATCCTTGGAATTGCCTCAATTCTTTTAATTATTGCTTTCCAAGGGCAAACAGAGCATCTTATTCCACTTTATGCAGTAGGCGTGTTTATTCCATTTACGTTGTCCCAGTCTGGAATGGTGGTTAAATGGATTCGTGAAAAGCCTCAAGGATGGATTTTAAAATTAACGATCAATTTAATCGGTGCTATTATTAGTTTTATCGTTATGAGTATGTTCTTTTTAACCAAGTTTGCACAAGTTTGGACAGTTTTAATTTTCTTACCTGCCATCATTTTTGTTTTTCACCGAATTAAAAAGCATTATGAAGCGGTAGGAGATCAATTAAGTCTTAAAACGTGTGAACCAATTTTGCCGATTGAAGGGAATGTAATTATTGTTCCTGTTGCTGGCATGACTCATGTAGTAGAGAATTCATTAAATTACGCTAAATCCCTTTCACCAGATCAGATCATAGCTGTTTACGTTTCTTTTGAAAGAGAAGATGAAAAGAAATTTGAAGAAAAATGGAAGAAATGGCAGCCTGGAGTTAGACTGGTGACATTGCATTCCCATTACAGAAGTATTATTCAGCCGCTAACCAAATTTATTGATACGGTTCAGTATAAAGCTAGCGAATCAAATTATCGGGTTACTGTAGTAATACCGCAATTTATTCCTAAAAAAGGCTGGCACAATATTCTTCATAACCAATCGAGCTTATTAATTCGTGCATTCTTGCTTTATAAGAGAAATGTAGTTATTACGACAGTACCTTATCATTTGAAAAAATAAAGATTATAGAACAAACAATTTCTAAGGTAGCTTTACTTATGTAGAGCTACCTTTTTATATTAATAGGTTATATACCTTATCTTTGTGTATCCAATCCTTGTTTTAAATTTGGTAGTTCAAAGCTTTTACCACTCCGAAAGTTATTCTTTCTAACCTTGTTAAAATTCTTATTTATCGACTTTCGTTTTTTTTTTTTTTTTTTTTTTTTTGAATAGTCTAACTTTTCGGGGTGTCTACATTTTATAAATGCCTTCAATACTATTAAAATATATAGTTTTTGATTTTTTCTTTAAGAATATTATTATAAAAATGCGTTTTTTATATCTGCATTCTCCATTAAGGAAAATAGTGCAGCTTGTATTTGTTTCTCGATACCAAATTATGATTTTAAGAAGTCGTTAAAACAGAATGAATTATAAGTCGGAAAGGAATTTGATTTATAAAGAAGCAAGAACAGGGTATATTTGTGCACAAATAATTTTAAAAATATACCAGGAAACCCCCTGGTTTATCAAGAAAAAACATATCTAGTATGAATTATATAAAGAAGAACCTTGAGAAAGGAATATAAAAATTCAATACATATCATATAGTAGAGAATAAATTTTAGTAAAAATTGAACAATACGATGGTCACAATACTTTCAATTAGGAAGGAAAAAACATGAAATTTCTACCTCGTTTTGTCCAACATTTCCGCCGCTTGCAGTGGAAATTGACTTTATTTTATGTGTTAACAACCATTGGTGTTCTATTGATACTTGAAGTGGTGGGCTTTCTTATTTCGCTTAATCTCGTGAAATATAATGCAGACCGAATGTTTGAACAACAGATAAGTATACAAGCCCAAAATATATCCTCTAACTTTAACGGACCATTTATTAATCAAAATCAACTGAAGAAAGCATTAGAAGATTGGCCCATTGAAGTAGGAACTGAATTTGATGGATTTTCTGTGGTCACTGATCCTGATGGGAAATTAATTGCAAGTGCTGGAGAGGGTGTGCCTCAGTTCATTGATTTTAAAGAAGAATTTCCTGCGAAAGTTTATCAACATATATATACAGCCCTGTCATTGAAACCATCTGAAGCACGTAAATTAAAAACATATAGCTACCATAAAGGTGGGATTTTATATGTTATTTCTCCATTAGCGAATGAGAAAGATGTTCGTGGGGTATTAGTAGTTAAAGCAGAAAACATACATTTTTCTTTGTTCGATTTTTGGAAGGTTACCTTTCAGTTTTTGGGATTTAGTATTTTGGCTTTCTTGATTGGTGCAGCAATTGTTGGGATTACCTTTGGAATTATCACGTCTCGAAGTCTCGTTCGTCGTATTCAAAAGATATTAAATTCTACAGCTGAATGGAGCCGAGGAGATTTCACAACATTTGTACATGATCCTTCAAAGGATGAATTGGGGCAGTTGGCACGTAAGCTGAATCAGATGGCGAGACAACTAAGTACCTTATTTAGAGTGCGGCAAGATTTAGCGACACTAGAGGAACGTAATCGATTAGCACGTGAGCTACATGATAGTATTAAGCAGCAACTGTTTGCTACATCAATCTGGCTGAATACTAGCAAATCCCTTATCGGAAAAGACGATGACACCGCTAAAGAACATTTGTTAAAAGCAGAAAATGTGTTAAATCAAACGCAGCGTGAGTTAAGTGCGTTGATTCAGGAATTACGCCCTGTTGCGCTTGAGGGGAAGGATCTGGCACATGCATTAAGGGATTATGTGGGGATGTGGCAAGAACAAACGGGTATCATGGTTAATTTGGAGACAAGTGGACAGCAACCAATATCACCTATTATTGAAGAAGCATTCTTTCGCATTACACAGGAGGCACTGAATAATGTTGCACGTCATAGTCAGGCAAATATGGTAATAATTCATCTAGTTTGTGAAGAAGTTGTAACGCTTTCTATTCATGATAATGGTTGTGGGTTTGATATTCAAAGGGTTGATCAACAAGGAGTAGGGTTGTCGTCTATGCGTGAGCGGATTCATGCATTAAAGGGGTACATTGATATCCAAAGCGAGATGGAGAGAGGTGTGAAAATTACCGTTCAATGTAAGCAAACAGACATTCAAGAAGATAACAAGCCGAATGCCAATTGCTATTTAGAAGAGGTGATAGGAAATGGAGAAGGAAGATCTGATTTCGATTTTAATTGTTGATGATCATGCAATTGTCAGACAAGGATTGAATACTTTGTTCACAATTCAACCTGACTTTCACGTAGTTGGAGAAGCAGAAAATGGTGAAAGTGCTACGGCTCTAGCTGCTGAACTTGTGCCAGATATCGTACTCATGGATCTAGTGATGCCAGGTATCAATGGTGTAGAGGTGATTCGAAGAGTTAAACAAGTTAGTCCTCGTTCTCAAGTGATTGTGTTGACTTCTTATCATGAGGATGAGTACATTTTTCCAGCATTACGTGCAGGAGCAATATCATATGTGCTTAAAGACATTGAGCCTAATCAATTGGTTGAAACTGTCAGGAGAGGCGTACAAGGCGAATCCATGATGCATCCACGGGTGGCTGCACGGGTTGTTAATGAGATTCGTGCTACGAAACTGACACCTCTCAATCCGTTTTCCGAGCTAAGTGAACGAGAATTGGAAGTATTACGATTGATTGCTAGGGGGCTCACGAATGCTGAAATTGCTGAAGGGCTTTTCATTAGTGAAAAGACAGTTAAAGGCCATGTTAGTAACATTTTAAGTAAGCTTCATATGCTCGATCGTACGAAAGCTGCTGTTTTTGCCTGGGAACAAGGGTTTATGCGTCCGAATTAGGAAAGAGATTATTAATCTATATTAGACGGTTTCTCATACCAATTCCTTTACGTGGAATTGGTATTTTTATTTTTCGATATTTATAGTTTGCCAACTTACAATCTTGATCGTGCAAATTTTTTTCTAAATGGACCTCTAGAACTGTTTATAAACAGTTCTGTGGATTCGTTTCAAATTGCCCCTTTTATCATAATATGAACTTACTCATCAATATACAGTAGGGAGTTGAAGAATATGGTTTTGAAATTAAATCATATACGACGGTCGAATAATAACCCTTCACAAAATAAATAGAAATGTTAGATGGAAAATCAAATTTCTTTAGTTATTCAAGTGGTAGTAGTCGTTTTTTATGCTAAATTCTAAATTTTTAAATAGAAGGAGCTGTTTTCGGGATGTTAAATGTTAAAAAACAAGCAAAAGGCGGTATTGGGTGGTTATCACTATGGCCAAAATGGATTGGGTATGTTGCGGGTGCATGGTCATTGATGTATTTCATATTAGGTTTGTATTGGACAGTGGGAGGAACTGGGTTTCCCATTGGTATAGGGGATCCGCAACCTGGATATTCAATGTTAGGTGGTCTAAGTCAAGAAATTGGTGCACCTGTGATGGTTGGATTTGGAGTAATGGGAGTCATTGTAGCTGTCATGATGATTCGTGGCTTAGGTAATGGACTTTTACGAATTATATTACTCGCGTTTGTGTATATGTTAGTAGGGATTCTATTATTCGCAGTTATTGACTACCGTGTTTTAGTGACTGTAGCATATGGAATTGTATTTCTGGTTGGAGCGCCATTTGATTTTCCGCATGGATTGAATTTTTTTGAACAGATGATGTACGGGACGATCGTGAATCAATATATTAGTATGCTAGGAGCCTTTTTATGGAGTGCTACTGCTCTAGTCTACCAACGCCAAACACGAAATGCTTGTCCATATTGTGGCCGAAGTAGTAATCCTTCTAAATGGACATCACAATCCTCAGCAGCATCTTGGGGGAAATGGTGCACTTACATTGCAATTATTGTTCCTATCTGTTATTCCATAACAAGATGGTGTTGGGCGATAGGCATTCCACTAGGAACTACTAAAGAATTACTTGATTCTTTTGAACGTGATGCACCTGGAATTTGGTTAATAGGAGCATCGTTGGCTACCGTAGCACTCGGAGGGGCAATTCTTACTCTAGGGCTTATTCAACGCTGGGGAGAACATTTTCCGCGTTGGTTTCCGTTTGTTGCTGGTAAGCGTGTACCTCTTTCATTAGCGATTATTCCTGCTTCACTGGTTTCCATTATGGTTACTTCAGCTGGTTTGATGTACATCCGAAAGGTTATTAATACAGGTGGCTTAGATCATAGGGGATGGGCATTGGAAGGCCCAGAGCTATTATGGCCAATCTGGGGAATAGCTCTGTTTGGTGCTACGATTGCTTACTATTATCGGAGGCGTAATAGATGTAGACACTGTGGTAGTTTGTAGCTTACTTTGCTAATCAAAAAGTAGAAATAAAATGGGTGTCGGTGAATTTTGTTATTGATTTGAAGATAGTAAGGGCTCGCTTTCAAATAATGAATATAGGATGGGACTTACTACCTATGAATAAAAGAGCGGAAAGGAGATGTTTTCATCAGGATGATGATTAATTAATTGTTTTTGATAAAAAGAAGAAATGAGTCGTTTTCTGCAAGGGAGAAAAAGTTTTAAAGTAAGGAAATCTGCTTTGTGAAAAGAGTGTATGCATAATTGCATACACTCGAAATAATTATCTTAATATAATTATTTTCATAAAAATTCTTTTAGAGATAAAGGTGCTTTTCAATGAAAAGTACTCTTATTAATATTTTATAAAGTTAATGTTATTGTATATTGAAATAAAGACAAAAAGCCTATGGAATAGCGAAAGAAAAAATACTCCTTTACGATGAAAAATAGCTGTGTTTAAATGAGGCTACAGTATAAAACTTGAATTTAAACACAACTATTTGTTTTATAATTTTATTAGCGAATTGTGAAAAATGAATAATATTTTTGTGTAACATATGCAATCTATAAATGGAATCTTCCTTCTCAGTTTTATAGGGAATTGGAAGGAGATTTATGGTAGGAAATTCATTCAGTAAATAAAGGTATGATGAATAGCAAATCTGATTTATTTTAAGTTCAAGTAGTACTGCATTTTAAATTTAGTTAATTAAAAAGAGGTGGGTATAGTAAATTATTATTCTATTTTTTATTCAGAAAGTGTTGTTAGTTTGCTTTAAACAAGCAAGCATTAGAATTGTTAATAAAGAAGTAAAAAACTAGCAGTTAGAAATAAAGTTGACACATACTTGAAAACATTTAATAGGTATGGGAACGTTTCCTATATTTACCTATTGAAGGGAAAGAAAAACACACAGGTTATTAAATCTATATGAAATATAATTAGTTACTCATACATTAGGAGGAGTTAAAGTGAAAAAGACTTTAATTACAGGGTTATTGGTTACGGCAGTATCTACAAGTTGCTTCACTTCTGTAAGCGCTTACGCAGAAGGGGGGCAATCTGAATTGAATCCAACATATGTGCAAAATGTAATGGCTGCAAATACATTATCAAACTCGATTAGGATGTTAGGGTCGCAGTCCCCTTTAATACAAGCGTATGGATTAGTTATTTTACAACAGCCAGATATTAAAGTAGAAGCTATGAGTAGTTTGGCGAATCATCAAAAGTTTGCAAAAACGAATGTCCGTGAATGGATAGATGAGTATAATCCAAAGCTTATTGATTTAAATCAAGAGATGATGAGATATAGTACAAGGTTTAATAGCTATTATAGTAAGTTGTATGATTTAGCAGGGAAAGTAAACGAAGATGAACAAACAAAGGGAGAATTCGTAGGAGCATTTAGTAGACTTCAAGTTCAATCACAAACGATTCAAGATAACATGGAACAAACTTTACTTGAGTTAAATCGCTTTAAAGATTTATTGGATAAAGATAGTGCAAGCCTATCTCAAAAGGCTGAAATAGCAATTCAATCATTAAAGGGTTCAAATGGAGATATTGCACAGATAAGAGCGGATATTAAAAGAATTCAAGAAGAGATTCAAGTGGAACTTACAAAGATTTTAAATAGACCAAATGAAATTATTAAAGGCTCAATTAATATTGGGAAGCAAGTTTTTACAATTACGAATCAAACAGCTCAAACGAAAACAATAGATTTTGTATCAATTGGATCTCTTAGCGATGAAATTGTAAATGCTGCAGATAGTCAAACGAGGGAAGCGGCTCTTAGAATTCAGCAAAAACAAAAGGAATTGATTCCGCTTATTCAAAAGTTATCACAAACTGAAATTCAAGCAACTGAAATTACATTTATTGAAGATCAGGTAAAAAGTTTTACAGAGCTAATTAATAGACAAATTACTACTTTGGAATATTTGGTACATGATTGGAAGACACTGAATGAAAATATGCTTCAAATGAAATCGAATCTTGAAACAGGTGTTTCTATTGATAGTAATACACTCCAAAAACAATTCAGTCAGCTTAAAAGAATAAGTGATGAAATGACTAAACAAACGAATCAATTTGAAGATTACGTGACAAATGTAGAGGTACATTAAATATAAGCAGGCTATACATCATAATAATTAATGATATAGGGAGAGAAGAAAAATGACAAAAAAACCTTATAAAGTAATGGCTCTATCAGCAATCATGGCAGTAGTGGCAGCAGGTAATATCCTGCCAGCACATACTTATGCAGCGGAAAGCACAACAAAACCAATTTCGATTCATGCTAGTGTAACAGATGCATCGGACAAATACTCTGAGTATTCGCTAGGGCCAGATGGTTTAAGAGATGCAATGGAACGAACAGGGTCAAATGCTTTAGTAATGGATCTGTATGCCTTAACAATTATTAAACAAGCTAATGTTAATTTTAATGGTATAACGACAGTTGATGATTCTTTAAAAACAAAAGTCGTTCATCATCAAGATGTTGCTAGAGGAAATGCGAACCAATGGCTAGATACAATTAAACCGCAATTGATTTCTACGAACCAAAATATTATTAATTATAATACGAAATTCCAAAACTATTACGATACGTTAGTAACAGCTGTAGATAATAAAGACAAAGCAACACTAACAAAAGGACTTACAAGATTATCTACTAGTATTACAGAGAATAAAGAAAAAGTAGACAAGCTAGTGGAAGACCTAAAAAAATTCCGAAATAAAATGACAGCAGATACACAAAACTTTAAAGGTGATGCGAATCAATTAACGTCTATTTTAGCAAGTCAAGATGCTGGAATCCCACTTATGCAAAATCAAATCACAACGTATAATGAGGCGATTGGTAAATATAACGCAATTATCATTGGATCATCAGTTGCGACAGCTTTAGGCCCAATTGCTATTATAGGTGGTGCAGTTGTAATTGCTACTGGTGCAGGGACTCCACTAGGAATTGGACTCATTGCGGGTGGAGCAGCAGCGATAGGAGGAGGAACAGCTGGTATTGTTTTAGCGAAGAAAGAACTTGATAATGCACAGGCAGAAATTCAAAAGATAACAGGGCAAATTTCACAAGCTCAATTACAGGTAGCTGGCTTAACGAATATTAAAAATCAAACTGAATACTTAACGAATACGATCGATGTAGCTATTACTGCACTGCAAAATATTTCAAATCAATGGTATACAATGGGATCAAAATATAACTCTTTACTTCAAAATGTTGAATCTATTAGTCCTAACGATCTAGTTTTCATCAAAGAGGATTTAAGTATTGCTAAAGATAGCTGGAAAAATATTAAAGATTATGCTGAAAAGATTTATGCTGAGGATATTAAAGTAGTAGACACAAAAGCATAATGAATCACTAATGCTTTATATAGAGATGTTTGACAAATCTTTCAAATACGTAAAGTATGTGATGCAGGTCTCCTGTTCAATTTTGAGCAGGAGATTTTTAATCTCATTATTCGTGAGAATTGTTGAGATAAAGAAGATTTCAGTTGATAGAAGTTTCACTTTATACAAAAAGTAGGTGGAGATATGAATAAGAGGTTTTATAAGAAAATCATGTTGTCAGTGATGGTTCTTGGGGTTACGACAAGTAATATCGTACCACTTCATCCTTTTGCAGCAGAACCAAAAAATCAAATACATTCATTACAAGAAAGTGATAAAAACTATTCCCTTGGTCCTGCTGGATTCCAAGATGTAATGGCGCAAACAACATCTAGTGTATTTGCAATGGATTCGTACGCGAAAACAATTCAAAATCAACAAGAAACAGATTTGGGTAAGATAAGTTCGATAAACGGTGATTTAAAAGAGAATATGCTCAAGCATCAAAAAGATGCAAAAGTGAATGCATCTTTTTGGCTAGATGAAATGAAACCTCAAATTATGAAAACAGATCAAAATATAGTGGAATTTAACGGGACGTTTCAGTCTTATTACAGCAGTCTAATAGCAGCTGTTGACCAAAAAGACAGAGGGAAATTGAAATCTGATTTAGAAAAATTATACAATATTATTTTGACTAATCAGAGTGAAGTGGACAAGCTATTAGAAAAGTTAAAAACGTTTCGAAGTAGAATGGCAGAAGATACAAAAAGCTTTAAAGATGATTCAAATCAGTTAACAGCAGTTTTAGCAAGTACGAATGCTGGAATTCCACTTTTAGAGCAGCAAATCAATACTTATAATGATTCAATTAAAAAAAGTAATGATATGCTGATTGCCGGGTCAGTGCTTTGCGCGGCGTTAATTACTTGTCTTGCCGGTGGACCAATGATTGCTGTTGCCAAGAAAGATATTGCAAACGCAGAGAGAGAAATAGAAAATTTAAAGGCGAGAATTTCTGGGGCGCAGGCAGAGGTAGCTATTTTGACTGATGTGAAAAATAAAACAATAAATATGACGGAAACAATTGATGCAGCCATTACTTCTCTTCACAATATTTCGAATCAGTGGTATACAATTGGTGCTAAGTATAATAATTTGTTACAAAATGTAAAAGCTATCAGTCCTGAGGAGTTTACTTTTATCAAAGAAGATCTGAATACAGCTAGAGATAGTTGGCAGGATGTCAAGAATTATACAGAAAAATTACATGAGGATGTAAAAGTAAAATAAATTGAGGATATAGAAAACGTATATGTTGTAGTAAGGAGAACAAAGAGAAACTTGATGGTGAAAATTTTCACGCTATAATTCGGTCATTTTGAAGTGATTTATCCCGCATTAACGGGCAGTAAGACCCCTACCTCAAAATTCAGCGAAAGTAAAGCCGTTAGGTGAGGGATTACCTGCCTGTAAAAGCCCGATTGGTGAGGGTTAATAATCAGTGGGGATAAAGAACCCCTCACTGATTAAAGTTTCACTTTATCCTTGGGAAGTTGGCTATTAATTCAGATGGTCGAATTTTCAGGAATAAAGCGGTATAATGCTTGTAAGTACAATGCATATGATGTTAGAAAATATAGAAAGGATACATAAATAGTTATTATGGATAAAGAGAAACAACAATTAAGCGTTGAAGTTGCAAGATTATACTACCAATCGGATTATAGCCAACAAGAAATTGCTAATAAACTGAATATCTCCAGACCGACCATCTCAAGGCTGTTAAAATATGCAAAAGAAAAAGGTTTTGTTCAAATTAACATCGCTGATCCATTTGCTGATTTAGATAATGTAGGAAATCTACTTAAAGAAAAATATAATTTATTAGAAGCACATGTCGTATTTTCTCCGGTACCAGAGTATGCGACTATTACGGAATATATTAGTAAGTATGCTGCTGAGTATATGGAGAAGACTGTTACAAAGGGTGATATTGTTGGGGTGAGTTGGGGAACGACGATGTATGAAATCGCTCGAAAGATTGTACCTCAGCATGTAAAAGGAGTAGAGGTTGTTCAACTAAAAGGAGGTATTAGTCACTCGAGTGTTAATACATATGCGAATGAAACGATTGCTTTATTTGCAGATGCCTTTCAAACAACACCACGAAACTTACCGCTTCCAGTTATATTTGATAACGCGGTTACAAAGGAATTAGTCGAACAGGATAGGCATATTCACCATATTATTGAAATGGGAAAACAAGCGAATATTGCAATCTTCACAGTTGGAACTGTTAGGGATGAAGCGCTATTATTTCGATTAGGCTATTTAGATAAAGAAGAAATGAGCTTATTGAAGGAACAAGCTGTCGGTGACATTTGTTCACGTTTCTTCGATGGAGATGGAAATATTTGCAGTGAGGAAATTAATCAGCGTACAATTGGCATTGATTTAGAGGAGTTGCGCTTAAAGAAACGCTCCGTTCTTGTTGCGGGAGGTTCTAGAAAAGTAAAAGCAATTGATGGTGCATTAAGCGGAGGATATGCGAATGTGTTGATTATCGATCAGCATACTGCAAAAGAGCTTTTAAATTATAAAAAAAATTAGAAGTAAAAAGCTCTCTCAAAATAATACTTTTGAGAGAGCTTTTTTGAATATATCGTTTATTTTAGTATGAGTAAATCAGGGTATAGTACCTTGTATAGTATTTATAAGAAACACTCTTCGATTGATCTCCTTTTTCAAAAGTTAGGGAGTTAGCCATTATATCTCTTTCCACAAAAGTCCAACCATCTTCCTCCATCATATTGATAAACGGTTTCATTTTTCCACGTTTTACTAAGTAAGGATATTCATTATCTGTCGGTTCTACTGCTACCATTTCTTTATCTTGAATAACCATTTTTGAAATAGCTATAGCAAATGGTATTGGGTTCCCTTCTTGGAAAATTACTTTCCTTTTTTGAAAAACAAATATAGATAGTGCCATGCACATTAGTAATGCTAGTATAAAGGGTTTCGATTTTAGCAAATGACTCACATCCTTTGTTTCCCGTTTTATATTACAAATAAGATTCGTTTTATTGGGTATAGTTTCCTCCTGAAAAACATTGAACAAAATTTCAAAAGTGTGTTTACATTTGTTCAATTAAGGGTTAGAATGAAGTTGTTAAAAGATATGAGGAGTGAAGAAAATGAACATTGCAAAGTTAATTGATCATACAGTTTTAAAACCGAATACAACAAAAGAAGATGTGATGAAAGTTTTAGAAGAAGCAAAGAAATATAATTTCGCTTCTGTTTGCATTAATCCTACATGGGTAAAATTAGCTGCTGAAGAATTAGCAGGACATGATGTGGATGTTTGCACAGTTATCGGATTCCCTTTAGGTGCAAATACAACTGAGACAAAAGTATTTGAAACAAAAGATGTAATTGCAAAAGGTGCAACTGAAGTAGACATGGTAATCAATGTTGGTGCTTTAAAAGATGGCGATAATGAATTTGTTGAAAAGGATATTCGTGAAGTTGTACAAGCTGCAAAAGGAAAAGCACTTGTAAAAGTTATTATTGAAACTTGCTTATTAACAGATGAAGAAAAAGTCCGTGCTTGTGAATTATCTGTAAAAGCTGGTGCTGATTTTGTAAAAACTTCAACTGGATTCTCAACTGGTGGAGCGACTGCAGAAGATATCGCATTAATGCGCAAAACTGTTGGAGCAAACGTTGGTGTGAAAGCATCTGGCGGCGTTCGTACACGTGAAGATGCAGAAAAAATGATTGAAGCTGGTGCTTCTAGAATCGGTGCAAGTGCAAGTGTTGCAATTGTATTAAATGATAAAGAAGGCGCTTCAGATAACTACTAATTCATAAGAAATGGGAAGTAATAGATACACAAAATGTTAAGGAACATAGTGTATCTATTGCTTTAATAATTGAAAAATATGTAAGCGGATACGGAAAAGGAGGGAGAATTTTATGAAATATGTAATCGGTATCATAGGCTTGATCATTGTGTTAGGTATTGCATGGCTTGCTAGTAATAATAGAAGGAAAGTGAAATATCGTCCTATTATAACGATGATTGTACTGCAGTTTATTTTAGGTTTCTTACTATTAAATACAAGCATCGGGAATGTGCTAATCGCTGGAATTGCAGATGGTTTTGGACAATTGTTAAAGTATGCTGGTGATGGTGTTAATTTTGTATTTGGTGGTTTAGTAAATCAAAAAGAATTTTCATTCTTTTTAGGGGTATTAATGCCAATTGTTTTCATATCAGCTTTAATCGGAATCCTGCAACACATTAAGGTATTGCCATTTATTGTGAAATATATTGGTTTAGCTTTAAGTAAAATAAATGGAATGGGGAAACTTGAATCGTATAATGCTGTAGCTTCAGCGATTCTAGGACAATCAGAAGTATTTATTTCGGTTAAGAAGCAGCTCGGTTTATTATCAGAAAGAAGATTATACACATTATGTGCGTCTGCAATGTCGACGGTTTCTATGTCTATCGTTGGATCGTATATGGTTTTATTAAAACCGCAATATGTTGTAACCGCTTTAGTACTTAATTTATTTGGTGGGTTTATTATCGCTTCGATTATTAATCCGTATGAGGTTACTGAAGAAGAAGACATGTTAGAAGTACAAGAAGAAGAGAAAAAGAGCTTTTTCGAAGTATTAGGGGAATATATAATAGATGGTTTTAAAGTTGCTATTACAGTAGCAGCTATGCTGATTGGATTCGTTGCTTTAATCGCTTTCATCAATGCTGTGTTTAAAGGTGTAATTGGTATCTCATTCCAAGAAATTCTTGGCTATGTATTTGCGCCGTTTGCATTTATTATGGGAGTTCCTTGGCATGAAGCTGTTAACGCAGGTAACATCATGGCGACAAAGCTTGTATCGAATGAATTTGTGGCAATGACAGATTTAGCACAAGGGAACTTTAATTTCTCTGGAAGAACAACAGCTATTATATCCGTGTTCCTTGTTTCATTTGCGAACTTCTCTTCAATTGGAATTATTGCAGGAGCTGTTAAGAGCTTAAATGAAAAACAAGGGAATGTAGTAGCAAGATTCGGTTTGAAATTACTTTTTGGTGCAACATTAGTAAGTTTCTTATCAGCAACGATTGTTGGCTTAATATATTAAAAGTTTCATAGAATATAAAAAGGAATGGTGATTAAGATGAGAATGGTAGATATTATTGCGAAAAAACGTGATGGTAAAGAATTAACAACAGAAGAAATTCGTTTCTTCATTAAAGGGTATACAGATGGATCAATACCTGATTATCAAGTGAGTGCTCTTGCGATGGCCATTTTCTTCCAAGATATGTCTGATCGTGAACGGGCTGACTTAACGATGGCTATGGTGAATTCTGGAGAAACAATTGATTTATCAGAGATTGAAGGAGTTAAAGTAGACAAACACTCAACTGGTGGTGTTGGGGATACAACAACATTAGTTTTAGGACCATTAGTAGCTGCTTTAGATGTACCAGTTGCAAAAATGTCTGGTCGAGGCTTAGGTCATACAGGTGGTACGATTGATAAATTAGAAGCAGTGGAAGGCTTCCATGTCGAAATTACGAAAGAACAATTTATTGATTTAGTAAATCGCGATAAGGTTGCAGTTATTGGTCAAACAGGAAATTTAACGCCTGCTGATAAAAAAATATATGCACTCCGTGATGTTACTGGAACGGTGAACTCAATACCGTTAATCGCAAGTTCAATTATGAGTAAAAAAATTGCAGCTGGTGCTGATGCAATTGTTCTTGATGTTAAAACGGGTGCAGGTGCATTTATGAAAACAGAAGAGGATGCGAAAGAATTAGCACATGCGATGGTACGAATCGGAAATAATGTTGGTCGTCAAACAATGGCTGTTATTTCAGATATGTCACAACCACTTGGCTTTGCAATTGGTAATGCTCTTGAAGTGAAGGAAGCCATTGATACGCTAAAAGGAGAAGGGCCAGAAGACTTAACAGAATTAGTACTTGTATTAGGAAGCCAAATGGTTGTGCTTGGTAAAAAAGCAAATACATTAGAAGAAGCACGTGAAATGCTAATAGAAGTTATGAAGAACGGAAAAGCAATCGAGAAATTCAAAGAGTTTTTACGTAATCAAGGCGGAGATAGCTCGATTGTAGATCACCCAGAAAAGTTACCTCAAGCGAAATATGTAATTGATGTACCGGCTAAAACTTCAGGTGTTGTCTCTAACATTGTGGCAGATGAAATTGGTATTGCGGCAATGCTTCTAGGAGCAGGTCGTGCAACAAAAGAAGATGAAATTGATTTAGCGGTTGGTTTAATGCTACGCAAAAAAGTGGGAGAAGCTGTAAAAGAAGGAGAATCACTTGTTACGATTTATGCAAATCGTGAAAACGTTGAAGATGTAAAAGCTAAAATTTATGAAAATATTTCTGTATCAGAAAAAGCAGAGACTCCTAAATTAATTCATACAATTATTACTGATTAATGGTTAGTAGAATGGAATTTACTTTGAGGAGGAAATAGTATGGATAAAAAAAGATACATTGCAGAAGCGACAAAAATGTTAGAGAAAGCTTATATTCCATATTCTAAATTCCCTGTTGGTGCAGCGTTAGTTACGAAAGAAGATAAAATTTATACAGGTTGTAATATAGAAAATGCTTCTTACGGTTTATGTAATTGCGCTGAAAGAACAGCAATATTTAAAGCGGTATCAGAAGGGGAACGCGATTTCAGTTATTTGGTAATCACAGGTAAAACAGATGGGCCGATTTCACCATGCGGAGCTTGTAGACAAGTTATTGCAGAGTTTTGTGAGCCTAAAATGCCAGTGTTATTGACAAACCTAAAAGGTGATGAAAAAGAAGTAACAGTGGAACAATTACTGCCAGGTGCTTTTACAATAGCGGATTTATCTTGAGTGTAAAAGTGCTTTAAATTATGACGTAATAGAATTAGAGATAATTAGATTACATGCTAAAAAGAGCCAGGATTTCTAAATATAGAAATTCGGCTCTTTTTATGTTGATGTTATTTTGTAAAATGGTTTGTTTGAATCAATATTAGATTTCATTTTTTTAGGTTCATACGATTTTGTGCATGCTGTAAAGCAAGTGGAGTAACGTTTTCTCCGTTAGGATCCATAATTGTCGTATTTAATAAAATGGAATTTAAACTCCCACGAAATTCTTTCGTATAGCTTTGTCTTAACATTTGTTGTTCTTGTTTTTCCGTTTCTTGTAGTCCTGAAGTTTTTTCTTTTTTTGCTAATTCATTAATGCGAAATAATATATTTTTCATTTTCTTCACCTCTTTTTGTTTAACTATAAATTAGTAACTTACTAATTTATAGTTATTTTAATGTTTCTTTTTGATTATGTCAATAGTTGTAAATGAAAAAGCCACCCTTTTCTCCAAGAAGGGGGCTAACTATATTATATTAGATTCATCCATCATTTTTATAAATGATTTCTATTAAAATAATTCATTTTATTTATTTGTATTCTAAATATATAATAGCGATTAGGTGAGTGCACAGGAACTGTTATTTAATGAGTAGTTAGGATAGAGAATAAATGATTTTATTAGAGAATCGCTCAAGTTGAAAATATATGAGATTGTTACTAAAACCAACTAATTGCATGAGAATGATGACTTTTATGATGTCTTGTTAGATAATGGACTGTATTTTCGCGTAAGAAGAAAACGATGTAACTTACATATTCATTTTCTCATTATTATGGAGATATGGATACAACAAGAAAAACATCAAGAAATTATATGATTGTACAACAGGAGGAGTAAGTATGGAGCTGCGCCATTTGAAAACTTTTATTATTGTAGCGGAAAGCGGTGGCTTTACACGGGCCGGTGAACAACTTGGGTATACGCAATCGACAATCACCAATCATATTCGATCATTAGAAGAAGAGATTGGGAGTCCATTATTTGATCGTCTTGGCAAAAGAGTAATTTTAACTGAGGTAGGAGAGCATATGCTTTCTTATGCACATAAAATATTGGAATTATCAAACGAAGCATTGGAATCATCTCAAATGAACGGCAAATCGTCAGGAACAATACGCATTGGAGCGAATGAGTCTTTAATGATTTATCGATTACCTGCTGTTTTATATGAATTTAAAAGGAAGTATCCACAAGTCCATATCATTTTACAACCATCAGAGAGTCAAGAGTTGCATAATGAATTAAAATCAGGGAAATTTGATTTTGCTTTATTTACACATCCGGAACAACTGGGGGCAGACATCGTTACTCATTCTCTTGTTCAAGAGAAGATTGTGCTTATTGCTCCGCCGAAACATCCGTTAACAAAAAAAGTGAGCGTTAGTCCTGCTGATTTAGAAGGAGAAATGTTGTTGCTCACAGAGCCAGGGAGTTATCGAGATTTGCTAGAAAGACGGATTAAAGAAGATGGAATTAATTGTTCCCATATTCATTTTTGGAGTATTGAGGCGATTAAGCAAACCGTTATGTGTGGGCTAGGAATATCTTATTTACCGTTTATAACGGTTAAAGAAGAAGTCGAGCAAGGAAAGCTAAGTGTACTGCCATGGACGTATAGTGAAGATTTCGTTACAACTGAATTGGCGTACCATAAAAGTAAATGGTTAACTCCTGCAATGAAGAAATTAATTGAAATGATAGAGAAACATGCAGAAAAATGGAAAGAATTCGCTTGATTCTCTGAGATGAAATTAGGATAAAAAATATGTATTGGGGTAGATAGGGGGAAAAGTAATGAACGCACGAGTAAAAGAAATAGCACTTGTCGTAATTGGATCATTGTTGTTTGCGATTGGAATTAACTTTTTTGCTATTCCAAATCGATTATCTGAAGGTGGCATTATTGGACTTACAGTTATTACATATTACTTGTTTGAATGGTCACCAGGTACTGTAAACCTTTTAATAAATGCAGTATTACTTGCAATTGGGTATAAGTTTTTTGATAAAAAAACAATGGTGTATACAATACTTGGTATTGTCTCTTCATCTTTCTTTTTATATATCACAGAAGATATTGCGACTCCGGTAAATCATGATACATTATTAGCGGCTCTTTTTGCTGGTGTTTTCGTTGGTGTTGGTTTAGGATTTATGTTCCGTGCAGGTGGTACATCAGGTGGGTCTGCGATCATAGCTCAATTAGCAAACCAATATTTAGGCTGGAGCGTTGGAAAAGGCATATTGATTATTGATATCGTAGTTATTGCAGGTTCAGTATTTATTATTGGACAGGAAAAGGCTATGTATACGCTTGTAGCGGTATTTATAGGTGCAAAGGTTATTGATTTTATTGTAGAAGGATTGAATACAAAGACTGCTGTAACAATTATTTCAAGTTATCCAGACATGATCAGAGAATCTATTATGAAGAATATGACACGCGGTGTAACAGTATTAGAGGGGAAGGGCGGTTACACAGGAAATAACAAAGAAGTATTATATATTGTCATTAATAAACAAGAACTCGTGCAATTAAAGAAAGTCGTGAGTCAAAAAGATGAAAATGCATTTGTTGTCATTCACGATGTACGTGATGTATTAGGTGGTGGCTTTAAAGCGAGTTAAAAAGGCTGGTCTTCAAATTTTGAGGACCAGCTTTTTTGTTTAAGTTGGTAAAAAGATTTACTAGTAGAAGAGTTTAATAATTAAGGATATTGATTATATCAGGATGAAAGGAAGAAGTAGAAGGTGATGTGATTCTACCTGTGTATGGAATACGTTTTCTGATGTTTGGATGGATGATTAATGTATTAATAATTTCTCCTTTATCCCACTATTCGCGGGTAGTAAGACTCCCACCTCAAAATTCAGCGAAAGAAAAGAAGTTAGGTGGGGGACGGGCTGCCCGTAAAAGCCCGATTCGTGAGGGCTAATAATCAGTGGTGATGAAGAAAAAACTCACTGATTAAGGTTTCACTTTATTGTATCTGCTTATGAAAAAGAGGGAGTCAAGATATTGGAAAATCGTTAAATGTAAAGAAAAGAGTATAGTGGAATTTTTATCGTTCACAAGACGTATATAATTAACCCTATTGTGAAGGTGTGAAGATTAAGCGTATAATATTATAGGTCTAAAAAATATAAGACGAATTGTGAATGATAAAAATGATAGATATTTTTCATCACTTATAAAAAAGAGATAAAATGAAAGTAGCATTGGAATTTAGATAGGGAGTTATAAAATGAAATTAATTATTGCTGAGAAACCAGATCAAGGTTTGGCCCTTGTTTCTCAATTTAAATATCGCCGAAAAGACGGCTATTTAGAAGTGGAAGCAAATGAGTTATTTCCAAATGGAGCTTACTGTACATGGGCAATTGGTCATTTGACGCAGTTATGTAATCCGGAACATTATCACACTGAGTGGAAAAAATGGTCATTAGATACATTACCAATGATTCCGGAGCGTTTTCAATTTGAAGTCACCAAATCGAAGTATAAGCAATTTAATGTTGTGAAACAGTTGTTACACAATCCGCAAGTGACGGAAATTATTCATGCAGGCGATGCGGGGCGTGAAGGGGAATTAATTGTACGAAATATCATTAATCTTTGTAACGTGCAAAAACCGATGAAACGTCTGTGGATTTCCTCCTTAACGAAACAAGCTATTTACCAAGGATTCAAAAATTTACTCGATGAATCAGATACAATCAATACATATTATGAAGCATATACACGGTCTTGTGCTGACTGGGTCGTTGGAATGAATGCATCACGTGTCTTTAGTATCTTGTTAAAGAAAAAAGGAATGAATGATGTGTTTTCGGCTGGACGTGTACAAACACCGACACTAGCTTTAATCGTAAAACGTGAAAAGGAAATTGAAAACTTTAAATCAGAACCATTTTGGGAAGTGTTTGCAACTTTTAATATAGAAGGAAAGAAATATGAAGGAAAGTGGGAGAAAGATAATGAGTCCCGCTTAAAAGATCCTGATATGGCAAATAAAATTGCAGCATTTTGCCAAAATAAACCGGCTGAAGTAAAAGAAATGAAAACGGAGCGGAAAGAGTTTCAACCACCGTTTTTATTTAACTTATCATCACTGCAAGCAACTGCAAACAAAGCATTTAAGTTTTCGCCGAAAAAGACTCTTGATATTACACAAGCGTTATATCAAAAAGGGATTGTTTCTTACCCACGTTCGGATTCTAACTATGTAACAAAAGGGGAAGCAGCAACGTTTCCTGACATCTTACAAAAATTAAGCCAATTTGATGATTATAAAGAATTGTTACCAGCACCGATTGAATCTATTATGAATAATAAGCGGTATGTAAATGAGAAAAAGGTTACGGATCACTACGCTATCATTCCAACGGAACAGGTTACAAATCCAGGTAAACTATCTGGGGATGAAAAGAAAATTTACGATATGATTGTTAGAAGATTAATTGCGGCTCATTATGAAGTTGCGATTTTTGACTATACAACAATTACAACACTTGTTGATGGACGTGCGGAATTTATTTCAAAAGGGAAGCAGCAAATTCAAGAAGGATGGCGCAAAGTTATTTTCCAAGATGATAAAGACGATGAAACCATTCTTCCAATCGTAGCAGAAGGTGAACAAGGAAAAGTTGTAAAGGTGAAAGTGAAAGAAGGAAAAACGCAGCCGCCAAAGCGTTATACAGAAGGACAACTTATTACGCTAATGAAGACAGCTGGGAAGTATTTAGATAATGAAGAGCTTGAGAAGGTCTTAAAAAAGACAGAAGGTTTAGGGACTGAAGCGACTCGTGCAGGCATCATTACAATGTTGAAAGACCGTAAGTATATTGATGTGAAGAAAAACCAAGTGTATGCAACCGATAAAGGGAAAGTATTAATTACCGCAATTGGGGATAAAATTTTAGCCTCTCCAGAAATGACAGCAAAGTGGGAGCAGCGTCTTGCAGAAATTGGGGAAGGGACAGCTTCACCAGCAACTTTTATGGAACAAACGAAAAAATTATCAGCGAAGATTATTGAAGATGCGGTTGAAATGTCTGAGAAATGGGATTTTACCGGATTACATGTTGAATCGATTGAACGTAAAGGATCAAAGTTTACAACAGGTAAAAAAGTAGGGAAATGTAAAAAGTGTGATGGTGATGTGATTGACAAATCTACTTTTTACGGTTGTTCGAATTATAATACAACGCAGTGTGACTTTACTATTTCTAAAAAGATACTAGGAAAAACGATTTCGCAAAAGAATATGACTAAGCTCTTAAAAGACGAACTGACAGATTTAATTAAAGGGTTTAAGAAGAATGATAAAACGTTTGATGCGAAGCTAGAGTGGAAAGAGAATAAAATTAATTTTGTATTTGAGAAGTGAGAGTGTCAACAAATAAAAAAGTCCTTTACTGGGTAAAAGGTTCTTAATAAGTTAGGACTAAAAAAGATTATTCATTGAAAACAATGAGGCGAAGCATGACGATAAAATGTCATGCTTTTTTATTTTATAATTGCAAAGTGAGAAAGGATTTTAAGAGGTTTTGAAGAATTAATGATGGTTAGAGACTGAAAAGTTAATTCACCGAAAGCTCAGCGACGTGCGGCGCAATTATGCATTGTTAATGCATGGCTTAGTGATTAAACGAATATATCTAAAAAAGTCAGAGCATGGAGTGTTGTGATTTTTTACGAATTTTATATTGTGTATTTTCGGATTAAACGCTATAATCATAGTGTTAAAGATGGAATCGTGATATGACCTGTTATGAATCTATCATTTTATTTATGAATAAATGGATTGGTATTTTAGCAAGATGTGCTAATGAACTACTCCACCATGATGATATCGTACCTATTAATTCGGTACGTATATTTTCGTGGTGGAGTTTTTTTATTCTCAAAAAAGGGAGGAAAGACCATGAACGACAGCATGGTTCATATTACAATCGACGGAAAAAGGTATACAGCTGAGCCGGGTTCAACTATCTTGGACATCATTAATCAAAACGGGATAGAACATCCACAAATCTGTTACGTGCCTGAAGTGGATCCTATTCAAACGTGTGATACTTGTATTGTAGAAGTTGATGGAAAACTTGTGCGATCCTGCTCGGCAGTAGCAAAGAACGATATGAATATTGAGTTGTCCTCTATTAGTGCCAAGGCAGCACAAACGGAGGCGATGGACCGCTTATTGGAAAACCATTTACTTTATTGTACGGTCTGTGACAACAATAATGGGAACTGCAAATTGCATAATACGGCAGAATTAATGGAAATTGAGCACCAAAAATATCCTTACACGCCAAAAGTAGATGTAAGTGAAGTTGACATGTCTCATCCATTTTATCGCTATGACCCTAATCAATGTATTGCGTGTGGTCAATGTGTAGAAGTTTGTCAGAACTTGCAAGTAAATGAAACTTTATCTATTGATTGGGAGGCAGAGCGTCCTCGTGTTATTTGGGATGACGGAGCGGCTATTAACGATTCTTCATGTGTAAGCTGTGGTCAATGTGTAACCATTTGTCCTTGTAATGCTTTGATGGAGAAATCGATGCTTGGAGAAGCTGGATTTATGACTGGGCTGAAGCCGGACATTCTTGAGCCTATGGTTGATCTTATAAAAGAAGTTGAACCTGGATACAGCGGTATTTTCGCCGTTTCAGAAGTAGAAGCTGCGATGCGTGAAACTCGTACGAAGAAAACGAAAACAGTATGTACGTTCTGTGGTGTAGGGTGCTCATTTGAAGTGTGGACGAAGGGTCGTAAAATTTTGAAAGTCCAACCAACTTCTGATGCACCGGTTAACGCAATTTCTACTTGCGTTAAAGGGAAATTTGGTTGGGATTTCGTAAATTCTGAAGAACGTCTTACTAAGCCTTTAATTCGTAAAAATGGAACATTTGTTGAATCAACTTGGGAAGAAGCACTTGATTTAGTTGCCAATAAATTAGGTACTATTAAACAAGAGTACGGTAACGGTTCTGTAGGTTTTATTTCTTCTTCTAAAATTACGAATGAAGACAACTATGTTATTCAAAAATTAGCTCGACAAGTATTCGAAACGAACAACATTGATAACTGCTCTCGTTATTGTCAATCGCCAGCAACAGATGGATTGTTCCGTACAATTGGTATGGGCGGAGATGCAGGAACGATTAAAGATATTGCACAAGCAGGTCTTGTTATTATCGTTGGCTCAAATCCAACAGAAGGCCACCCGGTTTTAGCTACTCGCGTGAAACGTGCGCATAAACTTTACGGTCAAAAACTAATTGTTGTGGATCTGCGTAAAACCGAAATGGCAGAGCGTTCAGATGTCTTTATCAGTCCAAAGCAAGGAACAGACCAAGTATGGTTAATGGCTGTTACCAAATATATGATTGATCAAGGCTGGCATGATCAACAGTTCATCGACGAGAATGTAAACTTCTTTGAAGATTTCAAAGATAGTCTTGCAGAATATACACTTGAATATGCAGAAAAGATTACAGGTATTTCAAAAGAAGTGCTCATTCAAATGGCAGAAATGATTCGAGATGCAGATGGTACTTGTATTCTTTGGGGTATGGGTGTAACTCAAAATACTGGTGGATCAGATACTTCCGCTGCGATTTCAAACTTACTTCTTGCAACAGGAAATTATCGTCGCCCAGGTGCTGGTGCATATCCACTTCGTGGCCATAACAACGTACAAGGTGCTTGTGATATGGGAACTCTCCCAGGATGGCTTCCAGGATATCAGCACATTACTGATGATGTAGCCCGTGAAAAATTTGAAAAAGCTTACGGGGTGAAAATTGATAACAAGCCAGGTCTTAATAACATTCAAATGCTTCACGCAATTGAAGAAGGGAAAATGAAAGCCATGTATCTTGTCGGAGAGGATATGGCCCTTGTAGACTCTAACGCAAATCATGTACATGAAGTTCTATCAAGCCTTGATTTCTTTGTCGTTCAGGATGTTTTTCTTTCTAAAACTGCTCAATATGCCGATGTAGTGTTACCTGCAACTCCATCTCTTGAAAAAGAAGGGACTTTTACAAATACAGAGCGTCGTGTACAAAGATTATATCAAGTACTTCCTACGCTGGAAGATGCGAAACCAGACTGGTGGATCGTACAAGCGATTGCAAATACATTAGGCGCAAATTGGAACTATAGTCATCCAAGTGAAATCTTCGCTGAAATGGCAAGTTTATCGCCACTTTTTGCACAAGCAAACTATGAAGTGCTTGAAGGCTGGAATAGTTTCCATTGGGGAAGCTTTGAAGGAACGAATACGCCACTCCTTTTCCTAGATGGATTTAACTTCCCAGACAAAAAAGCTCGTTTCGCTATAGCTGACTGGGTACGTCCAGCTGAATTCCCAGAGGAATACGATCTTCATATTAATAATGGTCGTATGCTGGAACATTTCCATGAAGGTAACATGACCAATAAATCAAATGGTATTCAAGCTAAAGTACCTGGTGTTTTCGTTGAAGTTTCTCCAAAACTTGCACAAGAACGTGGAGTTAAAACTGGTTCGTTAGTGCGATTGGTTTCTCCTTTTGGAGCACTTAAATTACGTGCACTTGTAACGGATCGTGTAAAAGAAAATGAGCTTTATTTACCGATGAACTCGACAGACAACGAATCGGCAATTAATTTCTTAACGGGTCCTGCGGTCGATCAACGTACCAATACACCTGCATATAAACAAACGAAAGTTCGTATGGAAGTGTTACAAGTAGAAGGGGAAAATCCGATGCCAAAAACGAATCCACGTAACAAAAAGCGTCATCCTCAAAATGGGATTGAGGTAAATCGCAAGTGGGCTCGTCCAGGATATGTGCACTTAACGGATAACTAGGGAGGAGAAAAGAATATGGCAGCACCTATTAAAGCTATCCAAAAGGATGAGCCAACTGAGGAAGAACAACGACAACAAAAGTTAGAAGATTTAAAAGCACTTCTAGCTGATAATGAAGAAGCTTTAAATCAAATGTTTAATATTGTAGGTGAACTGAATGACATAGGGATGCTGGAAGCTGCAAGTTCTATGCTTCAAGCGAAAGAGAAAATCGCAAAAATTGTTCTAGGACAAGTCACTCGTGAACCAGTCACGAATTTGATTAACAATATGATGGGCGCTGCAGGAGCTTTAACAGAACTTGATCCGGAACTTACTAAAAAACTTGTAAGTAGTGCATTGATAGGTATGGATGAAGGAAGCAAGCACCTGCAAAGTAATAAAAAAGTAGGAATACTGGACCTTATGAAAGTACTTAAGGATCCAGACATTAACCGTGCTATCGGATTCGGTCTTCATTTCTTAAAAGGTATGGGTAAGGGGTTAAAAGACGAATAGGTAAGCAACAATAATATTATTTCATAGGTTTTATGTATGTTTGAAATAATTCTAAAAAATGAGCCTTTTTGTTTAATTATTTGAGTGAATAACTCAGACGAAAAGGTCATTTTGTTAAAATGTTTATGATGAAGTAGTATTCGAAAAGTATTATTGATGAATCGGGGAGGAATGTGAGTATGTCAAAAATGGTACATGAGTTTAATGATATGATACGAAAGCTTCGAAAAGATTTGTTTGGAAAAGGACCGGAACGAATTCATACTGTATTTGCTGAGAATATGGCTATTGCCACACTTTATGGAAATTTGACACCTACTGAGAAATTCATTTCGGGAACTTTGGATGGTGCGGAAATGGTTCATATGGCTAGAACAAAAATGATTCAGGAGGTCTATGCTGTCAATTCTCGTGAGCATTTGGAGGAACTTGTTGGAGCCAAATTAGTTCATCTGTTTTCGGATATGAAAGTGGATGAAGATATTGCAGTTTCAGTGTTTGTCTTTGATAAAAATATAACGTGAGGGAAGGATACTAATCGTGAAATCGATACAGATGGAACGGGAAATTTTCCGGTATGAACAAGGGGAATTTAAGCATATAGAGGACAGCATTGTAACAGAGTTTCCAGTTACGGTTAAAATTAACGGACAGGAATTTGTTACAATGGTTAGTACTCCAGAGTATATTGAAGATATGGTAATAGGCTTTTTAGCATCTGAAGGTATTATCCGAAAGTATGAAGACATTGATGAAATATGGGTACAGGATAAAGAAGGATATGTACACGTAACAACGACAAAGATCAATCCTTATTATCGTGACATCCAAAATAAGCGTTATATTACTTCATGTTGTGGAATGAGTAGACAAGGATTTGTTTTCGTAAATGATGCACTGACTGCGAAGAAGATAGATGATGTTCACGTAAAGATCTCTGCCCAGGATTGTTTTCGATTAATGAATGATATGCAGCAATCTGCGGCTACTTTTCAGCATACAGGCGGGGTTCATAATGCCGCCTTATGCGATGTGAATGGAATCATTTTAAGCCGAATGGATATAGGAAGACATAATGCTTTAGACAAAATTTACGGCTATTGTTTAAAAAACAACATTTCTATTAGTGATAAAATTATTGTTTTTAGTGGCCGTATATCTTCTGAAATTCTATTGAAAGTTGCGAAAATTGGCTGCGAAATAATATTGTCAAAATCCGCTCCAACTGAGTTAGCACTGGAGCTAGCAGAACAATTAGGGATTACTACAATAGGCTTTATTCGTAATCAATCTTTAAATGTATATACTCATCCAGAGCGGGTTGTAAATATTAAATAAATGCAAAGTGGTTAGCAAATAAAACTTGTACGAAATCATAAAATATGCAGAAGTGAGGCAATAAACATGAAATCTGTCACATTAGACAAATTGCACCGTCCTTTAAGGGATTTACGTATTTCTGTTACCGATCGCTGTAATTTTCGCTGTCGATATTGTATGCCGGAAGAAATATTTGGTCCTGATTATTCTTTTTTGTCTAATGATAAAATTTTATCTTTTGATGAAATTGAAAGGGTAACACGTATTTTTGTTTCTTTAGGTGTAAGAAAGTTGCGTATTACTGGGGGAGAGCCTTTACTTCGGAAAAACCTTCCTGAACTAATTGAGCGACTTAACAAAATTGATGGAGTAGAGGATATTGGTTTAACTACAAATGGATCTTTACTTAAGAAGTTTGCTCCTGATTTATATAAGGCGGGTTTATCACGTGTGACAGTTAGTTTGGATTCTTTGGAAGAAGAGCGTTTTACTTATTTAAATGGTAATAGAAGTAAAGTAAAAACGGTTCTTGGAGGAATACAGGCTGCAGCGGAAGTCGGGATGAAAATTAAAATGAACATGGTTGTCCAAAAAGGAAAAAATGAACAAGACATCGTTCAGATGGCGCAATACTTTAAAGAGAATAAGCATATTCTTCGGTTTATTGAATATATGGATGTCGGGAATTTTAACGGCTGGGAATTAGACGAGGTAGTCTCTAAACAAGAGATATTAGAGATGATTAATAAAGTTATGCCGCTGGAACGAATTGAAGCAAACTATCCTGGCGAAGTTGCCACTCGCTATCGTTATATCGGTAGTGATGAGGAAATAGGAATTATTTCATCTGTAACAGATTCTTTTTGTTCATCATGTACAAGAGCTCGTATTTCCGCAGAAGGAAAATTATATACTTGTTTGTTTGCTTCTAAAGGAAATGATCTTAGAGAATTGCTTCGTTCTGGGTATACTGATGAGGAGATTATCGATGTTATTCGTGACATTTGGAATAATCGTTCAGATCGCTATTCAAATGAACGGCTAAGCAATACAAATAAAAAAACATTGCCAAAAATTGAAATGTCGCATATTGGTGGTTGAGAAATAAAGGATATGTTAGGTTGACATTCAAAACACTATGAAAGAAGGCTATTAATAGATCTTCTTGTTATAGCAAATGTCGCGAAGTGGAAAGCGTGCAAGTTTTGCAGATTTTCTATTTTATAGTAAAAGTGATGATTGATACCTCTGTAAGAGAAATGCAGAGAGATTAAGCAGCATTCAAAAATCCTTACGATGTTAAGGGTCTATTGAAGTTGCTTTTTTATTTTTAAAAAATGGAGGAATTGGTTATGGCATTTCATAAACCGGAAAAAATCGCTGAGCTTGTGATTGAAGCCGGTGTTCAAAAGGTAAGGCAATCGTTATCCGCCATGCTTATCCTCGGTTTTTTAGGAGGAGCATTCATTTCGTTAGGGTTTTTACTTAATATTCGAGTTTTAGGTAATTTACCGGAGCATTGGGGAAGTCTAGTGAATTTTTTGGGAGGAGCAGTTTTTCCTATAGGGCTTATGCTTGTTGTCTTGGCAGGTGGAGAGTTAATTACGGGAAACATGATGTCAGTGTCCATGGCCCTGTATGCGCGAAAAATCTCATTGAAAAGTGTGTTAAATAATTGGATTTGGATAACTTTAACTAACTTTGTTGGTGCACTTTTCGTAGCTTATTGTTTCGGTCACCTTGGCGGGTTGACGGAGGGTGCATATTTAAATAAAACAGTGGCAATAGCCCAAGAGAAATTACATGAATCGTTTGGGAAAACATTAATTTCAGCAATTGGTTGTAACTGGCTCGTTTGCCTTGCGATTTGGTTAGCTTATGGAACTAACGATTTTGTTGGGAAAATTATCGGAATTTGGATTCCTATTATGGCATTTGTCGTGATTGGATTTCAGCAAGTGGTAGCAAATATGTTTGTAATTTCAGCAGTTATTTTTGCGGGTTACCTTTCATGGATGGATCTTGCCGAGAATTTTGTTCCGGTTTTTATCGGAAATGTAATTGGTGGAGCTGGATTTGTTGGATTTGCTTACTTTTCTTGTTATCAGAAACAAAGTCATATAGAGAAAGATTTCTAAAAAACAACCATATATGCAGCAGGTTTTTTAATTAATTGATGATTATTTACAAGAAAGGAAGGCCATCTAATGATAGAGCGGTATTCACGTCAACAGTTGTTCACTCCTATTGGGAGTAAAGGACAAGAAAAGGTTAGAAATAAGCATGTGTTGATTGTGGGGGCAGGTGCATTAGGAAGTGCAAGTGCTGAAGCGTTTGTTCGTGCAGGTATCGGAAAGTTAACGATCATTGATCGTGATTACGTAGAATGGAGTAATTTACAACGACAACAGCTTTATGTTGAACAAGATGCGATAGAAAAATTACCAAAAGCAATTGCAGCTCAAAATCGGTTGAAACAAATCAATTCAGAGGTACAGATTAATGCTTTCGTGATGGAGGCAAGAATAGAAAATATGGAAGCTTTGTTAGACGGTGTCGATATAATCATTGATGCAACAGATAATTTTGATATTCGATTTGTGATAAATGATCTATCACAAAAATATGATATTCCTTGGATTTATGGTTCTTGTGTCGGGGGATATGGCATGAGCTATACCATTATTCCAAAAGAAACACCGTGTTTACATTGTGTACTTAAAAGTGTTCCAGTTACAGGAGCGACGTGTGACACAGTTGGAATTATTAGTCCAGCTGTTCAAATAGTGGCAGCATATCAAGTGGCGGAAGCATTCAAAATTTTAGTGGAAGATTTCTCAGCAATTAGAAAAACCTTTGTAATGTTTGATATATGGAGTAATCAACACCATGCTATTAAACTAGAAAAAATAAAAACGGACAGTTGTCCTTCGTGCGGAACGCATAGAACTTATCCTTATTTATCTTATGAAAATCAAACGAAGACAGTTGTTTTATGCGGGAGAAATACGGTTCAAATTAGACCGGCGCATAATAGTCGTTACAATTTTGACCATTTAGAAAAACAACTAAAAAAACATGGGAAAGTAGATCGAAACCCGTATTTGCTTTCTTGCCAACTAGATGATTATCGTGTGGTCATTTTTCAAGATGGTCGTGTATTTATTCACGGGACAAATGAAATTCAAAAAGCGAAACAAATATACTATCGTTTATTAGGTTAATAGAAGGGATTGGTAATTATGGAAAGAAGAGTGCCGATTGCGGTTGGAGAGGCCGTTCGTAAAGTAATGGAATTTGCCAATCGTGGTTTAAAAGAACTGGTACCACTTGAATTAGCTTACGGACGTACATTAGCAGAGGATTTAGTAGCCGATCATGATGTACCTTCCTTCGATCGCTCACCATATGATGGATTTGCTATTAGGGCAGAAGATACTGTCTGGGCAAGTTATGAGAATCCAACTTTATTCGAAGTAATTGGCGAAATTGGGGCAGGGTCCATATTTCCTCAAGAGGTAGGTCAATTTCAAGCAGTTCGAATCATGACGGGAGCACAAATTCCAAAAGGATGTAACGCAGTTGTGATGCTAGAACTGACTCGTCAATATGAGGATGTCGGTAAAACCTATATGGAAGTGAGACGCTCATTCAAAGAAGGAGAAAATATTTCCTTTCAAGGTGAAGATACACGTAAAGGGACGATTCTTGCGAAGAGAGGTTCTTACATTAATCCAGGCATTTCAGCGCTCCTTGCTACATTCGGTTACAGCGAAGTACCAGTTGCCAAAAAGCCTGTGATTGGAGTATTAGCGACTGGAAGTGAGCTTCTTGATGTTAATGAATCACTACAACCTGGAAAAATTCGAAATAGCAATACGTACATGATATTGTCCCAAATTCGAAGAGCAGGGGGAAGAGTGAAATACTTTGGGAAGTTTAGTGACGATTTTGATACGTGCCACGCAGCCGTAAAAGAAGCATTAAGCCAAGTCGATATGTTAATTACAACTGGTGGTGTTTCAGTAGGGGATTATGATTATTTACCAGCTATATACGAAAAATTAGGAGCATCGGTTCTTTTCAACAAAGTTGCAATGCGGCCGGGCAGCGTCACGACCGTAGCACAATTAAATAAAAAACTATTATTTGGATTATCAGGCAATCCTTCTGCTTGTTATGTAGGCTTTGAGTTATTTGTAAGACCTAGCATTCGTACCTATATGTTAAGTGAAAAGCCACATTTAAAAAAAGAAAAAGCATTATTAGGAGAAGATTTTCTAAAACCTAATCCATTTACAAGGTTTGTACGAGCAAAGTTTAAATATAACGAAGGACAATTAATCGCCTATCCATCAGGATTTGATAAGTCTAGTGCGGTTTCTTCATTAGCTGAATCAAACGCTTTTATCGTACTCCCAGGCGGTACAAGAGGCTATGAAAAAGGGATGTTTGTAGATGTTCTCTTATTAGAAGATAATCAAGGAAGTGAATGGCCTTGGAGAAATATTATTCCATCCTATAAATAATAGAATTTTAAAGCGACAGGAGGATAATGTTGATGGGAGAGGTATTATTTGAAATTGTAGATATTCCTATTTTGGTCGAAGAAGTAACGAATAAGGTAGCAAGAAGAGAGGCAGGTGCTATTACAACCTTTATTGGAACAGTAAGAGAGTTGACAAAAGGAAAACGAACTTTACATCTAGAGTATCAGGCATATGAGTCAATGGCAGTAAAAATGTTTACTCAAATTGGTGAAGAAATCAAGAAAAAATGGCCGGATGCAAAAATAGCAATTACACACCGAGTGGGACGATTAGAAATAATGGATATTGCAGTTGTAATTGCAGTTTCGTCACCGCATCGTAAAGTGGCTTATGAAGCGAATGAATATGCGATTGAGCGTATTAAGCAAATCGTCCCAATTTGGAAAAAAGAATTTTGGGAAGATGGAACAATGTGGATTGGAGACCAGCTTGAAAATACTCCGTATCCAGAAGGAAAACCAAAGAAGGAAGAATGAGAAGATGATTACAATATTACTGTTCGCAAATTTGCGAGAGGAAGTCGGCGTAGACCAATTGGTAATAAGAGAAAAACAAGAGATTAGTGTTCAACAATTAAAAAAATGGCTTAAAGATAGTTATCATTTACAATCTTTGGATCAAGTCATGACGGCTATCAACGAAGAATTTGCAGTTAACGAAGATAATGTAAAAGACGGAGATACCGTTGCGTTTATCCCGCCTGTAAGTGGAGGATAATGTTGTTTGCTATTAAAGTTAACGCTATATTTATGATTATAATAGATGGAATGATAATAATGGATTGTTATCATTTTATCACTTTTTATTTATGTTATAAATGGTTGGATTGGTATATTAGTAAGTATTGCTAGTAATCTATTCCACCATGAGTACATAAGCCTATTTAATTAGGTTCGGGTACTCATGGTGGTTTTTTTGTTTGCAAATTAAGACCGGAGGGAGGAAATATACACTAATCCATCTCCGGTATTAAATATGAGACGTTGAATTCAAGGGTAATTTTATTTGTACTAAAAATTATCAAATAAAAATAAAAAGGACTGAGATTTATGCTTACTCATGAACAAATTATGAAAGTTCTAAGCCATGTTCAGGATCCAGAGTTGCACAAAAGTATCGTGGAATTAAACATGGTAAGAAATATTCAAATTGATGGCACACAGATTTACCTTGAAGTTATTTTAACTATTCAAGGTTGTCCATTAAAGGCGAAAATTCAACAAGATATTGAAGACTCTCTGCGGAACATTGGAGCCTCTAAGGTTTCTTTGACCTTCGGCTCCATGACACCGGAAGAACGAGTTGCATTAACAGAAACTTTAAAGAGAAATTCTAGAACGGAAACCGGCATGCCTAGTATATTGCGACCAGATTCAGGTGTACGTTTTATTGCTGTGACAAGTGGAAAAGGTGGAGTCGGAAAATCAACTGTGACGATTAACCTTGCTACTGCTTTAGCCCGTATGGGGAAAAAGGTTGGGATTTTAGATGCAGATATATATGGATTCAGTATCCCTGCTATGATGAAAGCTAATCAAAAGCCAACAATGATAGATCAGACAGCGATTCCGGTCGTTAGCCACGGCGTTAAAATTATGTCAATGGGATTTTTTATAGAGGATAATAACCCAGTTATGTGGCGAGGGCCAATGCTAAATAAATGGATTCAAAATTTCCTTGCTAACACTCACTGGGGAGAACTAGATTATCTTCTTCTTGATTTGCCTCCTGGTACAGGAGATGTTGCGATTGATGTGGCTGCGATGATCCCTCACGCGAAGGAAATTATAGTTACTACTCCTCATAATGTAGCTTCGTTTGTTGCTTCCAGAGTAGGGGTAATGGCAAAGCATACAAAACACGATATTTTAGGTATCGTTGAGAATATGGCATATTATGAGGAACAAGATGGTTCAAGGAACTATCTCTTTGGGAAAGGTGGCGGCGAAATGTTAGCAGAACAACTGCAAACAGAAGTGATAGCACAAATACCTTTTGCAAAGCCTGAAGAAAACAAAGGTTCGTCCGTATATGACGAAGAATCGCTTGTTGGAGAGATGTTTACATCATTAGCTCAAGATCTTATCTACAAGGGATAATTTATTAGAAAACTAAAAGGCTTTCATAAAAATAGAAGGGAATTTCTTTATAAAAATCTTCTAGTTAGCTAAAATAGCTTTTCGTCTCTTATGAATGGAATCGGCGATTATTGCTTATGAAGATAAAATATAAACAGAAATATAAGGAGTGAATGACCTTGGGGAAAAATTGTCCTATCCTGCAGATTGTAGGATTCCAAAATAGTGGAAAAACAACGCTCACGGAAAAATTAATTTTTAGAGCTAGTATAGCTGGATTAAAGGCTGCATCAATTAAACATCATGGCCATGGAGGAACCCCAGATACTGAATTAAGCTCCAAAGACAGTATACGTCATCATGAAGCAGGGGCTGTTGTTTCTAGTGTGGAAGGAGAGGGGGTCTTACAGATGCGTGCTAATTTTGATAATTGGGATCTCGAGGAAATGATTAAGTTATATCACTTTTTTTCTGTAGATATCATTTTCGTAGAGGGATATAAGAAGAAGGCTTACCCCAAAGTTTTTTTAATCCGAGATGAGGACGATCTTTCATTACTTAATTCACTAGTTAATGTCCGGTGTGTAATAAGTCATGTGAAATTGGATAGTAAGGAACTCGAGCATTATCAGGTTTTTCAGCTGGAAGATGATGATTTGTATATAGATTTTTTAATGAAAGAAGCAATGAAAAAGAGTAGGAATAGAACTATGTGGGGTTTTTTGTAATCTAGTACTTGTTGAAGAAATTATCAGCATGTTCTCATATGAATAAAGGATTTTGAGAATATGGAACAATATAGGGCAGGGGACAAAGGAATGATTCCGGTTCTATTTTTTCCGAAATACGTGAGGAAATTGGATTAGATTATTTAATAATAGAAAAGCAAGACGTAACGATTCGACTGGATTTGAGTCAATATTTTGGACACGAAAAAGTTAAATCTAAGCTGCTTTTTTAGCCAGATCTTCTATTACTTGAGGGGCTTTATCCCGCATAAACGGGCAGTAATACTCCCACCTAAAAATTCTTTGCCCTCTCTAAATTTTGAGGTGGGGGTCCTACGGTCTTACTGCCCATTAATGCAGGATAAAGTTGTTTAAAAATTTCATGTGAAGTAATTATAAAATTACCATACAAAAAGCCCCACAAGCATAGCGCTTAATAAGGAAACAGCCATGCCACTAACAAGAAGCTTCCAAACATTCTTACCGATAATTGCTGATTTTTCTCCACCAAATAATGAATTATAAGTCCCATAAATCATACCAACTGTACTAAAGTTAGCAAAAGAGGCTAGAAATGTTGTTGCAACTGCAACTGTATGTGAAGCTAAAGAGGGTAAATGTGACTTTAAATCCATCATCGCAACAAATTCATTAGTTGTTATTTTTATCCCCATTAATTCAGCTACATACATAGCATCAGTTCCTGATAAACCAAGTAAGAAAGCAAACGGACTAAAGATGATAGAAAAGATTTTTTGAATTGTTAAACCTGCTACAAAGAAACTTAGAATACCATTTAGACATGCCGTTAATGCTACATATCCAATAACCATGGCTAGAATAACAATAACCATATTCATACCAACTAACATACTGTTTGAAATGGTAGAGAAAAAATCTTTTTTTTCTTCTTTTGATGGTGAATAAACAATATCTTCTTCCTTAGTAATTTCTATAGGGTTTAAAACATTTGCCAAAATTAATGCATTTAAACAGTTTAGAGGAATTGCACTGAAAATATATGTCGCTGGAACCATCGATAGATAAGCACCAAGAATGGATCCACTAACACTACTCATACTCATAATTCCAAAAGTTAATAAACGATTTTCTTTTAAAACAGATAATTGATCACGAACAACAGCAAGTGCTTCTGTGTTTCCTAAAAACATCATTTGAATGGAAAAGAAACTTTCTAACTTTGGTAAACGAGAAATTTTTGAAATAATTGCACCTACTTTATCAATAATCCAAGTTAAGATTCCAAAATAAGAAAGAATATCAAAAAATGTAATAACAAAAATGATGGGAAGTAATGCGCTAAAGAAAAAGTCAATCGTTTGATTTTCCATAGCTGATGGAAATGCAAATCGAATACCTTCATTCGCGCACGATATTAGCCAAGTGAAAAATGATGCGATTTTATCAATTATGATGTTTCCAAATTTGGTCCCTAACATAAACCAAGTAATAAAAATTTCAATTATTATCAGAATAATGATTGGTTTCCACTTTATTTTTCTTTTATTAGGCGAACATAAGAAAACTACTAATAATACAATAAAAATCCCTATAATGTTTAATATCAAATTCATGTCAACAACTCCTTGAGATTTATCCCGCTATTCGCGGGCAGTAAGATCCCTACCTTGAAATTTAGTGATAGCAAAAATGTTAGGTGGAGGATCAACTGCTCGTAAAATTCCAATTGGTTAGTGCTAATAATCAGTGGAGGATGAAGAACCCCCCCACTGATTAAAGTTCCACTTTATTCTTTGTATATAAAAAAGCTCTTATTCTTCATAATTTGGATAATGACCAGAAATTATGAAGAATAGGAGGGAAATGTAAAAGATATTTGAAATGAATCGATTTTAGAGGGAGGTATTATTTTTCTAGGTATTTTAAATTCACGAAAATATTGTTAAGTTTGAGATAAAATTGTATATTAAATGAAGAATTGAATTCCCATATGTAACTGGCGCAACATGGATTACCATGAGGGAGCATATGGATTATGAGCCGCGCGCCTAGGCAAGCACTTGATATTTTTAATCAAGTGCTTTTTATTTTTCTAAAAAAATAAAGGAGTAGATGGGGATGAATTCTAAACACAAGAAGATGGGGACTTTTGCTCTTACAATGACAGGGCTCGGTTCTATGATTGGTTCAGGATGGTTATTCGGAGCTTGGCGAGCTGCTGAAATTGCAGGGCCAGCTGCTATTTTTTCTTGGATCATAGGTATGGTTGTTATTTTATTTATTGCTTTGTCTTATGCAGAACTAGGTGCTATGTTTCCTGAAACGGGAGGAATGGTGAAGTATCCACAGTATTCTCAAGGTTCGTTTGTTGGATTTTTGCCTCTCTTACTTTGTACTGGGCCCGCTGGCCGCTGACAGGTGAAGTTCTTTTCATTATGGCAATTGGATTACCAGTATATTTTTATTACCAAGCTAAAAATAAATGGCATGATTTTAAAAATCAGTTCTGTTCTGGGATTTGGTTGATTGCATATTTATTATGTATGATAACGATATCATATTGTGGAAGTAATAAATTTGGTGGACATAATTTTATTCCATATGGTTGGGATTTACTTCTAATTACTGCATTGGCACTATTCTTTTATTATTGGGGAGTGCGAAGTGGACGGTATACAAAATATATGAAAGAAGCTGAAAAAGTGAATGGAGTTTTATTACATGAAGAAGGCAAGAATAGATATACGTCTACAAGTAAAGTAGTTTAGTATAACTTTGTAATGAGTAGAAAACTTGTTAACATTATAGTGAAAATAAAAAAATGAAATTTATGTGTAAGAGGTTCGGGTAAAATGGACCTCTTTTTAAGTTGCTTTTTATACGGTGCGGATTCATTATTTTAGATGAATTATTAGGTTTATTCAAATAGTAATGAATTATAGCTACAATCAGAAAAAATATGGTTAGTGTTTTAAATTCTTTTTTATGGGAATACAGAAAAACATGTAAGAGGGAAGGGTATTGCATATAAAGATGAATAATATGAAGACGTTAATAAAGATTTTTGATAACTTTCAACGATGCTTTAAATCTGTAATATTTTTTCGGTTTTTTATGATGAAAATAAATTTAATTAAAAAATTCAAAAAATAGTATTGAAATATATTATTCTTAAGACTATAATAAGTAAAGAATAATTTATTTGTAAATTAAATATTCAGAATCTTCAATTAGTTAAAATTGGAAATGAGATAATTATTTTTGTAGTGGAGGTAATATCATGACGAATAAAGTACCGTTCTCGTTCATAGTCGTTATAGGGTTAATGTTATTTGCTCTATTCTTTGGGGCAGGAAATTTAATTTTCCCAGCGATGCTTGGTCAATCAGCTGGAACTAATATTTGGTCAGCAAATGCAGGGTTTTTAGTAACCGGAGTTGGGCTACCATTACTTGGCGTATTAGCATTTGGAATTTCAGGTAAAGAAGATTTACAATCATTAGCAAGTCGTGTTCACCCTGTTTTTGGAATTGTGTTTACAACAACTTTGTATTTAGCAATTGGTCCTTTATTTGCTATACCGAGAACGGGTAATGTTTCTTTTGAGATTGGGGTTAAACCTTTCTTATCAGAAAATGTTGGTTCTCTGCCTTTAATTATTTTTACAATTATATTCTTTAGCATTACTTGTTTTTTTTCGCTCAATCCTGCGAAAATTGTCGATATTGTTGGGAAAATCTTAACGCCAATTAAATTAACGTTCATTGGAATTCTAGTAATCGTTGCTTTCATTCATCCAATAGGGGATATGCAAGCACCTGTTGAGACGTATACATCTAACGCGTTTTTTAAAGGTTTTCAAGAAGGATACTTAACAATGGATACGCTTGCATCTTTCGTATTTGGCATTATAATCATTAATGCAATTAAAGAAAAAGGTGCGAAAACGAAAAAGCAAATTATGGTTGTTTGTGCAAAAGCAACTATCATTGCTGCATCCGTTTTAGCGATTATTTATACAGCACTTTCTTATATGGGAGCTTCAAGTGTAGCAAAGCTTGGGCATTTAGAAAATGGTGGAGAAGTGTTAGCGAAGGTTTCAAATTATTATTTCGGATCATATGGAGGGATACTATTAGGGTTAATGATTACAGTAGCTTGTTTAACAACTAGTGTTGGGCTTGTATCAGCATGTTCTTCATTTTTCCATAAGTTGTTCCCGAAGGTTCCATATAAAGCAATTGCAATTATGTTATGTGTATTTAGTGCCATTGTTGCAAATGTAGGTTTAACGCAATTAATCGCAGTTTCTGTTCCTGTATTAACAGCGATTTATCCACTAGCGATCGTGTTGATTTTCTTAACATTCTTCCACTCATTATTTAAAGGAAGGGCTGAAGTTTATCAAGTGAGTTTGATTATAACGTTTATCATCAGTTTATTCGATGGGTTAAATGCAGCTGGAGTAAACATCCAAGTAGTAAATCAGTTATTCATGAAGTTTCTTCCGATGCATGAAGTAGGTTTAGGATGGATCTTCCCGGCTATTATTGGTGGATTTATCGGATATGGTATTAGTGTTTTAAAAACAAAAAATCAAATCCATTCTACAGCTAAAGTAAATAAGTAATGATATTGTATTAAAAAAGTTATAGAATTTCTTTCTATAACTTTTTTTGTTACTATTTAAATGATATGAAAGTATTTTTGAAAGAAAGTAATATAATTTTATTTGAATATAAAATTGAACTGTAAAATGTATTTTGTAATATGATGATTACATATCTTTCATATAAGAGAAATAAATATGAAACTAGGAGAAATGAAATGAATAAAAAAATGGATCATATCGGTATTGCGGTTCGTGATATAGATAGTACCATAAGCTTTTACGAAAAGGTTTTACAAGGAACTTTAATAGATCGTTATGTAAGTGAGGCACCAGGTGTTGAAAGTGAAGTAGCTATTCTTGAAATGAATGGAGATAGAATTGAGTTACTTGCACCGACTAATAATACGACTTCACCAATAGCAAGATTTATAAAGCAAAAAGGGAAAGGTGTTCATCATATCGCTTATCGCGTAGATGATTTAGATCAAGCTTTAGAAGAGTTAAAAAGACAAGGAATTCGAACGTTAGAGCATACTCTTCGTATAAATAAGCATGGTAGAAGACTTATTTACCTTAACCCAGCGGATACAGAAGGTACAATTATTGAGTATTGTGATTACCCGGAAGAAAAATAAAGGGATTTTAATCGTGAGCAAAGGTGTTACGTATTAACGTAGCACTTTTTTGAATTAGATATTGTGTTATATATAAGAGGATTTCACATTTTCTTCACAAATGATTCACGATATCTTTTCTTCTTGAGAAACTTATATAAATATATTTTATGTTATAATAATAATCGACTTTAAAAATATAAGTTGTATTTTAGTTAGTAGTTACTAATATATTGTAAGTTAAGAGGTGAGGGATAGATAGAGTGTAATGTTATATAGTTTCTAACACTTAATGAGGTTAAGTTATTAACTTGGGAATAAAATGAAGTACGGAGAAAGAAGTGAAATAAGTGTGAGAGTGGTAAAAAAACTGGGGGCATGGATCTTAGTAGCGTGCGTGTTAATAATATTGATACCAAAAAACGCTTCTGCTCATGCGTATGTTGTGAAATCAAACCCTACTGAAAATGAAACGCTGAAAAAAGCACCTTCTGTTGTGAAAATTGAGTTCGATGAGGAGATACAAGTTTCGCATTTTAATACATTGTTCGTAAGGGATGCTTCAGGTAAAAGGGTAGATTTAAAAGATGCTCATATTGATAAAAGAAATAAAAAGTTATTAGAAGCTGGTTTAAAAGAGAACATAAAAAATGGTTTGTATTCTATTCAGTGGAAAGCTATTTCAGCCGATGGGCATCCAATTCAAGGAGTTATTCCATTCCGTATTGGATCAGCAGGAGAGGGAACAGATGACATACAAGTAGAAGAGATGGGTTATGTTCCGCAAATAGATATGATTATGGAACGCGGAATTTTATATACAAGTCTTTCCTTATTTATAGGTGTTCTATTTTTTAATCTTATCATTTATAAAGGGAATGCAATTCAAGTTCAATCAAGAAGTAAGAAATTAATATGGTTAACCTTATTTGGTATATTCATTAGTTTACTATTCAATCTACCATTGCAAGCGAAAATTAACACTGATGTTTCATGGTTGGAAGCATTCCACCCTTTATTATTAAAAGAAACATTACAGTTATCTGTTTTTGGATATGTATGGATGACTCAAATTTGCCTTATTAGTACGCTCATTATTGTTACATACTTTGCTTTGAAACGTGAAAAGTTCTCATCTTTTAAAGTATGGACAATTCCGATTTTGTTGTTTATTGGTTTACTCATAATGAAAGCCATAAATAGTCATGCATATGGTTTAAAGTATAAAGAAATTGCTGTAACTATGGATTTTTTACATTTACTTGCAGCTTCGCTATGGATTGGAGGACTAGCGGCAATCGTTCTTCTTTTACCTAAAGATCATGAGAATGGGAAATGGACGATGTATTGGGATGCCATTAAACGTTTTTCACCATGGGCAATATGCGCGGTGATTATTATTTTTGTAACTGGTCTCTTTAATAGTACATTCTTTATTCCAACAGTCCATTCATTATTTGATACAAGTTATGGATTAGCATTGTTAACGAAAGTCATTTTATTTATTAGTATGGGGATATTGGGACTTATTCATCATGTAAAGGGAAGGATGAGAGGGCAGAAAAGGTTGGGTGCTACGGTGAAAATCGAGTTTGGCGTAGGGATCGCTATTTTTATAGTAGTAGCCTTTTTAACGAATGTACAAACGCCACCAATGCCGCCGACGGGACCTTTTACAGAAAGTCAGAAACTCGATAATGGATATGAGCTTACTTTACATGTAAGTCCAAATAAGGTAGGAATGAATACATTTCGTATTGATTTAAAGGATACAAATGGTCAGCCTGTTACCAACATGGAGCAAATCGTACTGACAACAAAATCTTTAGATATGGATATGGGAAAAGGTACGTTTAGAGTTTCTTCAGTTTCACCAGGGTCGTATCAAGCAGAAGGAATGTATATTAACATGACAGGTAAGTGGAATATACATGTCCATGGATTAACGAAAGATCTTGATAACTTTGATACGGATTTTCAATTTATGGTAGGTGGACGATAAAATAAAGCGTCTAAAACCAGCTACTTATAGAGAGTCAAAAAGGAGTCGTAAGAAAATGAAACGAATAAAAAAATTTGGAACAACAATGATAGCAACAGTAATTGCAATGGGACTTTTCTCGTTACCTGTTAGTGCACATGTAACGGTGAAACCAGCTACTTCTGGAATTAGCTCTTGGGAAACGTATACAATAAAAGTGCCTGTTGAAAAGGATATAGCAACAACGAAAGTTACCCTTAAAATACCAGCGGGAGTCGAGTTCCAGCAGTATGAACCTGTACCGGGATGGAAAGTTAATGAACAAAAAGATACATCTGGGAAAGTTAAATCTGTTATATGGGAAGCGACTGGAGAAGGGATTTTACCTGGTCAATTCCAACAATTTACTTTTGTTGCGAAAAACCCAGATAAAGAACAAAAAGTAGTTTGGGATGCATATCAACAGTATAAGGATGGAGATATTGTAGAATGGACAGGTGATGAGAAAGCGGATAAACCACATTCACTTACTACAATTACAAAAGGTACAACACTAACAGGGGAACATGGAGAGTCAAAAGCATCGGATGTGAAAGAGAAAGAAAATGCAAGCCTGCAAACAATAGCTATTATTTTATCCATGCTTTCTATTATAGTATCATTCGGTACATGTATCTTTGTATTACGTCGTAAAAAGCAGTAAAAAGAAAGAGCCTATGAGATGGTAGGCTCTTTCTTTTTTATTTTTGATTAGCACCTTTTAGGTTCAACCGATTGTTTCATCATGAGTGATTTAGGTTTTATATTCACAAAGCAAATACTTACGACAATAAATAAAAGGCCGACAAATAAGCTAATTGTGATTGCTTCATGTAGAAAGATAGAACTTACAATAATTGCAATAAGGGGAATGAGAAATGTATAGGCACCAACCTTACTCGTTTCTCCAGCTCCGACAAGTGTAAAGTAAGCTAGCCAGCCCATTGCAATCACAAAGATTGAAATGAATAGTAGTACGATTACAAATGGTATGCTCCAAGCAATACTGGACCAGTTTTCAAACTCTGAACCAAATCCAATTAAGCAAAATCCTCCGATAATAAGTTGAAGTGTGACCATCCAAATTGCATTTACACGGTTTCCAGTCTTTTTAATGAATACTGTACCAAGGGCCCATCCAATTGCACATCCTAAAGCAAGCAAGATGCCGATGACAGAAATATGTCCGGTTAAGCTGCTAGAACTAATAACAGCAACGCCTGTAAATCCAAGGATAAGACCAAAAATTTTCAAGCCATACATTGCTTCTTCAAGCCAAATCCAAGAGAAAATTCCAAGTAAGACAGGCTGAAGAAATACAATAGCGGAAAAGAGTCCAGCGGGCATATATTGAAGTCCGACAGTTTGTAGTCCGTAAAATAAAATAATGTTGAGTAAAGCAGAAATAAAATATAAATGCCAAGTTTCTTTTAGATTTAGTTGTTTGTATTTCGGTAATGCAAATATAAGTAGAATAAATCCTCCTATTACTGTTCTGATCCCTGCAAATAATATGGGTGGTGTATAATGCAAAGCAAATTTAGATAAAGGCCAATTAATCCCCCACATAAGAACGAGAAATGAAAGGAGTAAGGCCGTTTTTGTTCGTGAAAGCTGTGTCATAATAATCCCCTCCTTGTTGTATTCCATTTCACTATGATATGATATTGAACATGATAAATAAAATGAATCTTTTTTATAAGGAGTATAAGTAATTAGTTATGACGATTACACAACTTCAAGTTTTTGTAAAAGTAGTTGAACTGGGAAGCTTTACGAAAGCAGCTCGAATCTTGAATATGACACAACCAGCTGTCAGCCATGCTATTTCTAGCGTGGAATCGGAATTAGATGTGAAACTTATTATACGTGATAAAAGAAAAGGTTTAATTCTTACTGATGTAGGAAATCGTATTTTGGTTCATTTTAGAGAAATTTTAAATGGCGTTGAGAAAGTAGAACAAGAAGTAGCGATGGAGAAAGGACATGAAGTTGGTACAATTCGAATCGGAAGTTTTCCAAGTGCATCGGCGTATTTCTTGCCTAAAATGATCAATATCTTTCGTGAGAAATATCCGAATTTAGAGCTGGTTCTCCATGAAGGAACACTGAAAGAAGTGGAAGAATGGCTATTATCACGTGTAATTGATGTAGGAATTGTGATTTTGCAAAATAAAGAAATGGAGATCGTACCTTTAACGAAGGGAAAGATGGTTGTTGTTCTAAGAGATGATCATCCTTTGTGTAAGAAAACGACGATTACAATAAAAGACTTAGAAGATGAACCAATCATTATTTGTAAAGGTGGCTATGAGCCGCCAATTATAGAAATGTTTAACCAAGCTTCAGTACCGCTTTGTATTGAATATGTTGTGTCTACTGTGACGACATCTTTGAATATGATACAAGAGGGATTGGGTTTAGCTATATTAGCTGAATTATCTTTATCAGATATACCTCCGAATGTTCAGACAAGAGAATTAGAACCACAAGTGTGGAGAGAAATTGCTTTAGCTGTTCCTTCATTAAAGGAAGCTTCGCTGGCTGTTCAACTATTTATTGAAGAATTTCAAGCTTTGTTTGCAGAATCGTAAAAGGTATCTCATTTGTGAGATGCCTTTTTATTGCTATCACGTATTTAAAAAAGTTTTTTAGAAAGGCTTGACTTATTTATCTGTTGTAACTATAATGATTACATCAAGGTGGTGATCATGATGAAAATTAGTAGCCGCTTTTCTATCGCTGTTCATATTTTATCTGTTTTGAAAAATAATCCATCATCTATTTGCACTTCAGAATTTATGGCTGAAAGTGTAAATACAAATCCGGTTGTGATTCGAAAAATAATGTCTTACTTAAAACAGGCCAAGTTTGTTTATGTGAATCGAGGCCTAGGTGGAGCAGGATTATTAAAGGATTTAAATGAAATCACATTATTAGATGTGTATCATGCAGTGAATGTGGTTGAAGAAGATAAGTTGTTTCACATTCACGAACAACCTAATCCGGATTGCCCGATTGGAGCGAATATTCAAGCTGTTTTAGAGGTTATTTTAGTTCAGGCACAATCTGCAATGGAAGATGTTTTGAGAAGTATTACTATGGGGCAGTTATTTGAATCTTTACAACATAAAATGAATGCTTGAAATAAGTATTGAGGAATGCAAATCTCTATAAAAAAGAGAATGCATATTTTTTTCTCAGTGATGTAACTAATTTGATTACAACGTTTAATAATAAAAGAAAGTAAGGTGCAATAATATGACTGTAAAAATGAAAGTGTACTCTGATTTTATTTGTCCATTTTGTTTCTTAGCAAAAGGTCCATTGGATGAAGTAGCTAAGGAGAAAGATGTAGAAATTGAATGGATGCCATTTGAATTACGTCCAAGTCCATATTCAAAAATTGATCCTTGGCAGGAGCCGGATAAATTAGGATCATGGGATTCCTTCATTCTTCCTACTGCAAAAAAATTAGGAGTTGAGATGCGTCTACCACGTGTTTCTCCTCATCCATATACGCATTTGGCGTTTGAGGGATATCAATTTGCAAAGGAACATGGCTTGGAGAATGCTTTTCATCATCGAGTGTTCACAGCATTTTTCCAGGAAGAACAAAATATTGAAGAGATAGACGTACTAACAAAATTAGCAGGTGAAGTGGGGCTTCCTGAAGCTGAATTTAAAGAAGCTTTAGTAACTCGTAAATATAAAGAGCAACACCAAAAAGCAATTCAACATGCATACGATGAAGCAAATATTATGGCCGTTCCAACTGTAATGATTGGAGAAGAAGTAATTCAAGGTCTTGCTAGTAAAGAAATGTTAGAAAGAGTCATTGATAAAGAAATACAAAAGGAAAAAACAAATTCATTTGATGGAATGCAATGTACGACTGACGGATATTGCTAAGCCAAATCTTTCATTAAAGAATCAAATCTATTTGTTTAAATAAATTATACAACTTATATACTTGGAGGAATTAACATGTCAGTAACTACAACAAACTTAAAAGAAGCAATTGTGAACCGTCGTTCAATTCGTAAAGTAACAAAAAATGCTACGATTACAAAAGAAAGAATCAATGAAGTTTTAAAAACAGCTTTGCATGCACCAACATCTTTTAATATGCAAAGTGGTCGTATGGTTGTATTAATGGATGCAGAGCATGAAAGGTTTTGGGATATCGTAAAAGAAACGCTTAGAGCTCGCGTGCCAGCAGAAAACTTTGAAGCAACAGTAGAAAGACTTAAAGGTTTCCGCGAAGGAGTAGGAACAGTATTATTCTTTGAAAATCAAGCGACAGTAAAACAAATGCAAGAAAATGCACCATTATATAAAGAACAGTTCCCATTCTGGTCTCATCAAGGAAATGCAATGCTACAACATACTGTATGGATGCTATTATCTGCAGAAGGAATCGGAGCATCATTACAACACTATAATCCAATTGTAGATGCTGAAGTGAAAGAAACTTGGAATATCCCAGCAGAGTGGAGCTTAGTAGGACAAATGCCATTTGGTGAGCCAAATGAACAACCAGGTGAAAGAACGTTCTTACCTATTGAAGATGTAGTGAAATTTTATTAATACGGAAAATATATGTAGTAGAAAAAGAAGCTATTTGCCAAATAGCTTCTTTTTTCATGCAATGATTTTAGCAGTTAGGATTTAACGAGTATGAATTCTTAGTTTAGGGAAGAAATATAACAAATAATATGTACTCGACTTAGTGGAATTTTATAAAAGGATGTGTCGTGATGAATAAAGAGAAGAAATATACTGTTGTAGGTACTGATATTGATGAAGTGAAACGCTTAAATAAAAATTCAGGGTTAACGTATAATCAAGTAAAGGAATTACTAGCGAAGCAAGTCGATAAGGGGAAATAGGGAATCTCCCAAAATCTAGAAAAAGGGTAGTGATGCTTTATATTTGTGTGTACAAATATAAAGAGGGATTATACGATTTAGAAAGAACACAATGTATATAAAGAAAAGTGTAATTTGCACTCTCTCGCTACGGATTATATGAAGTGGGAGAGTGCTTACATATAAATAAAGATAAATGATAGAATACATAAGATTGTGAATAGAGAGTTTTAGAGAATTATAATAATATGTGAAGTGAGAGTTGTTTGAGAATTTTATAATACAGATGGAAAATGAGACTTTTCAAAGTTAAAAGAAAGATTGAAGAGTTTTATTCATAAGATGTTTTAAATAGAGTGTTTTATTATTTAAGAATTGATAGAACTATTCATGATGAACAGGATAAAGAAACTGGAAGGAGGAGGTTTGAAATAAATGATGCAAATGAAAAATTTCTTTCAAAGTAGAGGGTTTCAGCGGCTTCTTGTATTAGTCATTTTGGCTCTTATACTATACGGGCTAAAAAGTATGATTAATTTAATATTAATTACCTTTATCCTTACGTTTTTAATGGATCGGTTTCAAAGGTTTATTTCTGAAAAGATTAATCGTTTTGTACGGATAAATAGGAAAGTGATTATCGCTTTTTTATACATTGTTTTAGTAGCGTTTATTATTACTACCTTATATAAATATTTACCTGTATTAACAATACAAATTTCACAATTGATTCACCAATTTAAGCTGTTTTTTAAAAATCCTCCTGATAATGAAATGATCAGATATGTGCTTGCTGCAATTAATCAGATGGAAGTATCGAAGTATATTGAACAAGGTGTGGATGTGATTTATCAATCGTTAGCGAATATCGGAAAGGTAAGTTTCCAAATTTTTCTTTCTCTTATTTTAAGTTTATTTTTCTTGTTAGAAAAAGAGCGTATTATTGCTTTTACTTCTAAATGTAGGGATAGTAAACTTAGTATTTTTTATGAGGAAATTGCATACTTTGGTCAGAAATTTGTCCGTTCATTTGGAAAAGTTATTGAGGCACAGTTTTTAATCGCAGTTGTAAACTGTATTCTTTCTGTCATTGCCCTTGTATTTCTAGGATTCCCGCAGCTACTTGTATTAGCAGTTATGATTTTTCTGCTCGGTCTTATTCCTGTTGCAGGTGTCATTATTTCACTATTTCCACTTTGTATCATCGCTTATAACATTGGTGGGATTGCGTATGTCGTATACATATTAATTTTCATTACAGTTATTCATGCGATTGAAAGCTATTTATTAAATCCGAAATTTATGTCTGCAAAAACGAATTTGCCAATTTTTTATACATTTATGGTTCTTATATTTTCGGAGCATTTTTTAGGGATATGGGGCCTTATTATTGGGATTCCGATTTTTATCTTTTTACTTGATGTGCTTGAGGTGAATAATGAAGAAGAGGATCGTATCCATAATAAATAGCAATGAATTAGAGATTTCTTCAGAGAATGATATAAGTATGATTATTCTCTAAGTCGATTTTATCAAGTAAGAACCCTACAAGAAGTTAGAAAGAAGCTGTCATAAAGGTTCGACTGGTGAAAGATAATGATTAGAGGAGGATGAGAATCTCCTCTAATCAAGAATGCTTTCAAAGTTCCTGTGCTTAATGAGCATACCTTCAATGATGTGCCAGAAACATCTTGGGCAAAGGGAGCTATTAGTGCAGTCAAATGGCATTGCATCAGGAACCAGTCATGGGAAATTTGAACCAAATAAGACAGTAACTCGTGAACAATACGCACAGTTTTTATATAATGCATTGGAGTATAAGAAACGTCTTAACGAGAATGTGTTGCCTGATGAGAAAAATTCTAGTGATACAAACTTATTAAAAGGGTTTCAGCAAGAATTAAAGCAGCATATTGATAATCGAGAAGAAAACATTACAATTACATATAAAACAAATCATAATAATCTTCAAGAAGTTATGGATACGCTTGTTAAAGAATACGGTAAGACAGTAGATTCAGATGAATATTTAAAACATAATGTAGCAAATACAAAGTATTCAATACGTGGTATACCTGGAAACTATGTATTCACATTGAATATTACATATCGTGAATCAAAAGAACAAACGCAATATGTAAAGGAACAGGCGAAATTGATTATTCATTCAATTGTTAAGGCTGGAATGGATGAACATGAAAAAGTAAAAGCAATTCATGATTATGTTGTGAAGCGTGTTTCATATGATACTTCATATAAAGCTTATACGGCATATGAAGCATTGGCAAATCGTTCAGCAGTTTGCCAAGGATATGCATTATTAACATATCAATTGCTAAAAGAAGCAAAGATAGAATCTCATATTGTAACAGGAACAGGAAATGGTATCATCTTGATACAACGTTTGATGACCCTGTTCCCGATAAACAAGGGTGAGTTATGTACTCTTACTTTAACATGTCAGATGAACAATTAAGTAAAGATCACCAATGGGACCGTAGTGCATTCCCGAAAGCAGTAACAAATTACTATGGTGAATTAACAAATAAAATAAAGGCAGGTAGTCCGAAAGCTTTGGTATATCAACAAATGTTACACGATACAAACCTTCTTTATTTATCTGCTCAATATGGAGCGGAAAACTACAATGAATTTAAAGGGAAATTGCAGCAGCAATTTGCATCAAAACCAACGAAAGTTGAAATTCGTTATAGGCAGTCTATGAATGGAGCAATTCAAGATATTAAGAAAGCATTAAATGAAATCTCTTGGCCTATAGGTGCAAAACAAGTATCTTATCAAGCAGCACCTTATAGCGCACAAGTTGGATATTCATTGGTGACAATTACATTTACGTACTAAAGCAGGAAAAAAGGGTGTCCTAAAAGGGCGATTTCATCAATCTTTTAGGACACCCTTATAAAAACATAAATTTTTTAATGAAAGAGCAATTCTCTTTAAAGGACAGGGGCCATTGTTTCCTTCAGTACTTGTACCGAATGATCAAATTTTAATTCTTCTTCTTCACTTAATTCAACTTCTAAAATCTCACGAATTCCTTGTCGGTTAATAACTGCAGGAACGCCAATATATACATCCTTTTGCCCATATTGTCCATCAAGATAAGCAGATACGGTTAGTACACTATTTTCATTATTTAAAATGGCTTTTGTTACACGTAATAGCGACATGCCAATTCCATAGTACGTAGCACCTTTTCGTTCGATAATATGATAAGCAGCGTCACGGACATTTACAAAGATGTCGTCTAAATCTTTTTGGTTGTGCTGATGGTCTTTTTCAAGGATTGTTTGTAGTTTTTGAATTCCAATGGATACGTGACTCCAAACTGGAAGCTCAGTATCACCATGCTCACCAATGATGTAGGCATGAATGTTGTGAGGACCAATATTGAAATATTCTCCTAGCATGTATCGGAAGCGAGCAGAATCAAGCGTTGTACCAGAACCAATGACACGTTCTTTTGGTAATCCAGATTCTTTCCAAGTTACGTATGTTAAAATATCGACTGGATTTGTCGCGATTAAGAAAATGCCATCAAATCCACTATCCATAATACTGCGAACAATTTGTTTAAAGATTTTAGCATTTTTTTCAACTAAGTCTAAACGAGTTTCACCTGGTTTTTGTGGTAAGCCTGCTGTAATTACAACAAGGTCTGCGTCTTTACAATCTTCATAGCTACCTTTCCAAACTCTTGTCGGTGCTGGAGCAAAGGGAACCGCATGACTCAAATCCATTGCTTCTCCCTCTGCTTTCGCTTCATTTACGTCAACAAGAACGAACTCTTCTGCAACACCTTGGTTAATCATACAGTAGGCATAGCTACATCCTACAGCTCCTGTTCCGACTAATACAACACGATCGATACCTTTTTTCATCTGAAAATTCCTCGCCATTTCATAAATTTTTTGATCTTGCTTTTTCAATTCAATCATATGTAAGAAAATATATAGGTCTTACTTCGACAGATTCAAAACTAGTTTATTACATTTCATAAAAGATATTCAAGTATTTGAAAATTCATCCATTATAATCTTTTTAGAACATGAAGAATTAAACATAGGCATCTTTTTCATTGAATATAATGCAATGAAATCCTTTTGAAGAGGAGAAAATTGGGATGCCTCATAATATGAATAACAAATTAACGACGGAACAAATGCTGCGAATCATTAAAGAAGGACTTTCTAAGTCGCAAGCCCCTAAAAATATTATTATTGTGGGGGCTGGATTAGCGGGATTAGTTAGTGCCTCGCTTTTAAAGGATGCTGGTCATAAAGTTAAAATTCTTGAAGCGAATAACAGAATAGGAGGAAGAGTACTTACGCTGCGGGCTCCTTTCAGTAAGGGACTATATTTTAATGCAGGACCAATGCGTATCCCTGATGTACAGACTTTAACTTTAGGATATATAAATAAATTTCGTTTGCCAATGAACGAATTTATAAATCGAACTCCTATGGATATCATTTATACAAATGGTATTCGAACACGCCTTCATACATTTGAACAAAATCCGAGTGTTTTACATTATCCAGTTAGACTAGAGGAAAAAGGGAAAACCGCGGAAGACTTAATGAATTTAGCACTACAGCCGATTATTGATTTCATTAAGAAAGACCCAGATAAAAATTGGACTATTGTAGAAAAACAATATAGAAGATATTCATTAGGTACTTTCTTAAGTTGTTATTTTTCAGATGGGGCAATTGATATGATTGGTGTACTTCTTGATATGGAAGCTTTTATGGGAATATCTTTAATCGAAGTATTGCGAGAAATGATTTTTTTTACATCTACCACGAAGTTTTATGAGATTACAGGTGGGATGGATGCATTACCCAAAGCATTTTTACCACAGTTAAAGGAAAATATATTTTTAAATTACAAAATGACTAAAATAATACAATACGATAACAGTGTTGCGATCCAGACAAATCACGAGCAAACTTTAGAACAGTTTATGGCGATAGGAGATCTTGCGATTATAACAATCCCATTTTCTGCTTTGCGTTTTGTAGAAATTGAACCGTATCATTCTTTTTCTTATTACAAACGAAGAGCGATTCGTGAGCTTAACTATATGGCTTCAACAAAAATTGCAATTGAATTTAAAAGTCGATTTTGGGAAAAGGCGGGGCAATATGGCGGAAAATCGATAACGGACTTACCAATTCGATTTACATATTATCCGAGCCGAGGGATCCATACAGCGGGAGTAGCTGTACTGTTAGCAAGTTATACATGGGCAGATGAAGCATTAACGTGGGACAGTCTGACTAATGAAGAACGTATTCGCTATGCATTAAGAAATTTAGCGAGAATTTACGGAAATCAAGTTTATGCTGAATTTGTAACAGGTACATCGTTTAGCTGGGGGCAAAATCCTTATTCTTGTGGAGCATTTACTGCTTTTGAATCAGGGCAAGAACTGGAACTATTCCCTTATATGCCGACACCTGAAGGGAGAATACATTTTGCAGGTGAGCATACAACACTCACTCATGGTTGGATGCAAGGAGCAATTGAATCTGGAATACGGGTTGCATATGAAGTAAATGACTTGCCCAAATGAATATATCAAATGTTCATAAGTAGGGGTCTAAATTATATAAATATGAATTAGACCCTTAATCGTGACTTGTATTTTAAAGCATTAATTGAAATAGATTATCATTTTTTATTTACAAATGAAAAAGTTTTTAATAGAATAGATTTCATAAATCGTAATGATTACTGTTTGAGGAGGGGTGTTATGGAATCCTCTTTTGTTAGTTGTAAAAAGTAAGAAAAACTATAATAATGAAATAGGAAATGATAAAAAGTAGTTAGAATGAAATGGATGGTTGGTCATATGAGTAAAGTAGAAATTCATATATTAGGCGGTTTTTTAGGTAGCGGAAAATCAACACTGCTACAAAATTTATTATTAGCGGAAAAAAAGAAAAATCGAAAAGTTGCTGTTTTAATGAATGAAATAGGAGAATACTCGGTAGATACAGATATTATAGGGAAAGAGAATGTTTTGAGAGAACTTCTCAAAGGTTGTATTTGTTGTACGTTGAAAGATGAACTTGAGATTCAGTTACATTCTTTATATCAACAAGAAAGACCGGATGTAATTTATATAGAAACAACGGGAGTTGCTCATCCAATTGAAGTGTTGGATGCATGCTTATCACCTATTTTAGCTCCGTTTCTTGAGGTGAAGTCAATTGTTGTTGTATTAGATGCAATGAGATGGTTAAATCGTGATACATTAAGTAAAAATGTTCAACAACTTCTAAATGAACAAATCAAATACGGAAGCCATATTCTTATTAATAAATCAGACTTGCTAAAAGATGAGGAAAAGAAACAGATTTTAGAAGAAGTAGCAGCGATAAATAAATATGCGAAATTGTATGAAACACAGTATTGCAATATATCTTTAGAAGATATAGAAGGCGTGAAATTAGAAGGTAATGAAGAACATAAAACGTTACATGTGAAACAGCATTTACATATACAAACGATGACATATCAATTTGCAAAGTCAATCGATCAAGATCAACTATACGAATGGCTTTCCAATTTGCCACAGGAAATATATCGAGTTAAGGGATTTGTGAAATTTCATGGAGATAAATATCCGCACCTATTACAATACTCATTTGGTGTACCCATTTTATTGGAGCAGGACTTTGGGTTCCCAACAAATCTTGTGATGATTGGTGAGAATTTAGATAAGAAACAATTGGCAGAAGGATTAGATGGTTTAGAGAGTAACTCAATTTCATAATTTGTGTTGATATAGAAAAGCAGCGTAGAATTATAGATTCTACGCTGCTTTTGCATGTGTGAAAATGATAGTGATTGGAAAGTTAATATTATTTAAAGGAAGCGTAACCTTCATCTGCAATAACAACACTCCCGTTAATTGTACTTGCTTCCTCCAATGAAATAAGATGAATAGTATCTGCGATTTGCTCAGGTTGAGTTAATTTATTTCCCATTACTTTTGCTTTCATTGCATCAATTAACCTTAAATCTTTATAGCCTTGAATAATGGGTGTATCAATGGCACCCAGTGCTAATGCAATCACGTGAATACCGTATTAAGCCAATTCTAAAGCAGCTAAGAGCTTTGTGAATAGATTCATACATGAACTGTAAATGGCACTGTATATTTTGTATTTTTGAAGTTAATCATAATCACATTGGAATGAATTTTTTGGAGATCTTTCCTTGCTGTTCATAATTAACGATATCGGGTTGAATATGTTTTAATTCAAGGAGAATAAGATGAATAAGAAATATAGTTTTACAAGAACTATTAGTGTTCCGGCTTCAATAGCTGTTAGTTTAAACGATTTACTGATTGTAAGGAATAGGAAGACCACAGATAAGAAGGGTTTTATGGATTTTTTTACACTATTCGATAAGAAAAACACAATTGAAAATTTCCGCAATCTTTATAAAATATATCCGGCTCAAAAGGTGAAACGTAAAGGAGCTATTTCTCAATTTAATTATGATTTGAAGGATATGAATGTTACGTATAGCTATAATGGGAAGCAATCAACTCTTGATGAGTTTCTTAAAAATACGATCACAACGGGTTTTATCATCATGAAAGATCATAAAGTTGTAAATGAACAATACTTTCATGGAAATACATGTGAATCACTTAATACATCATGGTCTCTCGCAAAATCTTTTTTATCAGCTTTAGTAGGTATAGCGATTGATGAAGGGCACATCAAATCAGTGCAAGATTTAATCATCACTTATTTGCCAGAGTTAAGGGACTCGGGATATAAGAATGTTTCTATTAAGGAATGTCTACAGATGTGTTCTGGCATTTATTTCAATGAAGATTATCATAATTTTTCATCAGATTTTTATATGCTAATGCAGGCATCATTGATTACAAGTAAGGGTGTGAATAATTATATAAACCGATTTAAGTATAAAGAATTTTCTGGGAAATTTTCTTATAAAAGTATAGATACACAAGTGTTAGGGATGCTGGTTGCGAAAGCAACTGGACGGAATTTAGCACAATATTTACAAGAGAAAATATGGGAACCGCTTGGAATGGAGTCACATGCATTTTGGAATATAGGTAGTGATGGGAGCACGATACCTTATTCTTTCTTGAATGCTACGTTGAGAGATTTTGCTAGATTTGGATTGCTCTACTTACATAATGGAAATTGGAAGAGGAAACAGATTATTTCACAAGAGTGGATTCGAGAATCAACCATACCTGAAAGACATAATCTACTGAAAGATAATCAATCTCATTTCACTGATAATTATCAGTATCAATGGTGGACTCCTGGACCAGATTATATAGTCGGAGAATTTCTTGCTATAGGAATTTGGGGTCAGAATATTTATATAAACCAACCAGAAAACCTTGTTATTGTGAGAACAAGTGCTGATCCTAGTTTTGAAAAACATCACTACGAAATGTATGCCGTTTATCGTGCAATAGTAGACTTTTTACGTAAAGAGTCTTAAGAGTAGTGCGATTGGTGGAAAAGACTAACTCACTTTGGAAGTTAGTCTTTTTTTGTAGGGCTAATATATTAGAGGAAGAGAACAGTTATTTAAATGTATAATTTAAATAATTGTATGAATATTTACAAATGCATTGGAAGGGATTTGTAAATGCCTGGCGAATGTAGAAGTACTTCGAGAATTTTCTATTGATAACATAATTCACATTGTTAAAAGCGAAAAGTCATGATTACGGATGGTTTACTATGGCGTATTTGATTCTATCAGAAAGTAAAGTATGGGGAGGATCACAATGTCAGCAAAAAAACGTAAGTGGCTAAAAATGGTGTTTACGGGATGTATTCTTGGCTCATTGTTAGTAACAGCCGGTTGTTCGGGAGAAAAAGTAAGTACAGACAATGAGAAAACGATTAAGGTAGGTGTTCTTGCTTCGTTAACGGGTCCGCTTGAATCGTATGGGAAACAAACAGTAAATGGATTTGAACTAGGACTCGATTATGCAACAGGTGGAACAGGGAAAGTCGAAGGAAAGAAGATTAAGTTTGTTGTAGAGGATACGGAAACGAAAGCGGATGTAGCGGTTAAAAAAGCTACGAAACTATTAGAAGAAGATAAGGTTGACTTTCTCGTTGGATCTTCAAGTTCAAGTGATACATTAGCAGTGTTACCACTAGCGGAAGAGTATGAAAAAGTAATGGTCGTTGAGCCTGCAGTTGCAGATAGTATTACAGGTAAGAACTGGAATAAATACATTTTTAGAACGGGAAGAAATTCATCTCAAGATGCAATTGCTGGCGCTGCATCAATTGCTAAAAAAGATGTGAAGATTGCGACGTTCGCACCAGATAATGCATTTGGTCGTGAAGGGATTGCTGCATTTAAAGCTGGGGCAAAGAAATTAGGTGCGAATATAGTAAACGAACAATATGCTGATACGAATTCTACTGATTTTACGGCAAATATTCAAAATATCATTAGTTCAAAACCTGATTATTTATTCATTGCTTGGGCTGGTGCAAACTCACCATGGAAGCAGTTAAAAGATATGAACGTGGAGGCACAAGGGATTAAGATTTCAACGGGAGCACCGGACATACCAGCATTAAAAACGATGGATGCATTAGTAGGTATGCAAGGATTTTCAGTGTATTATCATACCCTTTCGAAAAATAAAGTAAACGATTGGTTAGTAGAAGAACATAAGAAGCGTTTCAATGGAACAGTTCCAGATTTATTTACAGCTGGAGGAATGTCAGCGGCAATTTCCATTGTTGAAGCCTTAAAGAAAACGAAAGGCGATACAGATGTTGATACACTTATTAAGAAAATGGAAGGAATGGAATTTGATACGCCAAAGGGAAAAATGAAATTTAGAGAGAAAGACCACCAAGCTTTGCAAACGCTTTATTCTATAACGTTGCAAAAACAAGATGGTGTTGATTATCCAGTACCTGTTCTAGAGCGCGAACTAACAATGGAAGAAACAGAGCCACCAATTCAAAATAAATAAACAGAATATTCATTAAATTAAAAGGTGTAAGGAGAGAAGGATAACTCTCTTTACATCCGTCTCTCTTTTTTTACCCTAAAAATAAAAATTTTTATGGGGGAGGACAATAGAGTGAAGAATTTGTTAGAGACTAGAGACCTTTGTGTCTCATTTGGAGAACATCATGTTATTAAAAATGTAAATTTGACGATACAAAAAGGGAAACTTATTTCTATCATTGGACCGAATGGAGCAGGAAAGACAACTCTATTTAACTTGTTAAGTGGACAGATTACTCCAACAAAAGGAGAGATTTATTTTAAAGAACGTGATATTACAAAGTTATCGATTCCAGAGCGAACGCGCCTTGGAATGGGGCGTTCTTTTCAGCTCACGAACATCTTTCCAGAATTAACAGTGATTGAAAATGTACGTTTAAGTGTACAGTCTTTTGTCCAAGATTATTATCGTTTTTTTCCAAGTTTCTCTCGATTGAAACAACAGATGGGAGAGGCAAGGCGGCTTTTGAAGACAGTATTGCTTCATGAAAAAGAAGAAGTGTTAGCGAAAGATTTAGCACATGGCGAAAAGAGGAAATTAGAACTGGCTATGCTGTTGGCGCTCAGGACAGATGTATTGCTTCTTGATGAACCGACAGCAGGTATTTCTGTTGAGGAAGTCCCGGCTATTCTTCAAGTAATAGAGAATATAAAGAAAAATCGAGAGAATACAATTGTACTTATTGAACACAAAATGGATATGATTTTGCATTTGTCAGATCATCTTATTGTATTATTCCATGGTGAATTATTAGCTGAAGGAGTGCCAGAGGAAATTATGAAGGATGAGCGTGTACAAACGGCATATTTAGGAGGATTACACGGTGACACTATTAAAAGTGGATAATATAGAAACGTATTTGGATCAGTTTCATATTTTGCAAGGTGTTTCTTTTGAGGTTGAGAAAGGAACAATCACAGTGTTGTTCGGAAGAAACGGTGCTGGAAAAACAACAACTTTACGTTCTATCATGGGATTTCATCGGATTTCTAATGGAGAGGTTTATTATGGTGATGAAAAAGTAAATGGTTTATCCACTCATTTAATTTCGCGAAAAGGTATGGGGTATGTGCCAGAGAATCAAGGAATCTTTCATGATTTAACGGTAGAAGAAACATTTGCTCTTGCTGGAGCGAAGAAAGGGATAGAATATGCGGAAAAGGTAGAATGGATGCTCGATTTATTTCCAGACTTAAAACAATATTGGCATAAAAAGAGTGGATTTTTAAGCGGAGGGCAAAAGCAAATGCTAGCAATTTCAAGGGCGTTCATTAATAGTGATGGATTGTTGCTTATCGATGAGCCAAGTAAAGGGTTAGCACCAATTATGATTGAAAAGTTAATGTCGGCTATTTTGAAAATGAAAGAGAAAACAACTGTTTTACTTGTGGAACAAAATTTTATGATGGCAAGTCAAATAGGTGATTATTTTTACATTATGGATAATGGGAAAATCGTACACAAAGGTCCAATGAATGAACTGAAAGAAGATAAGGAAACATGTCATAAATATTTAGGGATTTCTTAACATTGATGCGGAGGAGGTATAGGACGTGGACGTGTTAGTTAACTTGTTTGTCAACGGCGTTTCAACAGGTATGCTTATTTTCTTGTTAGCATCTGGACTGTCACTTATTTTTGGCTTAATGAGCGTCCTTAATTTTGCCCATGGTGGCTTGTTTGCATGGGGAGCCTTTACAGGGGTTTGGTTATTCAATATGACCGGTAGTTATATACTTGCATTAATTGGAGCAGTTGTGATGGGAATGTTCCTTGGTTTCGTTTTAGAAAGATTTCTCATTCGGCCTGTCTATGGAAATCATGTTCGCCAACTTCTTGTTACACTTGGTGGAATGCTCGTACTTAGTGAATGTATAAAAGTATTTTGGGGACCGAATCCAATTGGAGCTAAATTACCATCATGGTTACAAGGGAGCTTCACATTTGATGGAATTATATTAATAAAGTATCGATTGTTTGTTATTGTTGTTGGGGTACTGATTTATATTGGCTTGATGTTGTTGCTACGTAAAACCAAAATTGGCCTTATGATTCGTGCGGGTGTAATAGATAAGGAGATGGTTCAAGCTCTTGGCATTAACATAAAGGCTATATTTTCATTTGTCTTTTTATTAGGGGCTGGAATGGCGGCGTTAGGCGGGTTTCTTCTTGCACCATATTCAGGGGTTATTTTTGCTGAAATGGGGATGCAGTATGCTATTTTAGCTTTTATTGTGGTCATTATTGGAGGATTAGGCAGTGTGCAAGGTTCAGCAATCGCATCATTAATTGTTGGTTTGGCTGGAGCGTTTACAGCGTATTATATACCTGATTTATCACTCGCAATAAATATGTTAATGTTATTATTTTTCTTGATAGTCAAGCCAACGGGACTTGTTGGTGAAAAGGGGTGAAATGGTGAACATCACATTTAATCGGGCCGGGATATATTTTGGGATAGCCGTATTGATTTGTTTAAGTGTATTCCCTTTCGTAAATGATTCACGGAGCTTACTCATTTTGTTCACACAAATTTTCATCTTTGCAATATTTGCAATGAGTTTTGATATTCTTCTTGGATATACAGGAATTGTTTCATTCGGTCATTGTATGTTTTTTGGAATAGGTGCTTATTGTGTTGCACTCTTATTAGATCGACAGGAAGTTTCTATAGCAAGTTTTTTAATCGGTATCGGGGTAGCGGTTGTACTATCAGCGATAATCAGTTATATAATTGGTTTGCTCTCTTTGCGATTAAAAAGCCATTTTTATGCGATGCTAACACTGGCTATTTCCCAGCTATTCTTTGTACTTGCTGAAAAATGGCGAGCTGTCACGCATGGAGGAGATGGTTTTACATTTGGTGTACCTGATATGTTTCGTGATCGTTTCGCATTTTATTACATTACACTCCTCTGTCTAGTTGTAATCTTTCTATTACTTCGTCTATTTACACAATCCTCTATCGGAAAAGTTTTGAAAGCAATTTCGCAAAATGAGCAACGTGTAGAAGCACTTGGATTTAAAATTCTTCATTATAAAATTATTGCGAGTGTAGTTGCTGGAATAGTAGCAGCGCTTAGCGGTGGTTTATTTGTTATCACATTGCGTTTTGTAAATACAACTGTTTTTTCAATTGAAATGACTTTAAACGCTTTATTAATGACAATGATTGGGGGAGTTGGCACATTAGTTGGAGCAATAGCAGGCGCAGGAATTATTGAATCTCTAAAGTATTATTTATCAGAACTTGCGACGCAGTATCCAATCTTTGAACGGTGGACGATCTTCCTAGGTTTATTATATATTATTGTATTATTAGGATTCCCAACAGGGTTGGCTGGAACGGTTAAAAAAATAAGAAATATAACAAAAAAGAAGAGGAAAGAGAAAAGTAAGGAAGTTGAACATAGTGCATGAAACCCTGCCTAAAGATCTAAAGGGAAATGTGGAAGGTAAGTGAGATGAAATCTCTATCAGCGGAGCGGTAGTCCGCTGATAGAGATTTTTGGCTTGCAATTTTATCAGTTGAGTAGTAAAGTGATAAAAAGATCAGTGATGAGGAGGTATTCGAAATGCGTGAAAATACAATAGGATCGTTAATTTGGTTGCGCTTAATTCGTTTTACAAACCAAAGTAATCAGTTGTCAAATGACTTTTTAAAACGCTTTGATTTAACAACTGCTCAATTTGATGTACTCATGCAAATTCGAATTTATCAGCCACTCACGCAAATGGAGTTAGCTGAAAAAGTTACGGTTACACAAGGCGGTATTTCGCGTATGCTCGCACGTCTTGAAAAAGAAGGATATATTGTACGTAAGCAGGACTGGAAAACGAAAATGATTAGTCTTACGGAGAAAGCGGAATCTATTTTAGAACAAGCATTACCGGAGCAACTTGCATTTCAATCATCATTTTTTGATGATGTATTAAACGAAGAAGAACAAGAAACACTATATAAGCTAATAACACGTGTCCATAAGCATAGTCAGAAAAAAGAATTACCACCAGAGTAATTTTTTTTGCACTATCACTTGATTAGTCAAATGAAAAAGGGAGGAACAAAAATGTATACAATTCCTGGACATCATCATATTTCAATGATTACGAAAAATGCTCAAATGAATAATCAATTCTATCAAAAGGTATTAGGGTTACGCCGGGTGAAAAAGACTGTTAATCAAGATAATCCTTCTATGTATCACTTGTTTTATGGAGATTTAACAGGGAGTGCAGGAACAGAGCTTTCATTTTTTGAAATGTCTATGGCAGGAAGAACGACTCGTGGTACAAATGCAATCACACAAATTGGTTTACTTGTTCCATCATTTGAAAGTCTTGTATTTTGGAAAAAACGTTTTGAACGATTGGATGTAAAGTATAGCGAAATTACAACATATGCTGGGCGAGATGCTTTACATTTTGAAGATCCAGATGGATTACAATTGGTACTGTTAAATAATAAAGGCGAAGAGATACCAGAATATTGGTCTGCGTGGGATGATTCTGTTGTAAATCAAAAGCATCGTATTTTAGGAATGGGAACTGTTGAAATCACAGTACGTGACTTGGATGACTTAGGAAAAACCTTAAAGGAAATGTTTGGTTATGTAGAAGTATCTCGTTCCGATGAGGAAGCAATTTATCAGGCTGTTCGTGGACAGTCATTTGGAGAAATTGTTGTGAAACAGAAAGAGGGACCGAAGGAAAAGCCTGGGAGAGGAAGTATTCATCATTTAGCAATCCGAGTAAAAAACGAAGAAGAACTGCGGTATTGGGACAATGTTGTTAAAGAAAATGGATTTCATTCAACAGGGATTGTAGATCGTTTTTACTTCCAAAGTTTATATTTTCGGGAATCAAATGGTATTTTATTTGAAATTGCGACAGATGGTCCTGGATTTACTATAGATTCAAAGGTTGAAGAGCTTGGTAAAGCGCTAGATTTACCACCATTTTTAGAAGATCGACGTGTAGAAATTGAAGAAAAGTTAACACCAATTGAGTAAAAAGGAGAGAGAAATGATGCAACAATATCGTATAGATACAAGTAAAGGGATTGAGTTTGGTTTATATTCGATTGGGGATCACATACCAAATCCGCATACAGGCTCAAAGATTAGTGCAGAGCAGCGCATTCGAGAATTAATTGAGGCAAGTAAGTTAGCTGATGAAGCAGGACTTGATGTCTTTGCTATTGGGGAAAGCCATCAAACGTACTTTACAACTCAGGCCCATACGGTTATTTTAGGAGCAATTGCACAGGCAACAAAAAATATTAAAATTGCTAGTTCGGCAACGGTGTTAAGTACATCGGATCCCGTTCGTGTGTATGAAGATTTTGCCACAATTGATTTAATTTCAAATGGCAGAGCTGAAATTGTTGCTGGACGTGGTTCACGTATAGGAGGATATAGCTTACTTGGTTACGATGTAAATAATTATGAGGAATTATTTGAAGAGAAAATGGAGCTTTTATTAAAAATAAATAACGAAGAAAGTGTAACCTGGAAAGGTCAGTTCAGAGCACCGCTTGAACACGCGACTATTATACCAAGACCTAAAGAGAATAAGATACCAGTTTGGCGTGCTGTTGGTGGACCACCTGCGAGTGCAATTAAAGCAGGACATGCTGGTGTATCGATGATGTTAACGACACTAGGTGGACCGGCTATTAATTTTAAAGTTTCAGTAGTTGCTTATCGTGAAGCAGCAGAGCAAAGTGGATTTGATCCAGCAACTTTACCAATTGCGACAACAAGTTTATTTTATACAGCGGAAAATTCACAGGATGCACTTAGTGAATACTATCCTCATATTAATGTTGGTATGCTTGCATTACGTGGTGGAGGTTATCCGAAGCAACAATTTACAGGGGCGATAGATTATCGAGATGCGTTAATGATTGGTAGTCCACAGCAAATTATTGAGAAAATGCTCTACCAATATGAATTATATGGGCAACAACGATTTAAGGCACAAATTGATTTTGGTGGTGTGCCATTTGGTAAGATTGTAAAAAATATTGAATTGATTGCGACTGAAATTATGCCAGCTATTAAAAAGTACACAGCAAAATAAGTCAAAAGAAACACCGGGAATGTAATCCATTCTCGGTGTTTTTATTACTTTAATTGAGAAGTTTTCCTTAAACGAAGTGAAGGTAGAAGTAGTTCGATAAATTTGTACACTTTTGGAAAATGACCAAAATGTGAATTTTTATATAAAAAAGGAGAGGGATTTTTCTATTTGTGAATAGTAATATTCTTGATTTGAATTTTGAAAATACATTTTTCTCTTGACAAAATGTAAGAGGGTTTCTGGATGGGATTCAGGGACATTTTTTGGAGGGGAAGTCAAGTGTGCAAAGTGATTTTCTGGTCTTTAATCGTTTGAAAAATAGATTGTATGTTTAAAAAACAGTTTTTTGTAATATGAAATTTCTATTTCAAAAAAATTACAAAAGACATATTTCAGACAAAATCCTGTCAAGAATAAGTCAAAATTCATCTGAATTTATTATGTAAGTATATTATACAATTCGATTAACGAACAAAACACTGTGGAAATAGTGAAAAAGGTAAATCTCATGAAAAAATGTTTGTCTTTAATGGATGAAAAGACTGAAAATTTATATTTTCGAATAATACATAAGTGGTTTCATCTTTTCGTATTTCCAAATGATTGGGCTGCAATGACTATCAGTTTAATCATTACGACTCAATCTATTTTAAAATATAAAAAATCTAAGAAGGAAGTGACTTTAGTATGGATACGCTCGAATTGGCACGAATACAATTTGCATCCACGACGATTTTTCATTATTTTTTCGTTCCGTTGTCTATTGGTTTAGCTTTTATCATTGCGTTAATGCAAACGTTGTATGTGGTAAAGGGACAAGAAATTTATAAGAAGATGACGAAGTTTTGGGCGCAGTTATTCCTTGTTAACTTTGCAGTAGGTGTTGTAACAGGTATTTTACAAGAATTTCAGTTTGGTATGAACTGGTCAACTTATTCACGTTTTGTTGGTGATGTTTTTGGACCATCACTTGCAATTGAAGGGCTATTAGCCTTTTTTATGGAGTCTACATTCCTTGGGTTATGGGTATTCGGTTGGGATAAACTCCCGAAACGAATTCACCTTCTATGTATTTGGCTTTTATCACTTGGAACAATGTTATCGGCATTTTGGATTTTAACTGCAAGTGCGTTTATGCATGCACCAGTAGGGTATGAAATGGTGGATGAGCGGGCACAAATGAATGATTTTTGGGCGATTATCCAAAACCCACAATTATGGGTACAGTTTCCACATACGATTACGGCAGCGCTGGCAACAGGTGCATTCTTTATTGCTGGTGTTAGTGCATGGAAAATTTCGAAAAGACAAGAAACCGAAATGTTTAAAAAATCTTTCCGAATCTCCATTATTGTTGGAACAATTGCAACAGCGTTTGTATTGTTCTTTGGGCATGCGCAGGCACAGCATTTAATTAAATCACAACCAATGAAGATGGCAGCAGCTGAAGCGTTATGGAATACAAGTGAAGATCCAGCACCATTTACAGTTTTAGCAAACATTAATCCGGAAACAAAATCAAACTCGTTTGAAATTCAAATTCCATATATGTTAAGTCTATTGTCCTACGACAAATTTAGCGGTCAAGTAGAAGGGATGAACCAACTTCAAAAGCAATATGAAGAAAAATATGGACCTGGAGATTATATCCCACCAGTTCGTACAATGTTTTGGAGCTTTAGAGCAATGGTAATGAGCGGGACATTTATGTTACTTCTAGGAGCTTATGGATGGTTTTTATCAAGAAAAGATCGCTTAACTGAAAAGCCTTGGTATTTAAAGATGATAGTTTATGCGATTGTACTGCCGTTTATAGGGAATACAGTAGGCTGGATTATGACGGAAATGGGTCGTCAACCTTGGGTTGTCTTTGGCGTTATGAAAACAGAAGATGCTGTATCACCAAATGTTACATTTGGAGAAGTATTATTCTCGCTTATTTCATTCACATCACTGTATTTAATTTTAGGAGGAATTTGTGTTTACTTATTCGTTCGTATAATTAAAGGGCATGCGAATAAGAAGGCTAAAAAGGATTATCAAAGCCATGATCCGTTTGATAAGGAGGAAGGGTATGTTGTCTCTTAATGAGTTGTGGTTTTTAATTATCTCAACCTTATTTATTGGCTTCTTTGTACTTGAAGGTTTCGATTTCGGAGTAGGGACAGTTTCAAGATTTTTAGGGGAAAATGATTTGGAAAAACGAATATATTTAAATACAATTGGACCGTTTTGGCACGCGAATGAAGTATGGCTTGTTTGTGCTGGTGGCACTATGTTTGCAGCATTTCCACATTGGTATGCCACACTATTTAGTGGTTTCTATATTCCTTTTGTATTTATACTTCTCGCTTTAATTATAAGAGGAGTCGCTTTTAAATTCCGAGGTAAAATAGAAAGTCATAAATGGAAAGGTATATGGGATTGGGGGATATTAATTGGAAGTGTATTACCACCTCTACTTTGGGGGATTACAATTTCAAATTTTATGGTTGGTGTACCAATTGATGAAAATAAAAATGTTGTAGGCGGATTCATGCAATTACTTCATCCATTTGCCTTACTTGGCGGAGTAATGTTCCTTCTTTTATGTATTGTTCATGGATTGCAATTTATTACTTTACGTACAACAGGTAAATTACGGGAACGTGCACGTATTGTTGCGATAAAAATTGCTCCTGTTACATTAATAACACTTCTTATTTTTGCAGGTGTAGGGTTATGGAAAACTGATATTTTTACTGTCCATGGAACAGAGTGGATTATGGTTCCAATTGGAGCCTTTGTAGCGTTATTTGCCTCTACATTATTAAATAAAAGAAGAAGAGATGGTTGGGCTTTCTTTATGACAAGTTTAACAATCATTTTACTTAGTGCAAGTGTGTTTATCGGTATGTTCCCACGTGTCATGATTAGCACATTAGGAGCAGCGAATGATTTAACAATTTATAATGCGGCATCAGGGGCTTATGCATTAAAACTCATGAGTTATTTTTCTATTACTATTTTACCGTTTGTTATAGGAAGTCAAATATGGAGTTTTTATGTATTTAAACAACCTGTTAAGTCAAACAACGATTTGGAGTACTAATGAAAAGACAAAGAGGACTCCCATCGTATCCTGGTAGCCGGTTTTTATACTTAGTATTAAGTTTTATGAGTATTTTGGAAGCGTGTAGTATCATTGCACAGGCGATATTTTTATCGCGTTCTATTACATTTTTATTTCAAGGTGCACAAGTACAGGAAGTAGTGAACGAAATTCTATACTTTGGAATTTCATTCGCCGTAAGACAAATACTTGTTCATATGTCACAGTTTTTCGTAGAATGCTTTGCAGAAAAAACAGGATTAGCATTACGTAAACAATTAATAGAAGCATATTTCAAATTAGGACCAAAGTTTGTACAAATAAGCGGAACTGGTCATCTGGTGACCTTATCGGTTGAAGGGGTTGAAAAGTTAAAAACATACATTGAGTTAACAATCCCTAAAATGATTCGAAGTTGCATCGTCCCGGTACTTCTTGTCATATATGTCTTTATACTTGATGTTACTTCAGCTGTAACTTTAGTTGTAACAATACCAATTGTTATTGTTTTTATGATTCTTTTAGGCTTAGCGGCACAGAAAATGGCTGATAAGCAATATGACACATATCGTGTATTATCGAATCACTTTGTAGATACGCTAAAAGGATTAGAAACATTGAAATATTTAGGGAAGAGCAAAGAGCATGAAGGTAAAATTGAAAAGGTCAGTAAAAGATATCGAAAAGCAACGATTCGCACATTGCGAGTTGCTTTTCTTTCTTCTTTTGCACTGGATTTCTTTACGAGTTTATCAATTGCTTTTGTTGCAGTAGGTCTTGGAATTCGCTTAATAGATGGATCTATCATTTTATTACCTGCTCTGACTATTTTAATTTTAGCTCCAGAATACTTTTTGCCAATTCGCCAAGTCGGGGCAAATTATCATGCGACGTTAGATGGACAAATTGCAATGGAGCAAATTGAAGAGATTTTACAAAAACATAAAAATATATCAGCTCAGTCAATTGATGAAAAGATTAGATGGGATTCCTTTAGTAGTATGGAATTAAACCATATATCAGTTTGCAATGATGAACCTGCAAAAGCAATGTTACAAGATGTGCACTTTTCGTGGAAAGGTAATGGCGCAATTGGGATAATTGGTGAAAGTGGGGCCGGAAAATCAACATTTATAGATGTGTTAGCAGGTTTCCTTGAGCCTACGCATGGAAGCATAATGATAAATGGCATAAAAATAAACTCATTAACGCGTGAAAATTGGTTACAAAACATTGCTTATATTCCGCAACAGCCATATGTTTTTCCAATTTCATTAAAAGATAACATTCGTTTTTATGAACCAGATGCAACCGATGAAGACGTAGAGAAAGTTATAGATGAAGTAGACCTTCGTTCGCTTGTTCAATCCTTACCAAGTGGAATGCACGAAAGAATTGGAGAAGGGGGCCGTATGCTGAGTGGAGGACAGGAACAACGAATTGCAATGGCACGTGCTCTTTTAAGTAAAAAGCCTATTATTTTATTAGATGAACCGACGGCTCATCTTGATATTGAAACAGAGTTTGAGATAAAACAAGCGATGCTTCGTTTATTCAAAGGAAAGCTTGTTTTCCTTGCAACGCATCGTCTGCATTGGATGAAACAAATGGATCATATTCTTGTTTTAGAAAAAGGTAGAATGATAAAAAAAGGAACGTATGAAGAGCTATTTATACTGAAAGGAGAGAAGGAAAATGAATAACTGGATTGGGCCTTATATAAAGCAAAATAAAGGTAGAATGCTTCTAACTGTTGTCCTTGGAATTTTTGGAGTGAGTTCAGGTGCGATGCTTCTATTCATTTCAGGTTATTTAATTTCTAAATCTTCTCTTCGACCAGAAAATATAATGGCTGTATATGTCCCGATTGTTGCAACACGAGCATTTAGCATAGGTCAAGCTGTTTTTCATTATATGGAGCGACTAGTTGGCCATGATGTAGTCCTTCGTATATTAGAAAAGATGCGTACAAAGTTATATAGAATTGTAGAACCGCAGGCTTTGTTTTTACGTTCTCGTTTTCAAACAGGAGATGTATTAGGCGTATTATCTGAGGACATTGAACATCTGCAAAATTTATACTTGCGTACAATCTTTCCTAGTATATTGGGATTAGCGGTATATAGTATATTTGTTGCAGTTCTTGGAACGTTTGATTGGATATTTGCAATTACGGCGGGGAGTATGTTAGCTGTTATTATTTTTTTCGTTCCAATGTTATCGTTATTTTTGATGAGAAAGCACCATACTACATTGAAGCAGGGCAAAAATCACTTATACCAGCAACTAACGGATGCTGTATTTGGATTATCTGATTGGCAAGCAAGTGGACGAACAGCTGAATTTATAAAGGAATATTCAGAGCATAATATTTCGTTGCTAAAAATCGAGAAGAAGATGAAACGTTGGCAACATATTCGAGATGGGATCATCCACTTAACAATAGGAATCGTTGTAATTTCTATGATTATGTGGGCTGGAAAACAGGCAGAAAGTGAACAAATAGCCCCAACGATTATTGCAGCGTTTGTTTTAATGACATTATCAGTGACAAATGCACTTATACCTGTCTCAGATGCAGTTGATCGAATTCCATCGTATATAGATTCTATAAGTCGACTTAATCGTATTGAAAGTGCTGTCGTTTCTTCTAGCGAATATCAGGACAACTTTGTATATGAAGAGAAAAACTTTAGTGTACCAAAGAAAGTGGAAATTCAATTAGAAAATGTTTCGTATAATTATCCAGAAAGTAACGAATTCGTATTGAAAAATATATCACTTAAAATTCCAGCAGGAAAAAAGATAGCTATCTTAGGAAAAAGTGGGACAGGAAAATCTACTTTATTAAAATTATTAACAGGAGCATTACAACTAATAGATGGTCAGATATTGGTTGATAGGAAAAAAGCACATACTGATTTTTTATCTAAGTATATTTCTGTATTAAATCAAAAACCACATTTGTTTGATACAACGATTGGGAATAACGTACGTATCGGGAGATCAGAAGCAGCCGATCAAGAGATTTGGCATGCTTTAGAACAAGCACAAATCGCATCACACATTTCGTCTCTTCCAGATGGACTTCAGACAAAAATGCATGAAATGGGGAAGAGATTTTCTGGGGGAGAGCGACAAAGAATCGCATTTGCAAGAACTCTTATGCAAGAAGCACCAATTATTGTACTGGATGAACCGACTATGGGTTTGGATCCTAAAACAGAATCAGCTTTATTAGAAACGATGTTTACAGCAACAAAAGATAAAACTGTAATTTGGGTAACACATCATCTTATAGGGATTGAGCATGTGGATGAAATAATTTTCCTTGAAGATGGTCACATCACGATGCAAGGTAGTCACGAGCAACTTCTTGTAGAAAATGAGAAATATCGTAGACTTTATGAGATGGATCAAGGGATGTGAAATCATATGTAATAAAAGTACAAATTCTTGTTAAATCAAGGTTTGTGCTTTTTATTTTGGAGATTTTTAAATGAGTATAAGTATGAAGAATGTAAGCTTTATCCCGCTATTCGAGGGCAGTAAGACCACCATCTCAAAATTCAGTAAAAGTAAAGAAGTTAGGTGGGAGATAAATTTCCTGTAAAAGCTCGATTCGTGAGGGCTGATTAAAGTTTCACTTTATCGAATGTAAGTACTTTTAATTGGGTTTAGAACCCAGCAGGTAAAGGCAATACTGAGCCATATTAGGGATGTATGTGAAAGGATGATTGTATGTTTGAGGAAGATGGCATAGTTTTACTTATGGAACCTGTAGACGAAAGGAATCTTAGGAAATTTCTTTTGACTATACCTCAGTCAGTTTATAAGAAAAAAGAAATTTCTTTAAAATATGGAGCGGCTATAGGAGAAGGATACACAAATATTATTGAGGAAATTATCGGTGTACATATAGAATCAGAACTTGTAACAGTTATAGGATATGTAGGAAAGTAAACGGGATGATAAAGGAATTGACATACTTAAGTGAGTCTTAAGTATGTCTTTTTTTCTAAAGATGTATTCATATGTTCATATAAGGAAAGACGGGGAAGAACATGCATAAAAATGGCAGGAATGTATAATTTACTTGTAGGTGATACATATGTGGGAAAATATAAAGAATACTTTACTGAATATAAATACGCTTTTGACGATGCTTATTTTGTTGATGGTTCCAATTTATCCCGCTATTCTAGGGCAGTAATACCTCCACCTCAAAATTCGGCGAAAGCATAGAAGGTAGGTGGGAGATAAACTGCCCGTAAAAGCCCGATTGGTGAGGGCTAATAATCAGTGGGGGATGGAGAAAACCCCACTGATTAAAGTTTCACTTTATATTTCAAAATGTACTACATGGCTGCACAGTTTTAGTATGAAGAGATATTGGGGGAATCGAAAAGAGTATCCTTTTTAACCATGAAAACTTCTGATGTTCTTCAAAACTGATTATGAAAAGGAAATTGAAAAGTTTTGCTAGAATATATAAGTTGAGGAAAGGGAAATGAAAACTAAATAGCTAGTATTTTTGGATGATAGTATAACGAAAGGGATAAGTGTTTATAAATATGTAGAAGAAACAATAGGTTAATATTTATTTAGGAGGTAAACAATGAAATTGAAAAAGACGATGTTACTTGTGTTTTTAATTACAATTGGTTTAATGGGGTGTTCTGTAGTTGAAGAAGGTAAGAATTCAATTGATTATGCCCAAAAGGCAACAGACTATGTTAATGAAGTAAGTGCGTTTGCAAATGAGGCACCAGGGTTAGCAGAAAAGGCAATTAATGATAGTGCTGCTCGAAAAGAATTAGAGACTAAACTCAAAGAAATTCAAAAGGATATTCCAGCTTTTAATGAATTGACACCTCCGGATGTAGCAAAGGATATTCATCAGCAAATTGTTGAATATAATGAAAAGCTAAATGTATTAATTGATACAACTATGAAAAAGATAGAAGAAGGGAAAATGGATGTAGAACAATTTAAAAACTCAGAGCTTATGCAGACAGTTCAACAATTTCAGGATTTAAAAGATAAGGTTCAAAATTTAGGGCAGTAGGGATTGGAGATTGTATGAAAAAAGTCCGTTATTTATAACGGACTTTTTTACGCGAGGATATTATAATAGGGCGTGTACTTGTTATTGGATAGAAAAAACGACGATCCCAATGATAATAATAATGTTACCAATGACTTTTCTTTTTGTTATTTTCTCTCCCAAGAAATACTAACTGAACACTAAAATAATGACATAGCTAAGAGATTCTAATACAGGAGCCTGTTTTAATGGAACACCTTTTAGTGCAATAACGTTTAGCCCAGCGTTAATTACAAATAAAGAATAGCCAATAATAACATAATGATTTACATATTCTTTTATTTTGGAATCATATTCTTGTAAAGTTGCTGTTTTGAGTAAAATTTGTGAGTAATTCGCTAAAATAATGCCGAAAATATATAACAATATATAATTATTCATCTTTCGTCACCACCACAATTCCAATCATAATAATAGCTGCACCGAGTAAATTGTTCCACTTTATCGCCGAAAAAGAGGACAGACCATAGCATGGACCATAGTATAATAATACCCCGGTGCGAATATGCCTTGGAGGAATGTGGTTTGAAATGTTTTTGGTTTTATCGTGTGTATACTTTGTCTATCTCTTCACATTCCAAGCTATATAACACCATGAGTGATGTTGTAAAACAATATAAGGAAACGAGTGGCTTTTTAGTATCGAAGCCACTCGTTTCTCTATATTCATTATGTAATTTCTATTTCATTATTAAAATTATTCTAGGAAATTTTTAAGTTAGGATTAAACATTTAAAAATTTATATAATTTGATATTTTTTGTAGTGTATCATATTTTTAACACATAATCTTGAAAGAATAGTTATCGTAGATTCTTTCCTGTTTAACCTTGACGATTTAAAGGCATTGTTGTTATGGTTAAATTTGAAATTATAAATAGGTAGAGTAAAAGGAGATTTAGTGATGAAAAGGTTAGGGTGGGGAAGCATAACAATACTCTGTGCTATTATTTTGGGTACATGTTGGTTCTTTTTCCAGGGGAGTATTCTAGAAAAGAATGGTACAAATGTTTCCAAAGCAAAAGAAAAAATAGCGATAGATGGTTCGCTTTTACAAGTAGCAGAGCTTCCAAAGACAGGGTTATCCGAAAAAGAAATCCCGCAAAAATATGTACCAGTAGTTGAAGCGAAAGCAGCAATGATCATTGATGCGAGTGATGGACAAGTTATGTATAAAAACCATGAAGAAGATGTGCTTGCCCCAGCGAGTATGTCAAAGATGATGACAGCATATATTCTTTTAGAAAATATACATAAAGGAAAGGTCCATTGGGAAGATCAAGTGAAAATAAGCGCTAAATCAGCACAAGCGGAAGGCGCTAGAATTCCGGTACAAATGGGAGATTTAATAACGGTTAAAGACTTATACCATGCGTTAATGATTCAATCTGCCAATAATTCTGCAGTTGCTTTAGCAGAGCATATGGCAAAGACAGAGCAAGATTTTGCCCAACTTATGAATCAAACAGCGAAACAACTGGAGTTATCAGAAGCAACTAAGTTTGCGAATGCTTCTGGCTTGCAAGAAGCTGATGGAAGTGAAACAAAGATGACTGTAGCTGATGTAGCGAAATTAGCGTACCACCTTGTAAAAGATTACCCAGAGATATTAGATGTCACACATTTACGTCAAAGTCAGTTAGCATTTCAAAGTGCGACTGTTACGAGTACAAATGAAATGTTGAATCCCGCCAACCAAGGATTATACATAGAAGGAATGGATGGATTGAAAACAGGTTTCACTGATAGTGCAGGTTATTGTTTTACAGGGACTGCAAAACAAGGTGACAAACGACTCGTAACAGTTGTTATGGGTACGAAGAGCAAAATGAAACGTTTTACAGAAACGCATAAACTAATGTCCTATGGTTTCGAGATTGTTAATTAGGTGAAGGGTCTATAGTGAAGGAAGACAGCTTGTTTGAAACTCGAATTGAGTGGAAAATAGGCTGTTTTTTAATTTTTAGGGAATATAAAAAGTATTAAAAACAAAAACTAAAAAAGTATGAGTGCTATTGTTTGAAATTGCTTTTCTTTGTAAATATAATAAAGTTATAAACTTATTATTAATAAGTCCGAGGCGGGATATACGATAATACATATCAGTAAGCCTCAAAATGAAAATTGGAGGGAATTAGTATGGCAAAAGATTTTTATTCAGCAATTGAAGACAGAAGATCAATTTATGCAATTAGTAAAGAGCAAGTTGTTTCTGATGAGAAAATTCAAGAAGTAGTGAATCATGCCGTAAAGTATACACCTTCATCTTTTAACTCCCAAAGTGCAAGAGTTGTTGTTTTATTAGGAGAACAACATGATAAGCTATGGGATATTACGAAAGAAACATTACGAAAAATTGTGCCAGAAAATAATTTTGCACCAACTGAAGAAAAAATGAATGCATTTAAAAGTGGATATGGAACAGTCTTATACTTTGAAGACAGTAAAGTGGTAGAAGATCTTCAAGAAAAATTTGCATTATATAAAGACAATTTCCCAACTTGGTCTCAGCAATCATCAGGAATGTTACAATTTGTGATTTGGACAGCATTAGAAATTGAAGGGTTTGGCGCAACATTGCAGCATTATAATCCATTAATTGATGACGAAGTGAAAAAAGAATGGGATGTTCCAGACACTTGGAAATTAATCGCTCAAATGCCATTTGGTAAACCAGTAGCACCAGCAGGAGAAAAAGAATTTCAGCCGTTAGAAACTCGTGTTAAATTTCATAAATAAAAAAACAAAAAAGGATTACCGATATTGGTAATCCTTTTTTGTTGTGTACAAATAATGTTTATAATTTGTAAAGGTCATTTTGTTTTACATGATCTATTTGTTTATTAATCGTATTTTTTAAAGCGATCTTTTTTCTTTCGATAACTGGAACTTTTTTGAATGTTAATAAAGATAGCAGGCATATACATGCGTAGTAAATTTCAATATGGTGTTTGGAACTATTATCAATAATGTGCTCCATAGATAAAAATAAACCTCCTAGTATGTCGATATACAGTAGTTATTTTATCATTTTCAGGTTGTATATTCCATTTTTGATTAGAAGATTCCTAAATAATCTCCAATATTTTTTCCAATGAGAAGTAGCGTTACAAAAATAAATAATACTCGCACATAAGAGACGCCCTTTTTTATAGCAAAATTTGATCCAACAAAAGCTCCAAAAATCATCGCAATTCCCATGGGAAGTCCATATGCGAAATTAACAATATCTAAATAAAGAAAAATGATAAGTGCAGCAATGTTACTACTAAAATTTAAAACCTTTGCATTGCCTGCTGATTGCACAAAATCAAACCCAATTATTAAAAATGTAAATAACAAAAATGATCCTGTTCCCGCTCCGAAAAAGCCATCATAAAATCCAATAATGAAAATAACAACAGAAAAAATAATTCCCTTTTTTACAGTCATCCCGCTATATACTGCATCTTTTCCCCAATCTTTTTTCATAATTGTGTAAATGGCAACAGCGATTAATAACACGAGTACTAACGGCTTTAATATTTCAGATGAAATATGTTTGACTACAAATGCGCCAAGTATAGATCCGATAAAAGTTAAAGGAAATAACTTAGAGACCAATTTGAAATTTACATTTCCTGATCGAATAAATGAAATGGTACTCATAAGTGCTCCCATAGAACTTGCCAGTTTGTTAGTTGCAATAGCTGTTGAGGGTGGAAGTCCGGTGAATAACAAAGCCGGTATAGAAATTAATCCACCGCCACCTACTACAGAATCAATAAATGCAGCTAAAAAACCTGCAACAATTAAAAACAGCATTATATAGAGATTGATGTCTTCCATATGTATTTCCCCCATCTAAAGTAAAAGTAGTCACTACTAAAATAGTACCTATTCATCTGCTATATGTAAATGAAAATTTTAATAATTTAGTTGTAATGTTTACTACATCTATTTTTATGGTTACTATTAGAGTAATGACTACTGATAATATTGCAGAGGGAATTAAACATATGGGAGGTTTACAATGGACGATTTACTACAAAAAATTCAAATGCTTGGCTTAAATCAATATGAAACAAAGGCATATGTTTCATTAGTTCAACAGGGAGCTTCTAGCGCTTATCAAGTTAGCAAAAATTCTGGAGTCCCCCGTGCACGTATATATGAAATATTGAATGCTCTTGAACAAAAAGGCATTGTAATGAAGGAAGAAGTAAATGAAGCAGTGCAATATTCCCCTTTACCTGTAGATGTATTTTTAGAGGCAGTAAGAGAGAAGTGGGAAGAAACATACACGTATGTAGAAAAAGAATTAAAAGTATTTGAAAAAAAAGAACCTGAGGTGGATACAAGAGTAACCACTTTGAAAGGGGAAGAAAATATATTAGCTTTTTGCAAAATATTAATTCGAAGAGCACAAAAAAAGGTTATTTTATCGATTTGGGATACGATGTATGAAAAACTACTAGTGGATTTAAAGGAAAAAGAAAAGGAATGCAGTTTGAAAGGTATCGTTTTTCAAGTTGAAAATCCATTACAGGGGTTAGAAAATCACCGAAAAACAAGTTATGTTGATAATATTGGAAGTCATAAATGGTTTATCTTATCAATCGATGGAAAAGAAATGATATATGGCCATTCAATCGAACAAAAAGGAAATGCTTTTTATACAGATGATCCTGTTCATATATATTTATTAGAGAATTATATATGGCATGATATTTTAGTAAATCGTTTAGTGAGGGATAGTGAACAGAATATGGATTCTTGGATTGCCCCTGAACGTGATAAATTCTTTTTCGTATAATTTTAATTTTTTTAGAATATTATATGGTTGCGTATTTGTTAGATTTTTGTCATGATAAGAAGGTGACTCATGAAAAGAACTTTTTTGTATGAAAATAGTTAATACTATTTTGTAAGACCGGTAGAGAAATCAATTGTTTACTTAGGTACTATCTTTTTATTCGTATTATAGGTAAATAAGAGATACTTCTGGAAACTTCAATTCGTTTTGTAATAAAAAAGTAAATGTTTTATTGCGAAAGTGCTCTATATGAAGTTGAAATTCACATGAAGTTCACATGAAATTCACATTAATAATTTAAAATGTATGACGTATGAAAAAGAAAGCCCTTGGTAAAAAATGGAATTTAATGTGGAATTATTTCCAATGTTTTTGGAAAATATTAAGTTTATTTTTTAAGAGGGTAGTAGGGAAAGGGAGTTAATACAACTTATGAAAAAAGTACTAGCAGGTTTAGCAGCAGCATCTGTAGCTGGCGTAGCAGTTCCTGGAATGGATACTGCTCATGCACAAGTTTCAGCTGATGCACTAAAAGAAATCAATGGACAAACTCAAGAACAAACGGTTGAAACAAATGTAACTGAAACAAATGCAGTAGAAACAAATTCTGAACTAAAATATACAGTAACAGCTGATGTATTAAATGTTCGTTCAGGTGCTGGCACAGGACATAACATTATTTCTAAAGTAACAGAAGGTCAAGTGCTACAAGTAACTGGTCAAGAAAATGGCTGGTTTAAAGTAAATGTAAACGGTCAAACAGGCTATGTAAGCGGCGATTTTGTAACAACTGGTGGAAAACAAGAAACTGCTGTTCAACAAGAAACTGCTGTTCAACAAGGAACAGGTACATATACAGTAAATGTTTCTTCACTTAACGTACGTACAGGCCCTAGCGCTTCTCATACAGTTGTAGGTACTGTAAACAAAGGACAAACTGTACAAGTTGTCGGTGAAGTACAAGACTGGTTTAAAATTAACCACGATGGCGGAACTGGCTATGTAAGTAAAGACTTTGTAACAAAAGGCGGCACAACTACAAATGTAAATACAGAAACAGAAAAGCCTAGCAACAATGAAATGACAATCCGAAAAGATGGTTCATATGTTGTTGATACAGGTGCTTTACGTGTACGTACAGGCCCAGCTACATATAATCCTGTAATTGGTGGCGTAGTGAAAGGTCAAACATTACAAGTTATTAGTGGGGAAAACGGTTGGTATAAAATTAACCACCAAGGAAAAACAGGTTATGTAAGTGCAGATCTTGTTAAGTTTGTAAAAGGTGGTACAGCAAATGTAACTACGCCTTCTCGTCCAACTACTGGCGGTGAGCAAGGAAATACACAAACAGAAAAACCGACAACACCATCTGCTAATGGATCATCAATTGTGTCTATTGCACAATCATTAAATGGTTCACCATATACATGGGGAGGTACAACACCTAATGGCTTTGACTGCAGTGGTTTCATTTACTATGTATTAAAAGAAGCAGGTCATTCTGGTGGACGTCAAAATGTTGCTGGCTACTGGAGCAGCAAACAACATACTAGTAATCCACAACCAGGCGATTTAGTATACTTTAGCAATACTACTGGTGCTGGAGGTATGACTCATATGGGAATTTATTTAGGAAATGGTCAGTTCATCAGTGCGGAAACTGAAGATACTGGTGTAAGAGTTCAATCAGTAAATAATCCTTACTGGAGTAAGCATCTAGCTGGTTATACAAAAGCGTAATAAGAGAATCATATAACATTTTCTATGCTGTTATATTGAATAGTAAAAAAGCTTTCTAGGAAACTAGAAAGCTTTTTTTATTTGAAAATGAATACTGTATTGATCGTTTGCTGAAGAGCGCTTACTTTCTCAGTATTAAAAGTAATTATGTTAATGAACCGTGTAGAAATTTTGAATACAGATCATGAAAATGCTTAGGACGGAATAAGTTTGCAGCGTGACCAGCTAATGGTATTTCTTTATATAAAACGTTCGGAAGGATAGATTTTAAATCAAATAGACAAGATTTATAGAGATGATCGTGTTCGCCCATGACCCATAAAATGGGGTGAGAGAGTTCTTTCAATTTAGATTTCAAATCAAATTCTAGACGGTGTCTAAGTGATTCCACAATAATTGATGAGTGTAATTGTAATCCAAAACGATAATAAATATTTTTCGAAATAGCTGCAAAAGGGTTAGCTTTTAGTATGCCACCTGGAAAAATAGTATTCGCATATTGAGAGAGCCAAGTAGAATATTCGTCTCCGCGTTTCTCCCAAAATTTTTGGAATACGTTATATAAAACAGATGGATTATTATAATGACCACCAATATGACAAAGGCTTAATACTTTCTCTGGATATGTGTGAGCAAATATAGTGGCAATGTAACAGCCATAGCTTAGGGCGCAAATATGAGCCTCTTGAATACCTTCTTTTTCATAAAGGTCGGATAATTGCTGTACTAATTGATCTAAAGAAAAATCTATTGCTTGTCCTTTATCTTCACCATGACCTAGTAAATCATACGTTATAATGTTGTAAGAAGGAGAAAATCGTTTATATTCTTTTTTGAAGGCACGACGATTTCCGACTAACCCATGAATGAATATAATGGTCTTCTTTTCAGAATTCTTTTTTGCTTGCACGGTATACCCCTTTCGGTGAATGAAGATGAGTGAAATGCGTATGCTATGAAAATATAAGTTTTTATAGTTATAGGTTAGTATTCTATATTTTTTTTATTTGTAGGCTATAGAATGCTAATTTTATGTTAAGTACCAGGTAATAATATCAGATTATTATATCTGTTGTAAAGATAAGAATTGATGTATTTTATTACCAAATACGTGGATGGATTATTTGACTGTTTACATTCAGTTTACATTCATATCGTATTCTAATTTTAGAAATAGCCGTTTGGTTTGAAATAAGGAGATGAACAGAAATGTCAGTAAAAAATAAAGAGAAAGAAAAAGGGAGTTGGAGGAAATTTTTACGACTCATTCAAGATACAAATCCCCCAAAAGGCATTCTTATATTCGCATTAGTAATGAGCTTGTTTTCAACAGGGGCAAGTTTGTTTATTCCGATGCTTACAAAAGGATTGGTTGATAACTTCTCAATTTCCTCAATCAGTACAATGCAAATTGTTGGTTTAGTTACGTTTTTTGTTATCCAAACAATCGCATCAGGATTATCCATTTATTTACTCAATTATATTGGGCAAAAAATTGTAGCTGGAATTAGAGAACGACTATGGAAAAAGGTTTTGATCTTACCGGTTTCTTACTATGATCAAAACAGGACGGGTGATACGATTAGCCGTATGACAAATGATACAGGTGTTGTAAGAACATTAATTTCAGAGCACCTGTCTAACTTATTAACAGGTGGTATTTCTATTGTCGGATCATTAATTGTATTATTTGTTTTAGATTGGAAAATGACAGTTCTATTGTTAACAGTTATTCCGTTATCTGTTTTGATTTTAGTGCCACTTGGAAGAATGATGTATAAAATTTCTAAAACACTACAAGATGAGACGGCTTCTTTTACAAGTGTGTTAAACCAAGTATTATCAGAAATTCGTTTGGTGAAATCGTCAAATACGGAGTCAAGAGAATATGAAAATGGTAACAAAGGAATTCAAAAGTTATTACAATTTGGGCTAAAAGAAGGAAAAGTGCAAGCTTTAATTACACCAGTTATGTCGTTTGTTCTAATGTCGTTACTTGTTATTATTGTAGGGTATGGTGGAATGCGAGTTTCTAGTGGGGCACTAACAACAGGAGAACTTGTGGCATTTATTCTATATTTAGTGCAAATTGTTATGCCGATGAGTCAGCTTTCAATGTTCTTTACGCAATTCCAAAAGGCAATCGGTGCAACGGAACGTATTAATACAATTTTAGAGTATGAAGTTGAAAATCATATAGATGGTGTTAATGTGACAAATGCAAAGCAATCCATTTTGATTGAAAATGTAGATTTTGAATATAACGAAGAAGAAAAGGTACTACAAAATATTCATTTTACAATTGAATCAGGAAAAGTAACTGCAATTGTAGGACCTAGTGGTAGTGGGAAAACGACATTGTTTTCTTTACTAGAACGTTTTTATGAACCGACGAGTGGTGTTGTAAAGTTAGGAAAAGAGCCTATTTCAACATATTCATTACAATCTTGGCGACGCCAAATTGGATATGTATCACAAGATAGTCCGTTAATTGATGGGACGATCCGAGATAATATTTGCTATGGAGTTGAAGGGAATGTTAGTGACGAGGAAATAGAACGAGTATCCGCGATGGCTTATGTTGATGCATTTATTCATGATTTACCGAAAGGATATGATACGGAAGTCGGAGAACGTGGTGTGAAGCTATCAGGAGGGCAAAGGCAAAGAATTGCGATTGCTCGTGCGTTGCTCCGAGATCCGCAAATCTTAATGTTAGATGAAGCGACTTCAAGTCTTGATAGTAAATCGGAATCTGTAGTTCAAAAAGCGTTAAATAACTTAATGAAAGGCAGAACAACTTTAGTTATTGCACACCGACTTTCTACTGTTGTAGATGCAGACAAAATTATCTTTATTGAAAAAGGAAAACTTACAGGGAGTGGCTCTCACGATGAATTGTTACAATCTCATGATATGTACCGTGAATTTGCAATGCAGCAATTGAAAATTAAAGAGAGGGCGCTATAAAACGATTGCATGTAGTATTAGATTTTGAAGCAGTGGGGACATTTTTTACTTCACTGCTTATTCATTATTATAAATGGCATGATAAAAGAGAAGAGGTGACGATTTGATGGCGAAAATTTTAGTAGTAGATGATGATCCACACATTAGAGAATTAGTTTCTGTGTTCTTGGAACGAGAAGGTTTTCAAACATACGAGGCGATTGATGGGATGGATGCTCTCCGTAAAATAGAAGAAGTGAAAATGGATATGGTTATACTCGATATCATGATGCCAAATATGGATGGCTGGGAACTATGCTATGAATTAAGAAAATATTACGATATCCCTCTTTTAATGCTTACAGCAAAAGGAGAAACTTCGCAAAAGGTGAAAGGGTTCCAGTTAGGGACAGATGATTATCTCGTAAAACCTTTTGATCCATTAGAATTAGTTGTACGAGTAAAAGCGTTACTGAAGCGATATCAAATCACTGTATCACAGTCTATCCAAGTGGGAAATGTATTATTAAATCGTAAAACATTTGAAGTTACAATTGGAGAGCAAACGATAACATTACCTTTAAAAGAATTTGAGCTATTGTTTACTATAGGTTCAAAGGTAGGTAGAACATGCTCAAGGGAGCAATTGATTGAAGCAGTGTGGGGGTATGATTTTGAAGGGAATGAACGGACTTTGGATGTTCATATTAATCGCTTGCGTGAAAAGTTTCAGGAAGAGCAAACAGGTTTTACAATAAAGACAATTCGTGGGCTAGGTTATCGATTAGAGGTAAGGAAATGAGTAGACGAAAGTTTTGGAAGGTAATAGTAAGTGTTGGGGGAGTATTCCTCTCTCTTATTATACTTTGGGCAATTGCCTTTTTTGTATCATCATATGTGCTACGTGTTTTAAGCATAGAAGTGGCACCTTTTGTTAGCTTTCTGATTAGTAATATTTTAAGTTTGTTATTTGCTATTTTAGCTAGTATGACAATTGGACTTTTAATGAGACCAAAGCGAGAAGCAATGGTTTGGTCTATTATTGAGCCGATACAAAAAATTACAAAAGGTGATTTTTCTGTGAAAATAAGGAATGAAGAGCAGTATGATGGAGAAATAGGTGTCCTTGTGAAAAGTATTAATGAAATGGCGGATGAATTGAATGCAATGGAAAGAATGCGACAAGAATTTGTATCTAATGTTTCGCATGAAATTCAATCGCCGCTAACATCGATTAAAGGATTTGCGCGCGCACTCCAAGATGATCACTTACCAGATGAAAAGAAAAAGCATTACCTTACGATCATTGAAACAGAGACAACAAGGCTATCTAAGCTTAGTCATAATTTGCTTAAATTAACGTTGTTAGAATCTGAAGAACATTTGCCAGAGCATATAACATATAGATTAGATCAACAATTAAAACAAATTGTGCTAAATTGTGAACCGCTTTGGAGTGAAAAGGAAATTGAGTTAGAACTATCTTTAGACAAAGTATACGTTACGGCGGATAAAGAAAGTATGAGTCAAGTATGGATAAATTTACTTCATAATAGTATTAAATTTACGCCAAGTGGTGGAGCAATTACGATTCAATTAATGCAAAATGACGAACAAGCTGAGGTTCATATTCGTGATACAGGAATAGGAATATCAGAGGAACAAAAGCAACATATTTTCGAGCGATTTTATAAAGTAGATTCATCACGAAATCGTGCACATGGGGGGAACGGCTTAGGATTGGCGATTGTGAAAAAAGTGATTGACCTTCACCAAGGGAAGATACGGGTAGAGAGTGTGGTTGGAAATGGAACTGAATTTATTGTTTCGATTCCTGGCAGTAAATCTATAAACTAAAAGAACATGACCCGAATCAATATAGATAAGATAACGAAGAGAGAAGCATAGTTTCTCTTCTTCTAAATAGCAATAGTCTTTTAGAATACAGCCAGTATTCAAAACAAGAAATATTCTATGTCTAAGAATGATTAAATATGTGTAATGTTATAGAGACTATATTAAACACATTAGTTACTTACAAGTAACCTACGCACATCAAAGTGCATAATTGCATTTAGGGTGATATACATATAGAATTCATGGTATGAAAAAGTAACTTAGAATGATTGAGGAGTGTTATATTTGGCAGAGTTATTACAAGGGAAAAATGCATTAATTACAGGAGCAGGAAGAGGAATTGGCCGTGCTGTAGCAATTGCTTTAGCAAAAGAAGGCGTAAATGTTGGCCTTTTAGCGCGCTCTGAAGAAAACTTAAAAGCAGTGGCGAAAGAAGTGGAAGCTGAAGGCGTAAAAGCTGTTATTGCTACTGCTGATGTATCTTCATATGAAGAAGTTACTACTGCTATTGAAACATTAAAAAGTGGATTAGGTTCTATCGATATTTTAATTAATAATGCAGGTATTTCTAAGTTCGGTAAGTTCTTAGAATTAGATGTTGCTGATTGGGAAAAAATTATCCAAGTCAACTTAATGGGTGTATATTATGCAACTCGTGCAGCATTGCCAAGCATGATTGAACAACAATCTGGTGACATCATTAACATCTCATCTACAGCTGGACAAAAAGGTGCGCCAGTAACAAGTGCGTACAGTGCTTCTAAATTTGGTGTTCTTGGTTTAACAGAATCATTAGCGATGGAAGTACGCAAACACAACATTCGTGTAACAGCTTTAACACCAAGTACAGTTGCAACAGATATGGCAGTAGAATTAGGATTAACAGATGGTAATCCAGATAGAGTCATGCAAGCAGAAGATATTGCAGAGTTTATCGTAGCGCAGCTGAAATTAAATAAACGTACATTTATTAAATCTGCTGGGCTTTGGTCTACTAATCCGTAAGAAATTGTATATGAATAAAAAAAGATTTGGTTTAAAGCCAAATCTTTTTTTGTTTATTTTTAATTCTGAATTCTATGAACTATAATGGAAGTAAAAGTTATTGAAGGATTATCCCATACAATTCGAAGGGAATGGTATTTACGTGAATCATATTGATAAATGGACAGCTGTTGATGATTATATTACGAATTTACTTGTGCCAACTGATTCTATTCTTGAAGAGGTACTTCAAGTGAATGCGGAAGCTAATTTGCCAGCGCATGACGTTTCAATAGCTAAGGGGGAAGTCGTCAATGCTACAAGTGACGACCCACGTGTACAGGGGATACGTCGTTTCTATGAATGAATTGCTGCTGAACCACGTGTAAGTGGCACAGCAATTCAAACAGTAGGGAGTAAGGGATATGATGGATTTGTAATGGCGCTTGTAACAGAGTGATAAAATTTAAATGGCGTCGATCTACTAGACTAGGAGGAAAAAATGAAGAAAATGTTTGATATGTTATAACATGTATGGAATACAGGTAATTCTTCTCGTGCCCCTCCAAAATGAATATAGTATGGTGCACTAATAAAATTTGGAGGTTATAAAAATATGAGAAGCGAAAAAGAAATGATGGATTTAATATTAAATACAGCGAGAGAAGATAAACGTATTCGTGCAGTTATTATGAATGGTTCTCGTGTGAATCCAAATGTGAAGAAAGACTGTTTTCAAGATTACGATATTATATATGTTGTGAAAGATATAAGGTCATTCACATCTGATCACAGCTGGATAAATAGATTTGGAGAAATAATGATTGTACAAATGCCAGAAGAAAGCACTTTAGTTCCACCAGAAGAGGATGGGAAATTTCCTTATTTGATGCAGTTTATAGACGGGAATCGAATCGATTTGACTTTAGTTCCAGTAGAATTAGTAAATGAACTTCTTGATAGAGATAGCTTAAGTGTACTTCTTCTTGATAAAGATGGTTGTATTGAACCATTTCCACCAGCAAGTGATTCAGATTATCTTATAAAAAGGCCAATTGAAAAAGAATTTGCGGATTGCTGTAATGAGTTTTGGTGGTGTAGTACCAATGTTGCAAAAGGATTGTGGAGAGAAGAGCTACCCTATGTAAAAGGAATGCTTGAAGGTCCTGTGAGAAATATGCTGATGCAAATGCTAGAATGGCATATTGGGATAAAGACAAATTTTACAGTTAGCGCTGGGAAATTTGGAAAGTATTTTGAACAATATCTTGAGAATGACATGTGGAAACGATATGTGGAGACTTTTTCAAATGCAGAGTATGAAACCATTTGGAAGTCTTTCTTTGTAATGGGAGATTTATTTAGAGAAACTGCAATCGGAGTTGCTAGCTATTTTAGTTATGAATATCCACGAAATGATGATGACAGAGTGATAAGGTATTTAAAGCATGTGAAATCTTTACCGAAAGATAGTAAAGCAATTTATTAATTGTATATGATAAAGTCAACACCGTTCAAATAATTGGACGGTGTTACTTCTGTTTCGAAAGTTCTAACAAAATATGAATCAATAGCATATAAAAACTGAAGAGAGTTTTTTATAACAGAGATATAAGGGGAAATTTACAGCTTTAAAGGGGAGATTTATCATAATGTATTATTTCTATCCATCAGAAATATTGCTTCCTTTTCAATGGATTCCAGAGCGTAATATACCTTTGTATAATGCGTATTCCTATATGCCGTATCCTAGTACATTTCATTATCAAAACTATTTAAATATAACTCCTAACTTATCAAATATTAGTTTAGAAAATGAAGTTCAAGGTGGAGAAGAGCTTAGAGGATCTTGGACTCCGTTTTCATGGGTTGAAAAATATGCTTATGCATTTTCAGGTCCGTATAATAAAGCTGAAGTTGCTCTTACATTTGATGACGGACCAGATCTTGTATTTACTCCGCAAATATTAGATAAGTTAAAAAATTATGGTGTAAAAGCTGCTTTTTTCCTTCTTGGCGAAAATGCAGAAAGATATCCTAATGTAGTAAAGCGAATTGCAAATGAAGGCCATACGATTGGGAATCATACGTATAATCACCCAAATTTAGCGAAGGTGAGCGATGAAGAATATCGGAATCAAATCGTAAAAACAGAAGGGATATTGCAGAAGTTGGCAGGATACGCTCCGAAGTTTATCCGTCCACCTTATGGCGAAATACGCGAAAAACAACTGGAATGGGCTACAGGGCAAAACTTTATGATTGTGCAGTGGAGCGTAGATACCGTTGATTGGAAAGGTGTAAGTGCAGAAAAGATTACAAATACTGTATTAGGGAATGCGTTTCCGGGAAGTGTTATATTACAACATTCTACGCCAGGAGGGAACTTGCAAGGATCCGTAGACTCATTAGATCGGATTATTCCTGAACTGAAAGCGAAAGGGGCGCGATTTGTGACGCTCCCTAGCATGTTTCAAACGTCGAAACAGAGAAAGTAAATATATATGAACTCGAATGAGAAAAACGATATGAACTCTGTCTATTTAGACGGAAGAGAGCATCCAAAATATCAATATATTAAATAATTAATAGGGAAAAAATAATAGGGGCATTCATTTATACATCATTTAAATAAGAATGATGTATGTTTTTATTTATGATTATATTAATCATTGATATGTTTGTACTAGTAGAAAAGAAATTAAAGGTACTGGAGAAACAATAAATCGTCTTTATCCCGTATTAGTTGGTAGTAATACTCCTCTTCAAAATTCAGTGAAATCAAAGATAAGGAAATTAGGTGGGAGGTGAACTGATAATAAAAGTCCGATTGGTGAGAGTTGATTAAAGTTTGAGTCCTCCTATTTAAGTAGGGGGGACCCAAGCTTTAAAAAATTATTGTTTTTTTAGCATAGCTCGTCCTTTTTCTATGACAAATTTATAATATTCAAGTTCATATGGATAGATATCTTCAAATGTTATTGTAATAGGTTTAGCGTCTTTGTTTAAAACCGGAATGCCTATTGTAGATAAGGTTTCTCCTTTTAAAAGCTGAAAAAAAGAAGTTGCATTTACTTTCATTACATCTTCAACCTCATCACCTGGAGTAAACGGAAGTGGTCTTGTAACAGCGTGAAAATACATATGGCACATTTCACGGTCAATGAAGTGCGGGGTTTCATGATTGATTTTAAAAATGCCTTTGTATTCTAAATCAGTAGCTCGAAAGGATAGACCTAATTCCTCTTCTATTTCACGAAGACCACCTATTCCTGCATCTTCACCATGCATAATATGTCCAGCAGATGTAATATCCCATTTTCCTGGGAAATCTTTTTTGTTTTTAGCTCGTAATTGGAAGTATAAAAAAATGTCTTCGTTTTCTTTTTCTACAAACCAGCAATGGAATGTTTCGTGCCAATCACCGTCACGATGTACATCATCACGTAGTTTTTTTCCAATTTTGTTTCCTTCTGTATCAAATATCGTTAACCATTCTGTCATTTATATTCCCCTTTCTGTATAGTTTAGTATACAATAATTGTATGTAATTTTGGGAAAATAAAGAAAAATAGTAAGGGGTGTATATTGAATGGGACTGAAGGAAAGAAAAATAAATTCTTTCATTTCAACGGAAGAAGAATTACGTCTTATTTTAGGGTATCCAAGTGAGCGTGCGGTGAAGAAAGTGATTCCATCTCTTGATCATCATTGTCGTGACTTTCTGTCTAAATCTCCTTTTCTAGTAATGTCTACTTCAGACAAATTTGGTCATTGTGATGCATCACCTAAGGGAGATGCACCTGGATTTGTATATGTTTTAAATGAAAATCAAATTGTAATTCCAGAAAGACCAGGGAATCGGCGAGTTGATTCTATTCTTAATATTTTATCTAATCCAAGGATAGGACTTATCTTTTTTATTCCAGGACTTGGGGAATCATTACGAATAAATGGTCGTGCAACTATCACAAAAGACGAAGAAATTTTAGAAAAAATGCAAGTGAATGGCCGTAGTCCACTGGTTGGAATTGTTGTAGAAATAGAAGAATGCTTTATTCATTGTGCAAAAGCATTCATAAGATCTAAGTTGTGGAATCCAGATTCTTGGTTAGAAAAGGAAGAATTGCCATCAGCGGCAAGAATACTTGTTGATCATGCCAAAGTGAATGCAAATGAAGAAGAAGTCGCACGCTCTTTAGAAGAGAGTTATACAAAAAGGTTGTATTGAAAAAATTGTATAGTATGTTGTTAGATAAAGTATATAAATATAATTCATATAAAGGCGTTTTTTCATTGATAATTAGAAAGCCTTGGAAACTAGAAATACAATAATATAAGTTGTTATTATCCGCATAATCCGCACTTTTTTTAATGAAAAGGATGCAGATTTAATAGGTTTAGTGATTGGTGATGATATTATTTCAAGATATGAAATAAGACAGTAATTGTGTTATGTGGAAAAGATTATATAAATATCAAAATAAATATTTTTTTAAAAATAAGCTTGCTTTTTTGAATTATCGTAATTATAATAATTTAACAAATAGACATGAACGAAAAGTAACGATAAGGACACGAGATCATTTTTACGGTTTACAGAGAGGGAGGCCATAGGCTGCGAGCTTCCTAACACGGAAAATAATCTTACCACCTTTGAACTCTGGTAGTGAACGAGTAATCTAGTAATTATTGGCGGTCTCAGCCGTTATCTGATCTTGAGCAATCCAAAGCGAATGTATATTTGGATTGGAACAAGGGTGGAACCACGAAAACACATTCGTCCCTTTTTTAGGGGTGAGTGTGTTTTTTTATATGGAATAAATATTTAAAAATTAAAAAAATAAAAACTTTTCTTGCTTTTTTGTAATATGTACGTATAATGAATTAACAAATAGAACTGAACGAAAAGTAATGATAAGGACACGAGATCATTTTTACGGTTTGCAGAGAGGGAGGCCATAGGCTGCGAGCTTCCTAACACGGAAAATAATCTTACCACCTTTGAACTTCAATAGTGAACGAATAATCTAGTAATTATTGACGGTCTCAGCCGTTATCTGAACTTGAGCAATTCAAAATGAATGTATGTTTGGATTGGAACAAGGGTGGAACCACGAAAACACATTCGTCCCTTTTTTAGGGATGAGTGTGTTTTTTTATACAATTTATTACTGAATTGAAAGGAGGTGCAGTTAGAGTGAGACGATTGATACGAACGAGAACCACCATGGACTGCGCAAATAGGAAGAAAATAATGATCAAATACTTTGAAAAATAGGAGGAGATTTAAAAATGAGAAATGTAGTACATGTTGGAGTATTAGGGCTTGGAACAGTAGGGAGCGGTGTCGTTCATATTTTGAAAGATCATAAGGAAAAAATAAGTCTTGATACAGGATATGAAGTAAAGGTAAAGGCAGTGGCAGTACGTGATGTGGAAAAAGAACGTGATGTTTCAATTGATGGAATTAGGATAACAAGTGATGCAAATGAAATTTTAGAAGACTCTAATATTGATATCGTAGTAGAGGTGATGGGGGGGATCCAAGAAGCAAAACAGGCTATTGTCAGGGCGTTACGTAATAAAAAACATGTCGTAACTGCAAATAAAGATTTAATGGCTGTATATGGTAATGAATTATTAAAATTAGCGAATGCAAATGGCTGTCAGTTGTATTATGAAGCAAGTGTAGCTGGGGGAATTCCAATTTTAAGAGGACTAGCAGACGGCTTAGCTTCGGATCATATAGAAAAGATTATGGGAATTGTAAATGGTACAACAAATTATATATTAACAAAAATGAGTCAAAATGGTTGGTCATATGAACAGGCGCTGCAAGAAGCGCAAAAACTAGGCTTTGCAGAATCAGATCCGTCAGCCGATGTAGATGGACTAGATGCTGCGCGAAAGGTGGCTATTCTTGCAAACTTAGGGTTTTCGATGAATGTTTCTTTAGATGATGTACATGTTCGAGGTATTCGAAATGTAGAAAAAGAAGATTTAGAAATGGCTAGGAAACTAGGTTTTACTATGAAACTGGTTGGGAAAGCGGAGAAGCAAGGTTCAGCTATTAACTTAAGTGTAGCGCCTACTTTATTACCGAGTCATCACCCCCTATCTAATGTGAATAACGAATTTAACGCTGTATATGTACATGGTCATGCTGTTGGTGAAGTTATGTTTTATGGGCCAGGGGCTGGAAAATTACCAACAGGATCTGCTGTAGTGAGTGATATTATTTCAATCGTTAGAAACATGAATCAAGTAGTGAAAAGTCAAGATGTGTTAAAAGAGTTAGTGCCTTATAAATTAAAACAAGATGAAGAAGTTGTTTCGAAATATTTCTTACGTATTTTATTACGGGACGAACCAGGAATGTTTCAAAAAATAACAGAATGTTTCGTTAATGAATCGATTAGCTTAGAAGAAATTATACAACTGCCATTCAATCAAGAGCTTGCAGAAATTGTAATTGTGACACATCAAACTTCAAAGTATCAATTTGAACAAGTTTTAACATTGCTAGAGAATGTAACAAATGAAATAAAAAGTTATTACGCTATTGAGGAGGAAAAAGAATATGTATAAAGGACTATTAAATCAATATGCTTCTTATTTACCGGTGAATGATAATACACCAGATGTAAGCTTGATGGAAGGAAATACACCACTCATTCCACTTCTGAATATTTCTAAAGAATTAGGGATTCATTTATATGGAAAATATGAAGGGGCTAACCCAACAGGATCTTTTAAAGATAGAGGAATGGTGATGGCGGTTGCGAAAGCAAAAGAAGAAGGATCACAAGCAATCATTTGTGCTTCAACAGGCAATACTTCCGCATCGGCAGCGGCATATGCCGCTCGCCTTGGGATGAAGTGTATTATCGTTATACCAGAAGGAAAAATTGCTCATGGAAAGTTAGCACAGGCAATCGCATATGGAGCGGAGATTATTTCAATAGAAGGAAACTTTGATGATGCACTTCGAGCTGTACGCCAAATCGCGGCAGAAGAGCCGATTACATTAGTAAACTCTGTAAATCCATATCGAATTGAAGGACAAAAAACAGCTGCGTTTGAAATTTGTGACCAGTTGCAAAAAGCACCAGATGTTCTTGCTATTCCGGTTGGAAATGCAGGTAACATTACAGCGTATTGGAAGGGATTTTGTGAATATGAGAAAGAAAAGGGGTTCAAGAAGCCGAGAATTCACGGTTTTGAAGCGGAAGGTGCAGCTGCAATTGTTAAAGGTCATGTCATTGATTCGCCAGAAACAGTCGCAACTGCGATTCGCATTGGGAATCCAGCAAGCTGGTCCTATGCTGTAGAAGCAGCGGAGCAATCAAATGGTGAAATTGATATGGTAACAGACGAAGAAATTTTAAATGCTTATCGGTTGTTAGCGAAAACGGAGGGAGTTTTTGCAGAACCAGGGTCAAATGCTTCTCTGGCAGGTGTAATTAAACATGTTCAAGCAGGAAAAATTCATAAGGGCGAGACGGTTGTTGCTGTGTTAACAGGAAATGGTTTGAAAGACCCTGACATTGCTATTGCTTCTAATCATTTGGAGATTGCAAGTGTTTCAAATGATATAGAACAAATAAAAGAACATATTAAAGGAGTGATTGTTTCGTGATTCCATTTAAAGTTCGTGTTCCAGCTAGTACGGCAAATGTAGGTCCTGGTTTCGACTCTGTTGGAATAGCGTTATCATTATATTTGGAAGTAGCTGTGAAAGAAAAGTCAACTCATTGGCATGTTGCACATTCATTTGATTCTTCAATCCCGAATGATGAAAGGAATTTAATTGTAAGTACGGCACTTAAAGTATGTCCTTCCTTATCTCCATATAGAATAGAAGCTACTAGTAATATTCCACTCGCGCGAGGGTTAGGTAGTAGCGCATCAGCCATTGTAGCAGGAATAGAGCTTGCCAATCAACTTGGGGAATTACATTTAACAACAGATGAGAAAGTTCACCTTGCTACGAATTTCGAGGGACACCCTGATAATGTAGCTGCTTCTATTTTAGGAGGTATCGTTATTGGTGCGATGGATGGAAATCATGTGTCTGTTGTTAGAATAGAGAGTAAAGAATTAGGTGTAATCTCTCTTATTCCTGATGAAGAATTAAATACAAATAAAAGTCGTTCTGTATTACCAGAGACATTTCATTTCCATGATGCAGTTCGTGCCAGCGCAGTAAGTAACGTATTAGTGGCAGCATTATGCCAAAAGAAATGGGAAATTGTTGGTGAAATGATGGAAAGGGATCTGTTTCATGAACCATATCGTTCACAGCTTATTCCCTTATTACCAGAAATTCGCCAGTATGCAAAAAAAAATGGAGTATATGGAACTGCGCTTAGTGGTGCTGGACCAGCAGTTTTTATTCTGACTCCGTATGAAAAACGTCAGGAAATTGCTGTGCAATTAGCAAAAATGTTTCCGGTGATGCGAGTTTGTGAGTTAGAGATTGATCATGAAGGAACGGTTGTGAAAAGAGGGCAAGGTGCGGGTTTATCAGTAGGAAAATAAAGTGCTAAAGAAAAAGAGTACAGACTTAATCTAAAAGATTAAGTCTGTACTCTTTTTCTATATTCATTAAAATACTAGAGCTTTTTATAATGAACTACGTTTGTATCTCCAATGATTTCTTTATCATTTAGCATTTGCCACATTCCTGTAACAAACCACCTGTATATTCAGTGGTGGAGGTGCAGAAGATGAAAAAAATGATGACGATATGTCTTCTTACAATAATGACAATCACGGCTTTGACAGGATGCGATTGGAAAGAAAAGAATGTTTCACATGAATTCAAAGCAAAAAAAGTAACATATAAAGATTTTTCGTATGAGGTGAATCCAGAAACGTTTTCTTTAACAATAGACAATGATGGAGTGAAGGAACAAGCATCACAGCCTTTACCGAAAATGAAAGTATCAAAATTGAAAAAAGATGATACACATACATCATGGGAATATCCTGATCAGAAAGTAAAAGTGAATTTGGAAAAGAAAAAAGATCATTTGAATATTGCGATTGAATCTACAGGTGCAGAAAGCTTTACTTGGCCAAAAGTGCAAGCTGAGAATTATACACTTCCTTTATGGGAAGGTAAGTATATTTCGAGTAATGATGAGAATTGGAAGAAATTCTTAAAAGATGAAACGTATTCATTTGCGGAGTCATTTTCAATGAAATTTTTTGCATTAAATGGTTCGAAATATTCCATGATATATGTTGCAAACAATATGTTTAATAACGAAGTGAACTTCCATTCTGATCCGAAAATTAGATTTGATTTCACTCATGAATTTCCGAGTATTAACAAAAATAAATCGTACGGTTTTCAACTGTATGTGACTGATAATGATGCAGTAAATATTGCGAAATTGTATAAGAACAATATTGTAGAGAAAGGTGAATTTAAAACATTACAAGAGAAAGCAAAACAAAATAAAGAAGTCGCAAAGTTATACGGAGCAGCTCATTTTTACTTTTGGAATCAAAATGTTATATCGCAAAGTGATGTAGATTGGCCAAAACTAAGACAACAAATCAATAGTCCTGTATTTGACTGGATGAAAGAATTAATTCAAAAATATAGTAAAGAGCCTGGGGAATTAAATGTATTTGATCAAATTAATAAGCAAGATTTTATTAATAAGTATCAGAAAAATGTTGTTTTACGTTATATAAATGAAGTATTGGGCAGGAAGGAGTTTTATAAAGAAGATATTTTTCAGAAAGTTGATGATGAATCAAATCGGTTATTGAAAAAAGGCATAGATCACTTAACTGAAACGGAATTGTATAGCTTAAATAAACATTTGTTAAAATCTGTACTTGGTGATGCAGTTGAGGATGTTGAAAAATGGGGGAGTGCAGATGGAACAAATATATTAAAAGAGATGAATGAAGCAGGTATTGACCATGCATGGGTTGGACTGCCAAATTGGGAGCAAGGATTCATTCAACCAGAATTTGTGAAGCAAGTTGAGAAAATGGGATACTTAGTTGGTCCATATGATTCTTATCATTCTATTCATGAAAAAGGTGATAAAAATTGGAATACAGCTTCTTTTAAAGATCCTTCATTATTTGAAGGTGCAACGGTTGCGAAAAAGAATGGTGAGAAAATACAAGGATTTTTAGGGAGAGGTCGTAAATTAAATCCTACATTATCTTTGCCTAGTGTGAAAGAACGTGTCAGTGACATATTAAATAATGGTACCCCATTTAATTCCTGGTTTATTGATTGTGACGCTACAGGGGAAATTTATGATGATTATTCTCCAAAACATATTACAACACAAGAACAAGATTTAAGAGCACGTTTAGAACGGATGGGTTATATCGCGAAAGAAAAAGGTATGGTTGTTGGCTCTGAGGGTGGAAATGATTTTGCAAGTCAAGTTATTGCTTTTGCACATGGTATTGAAACGCCCGTTATTAAATGGGCCGATGAAGATATGAGAAAGAATAAGACAAGTCTATATTATGTTGGGGGTTACTGGTCACCAAATCAAAACGTTCCAGAAAAGTACGCAAAACAAGTGCCAGTAAAGGAAGAATATAAGCAAGTATATTTAAACCCAGTGTATTCAATACCGTTATATAAATTAGTGTACAATGACTCTGTAATTACAACTCATCATTGGGAATGGGGCAGCTTGAAGGTAAAAGATGAAGTCGGAAATCGAATGTTATATGAACTATTGTATAACGTTCCTCCTTTATATCATTTAGACGAAGTGGAATGGAAGAAGCATAAAAATGAAATTACGCATCATTTAAAAATATGGGAAGCATTTCATAAAAAAGCAGTAACAGAAGAGATGACGAACTTTGCATATCTTTCAAAAGACAAACTTGTGCAAACAGCTTCTTATGGAAAGGACATAAAAATAATTGTAAACTTCTCTGACCAAGATGTGAAAACAGAAGATACAAAAGTACAAGCAAAATCAGCTGTGATTTATGAAAAAGGGAAGAAAATGATTTACAAACCTGAAATAAATAAACAGTGATAAATGTAGCAGATTCCCACTGGTATGGTAACGAAAGTGCTAATTGGTGGGGATTTTTGTACTATTATATAATGAATAAGGTTGTGGATTTTTTGAAATTATCGTTTGGTATCTTGTTAAAATACAACACGAGAGTATAATGTGAAATGAAATACATATTGATTTTACTTCTTTACAACCAAACCTTACAAAAATGTAAGGTGAATGAAATGAAATTCAATATGAAGATTGATAGACATGGAGTATACTAGGGAAAGAGAAAGAGAGGAGAATAGACATGAGCTCTGAATTAGAACAAAACACAAGAAGTAAAAAGAAACGTTCTAAAAGAAAATCTGTGAAATGGTTCATCTTGATTCCATTTTTACTGCTCGTTTTTGGAGGAGTAGGGTATGGTTCGTTTTTATATAATAAAGCAAACGCGGTTGTAAGTGATGCGTATGCCGAAATTGATAAATCGACTAAACGTGATAAAGAGGTTGAACCGTTAAAAGATAATATTTCTGTTTTAATTATGGGTGTTGATGGAAGCGATATTCGAAAAGGACAATATGGAGAAGCTGTTCGTACGGATGCACTACTATTGGCAACAATTAATAAAGATGATAAATCAATAAAATTAGTAAGTATTCCACGTGATACTCGCGTGTACATTCCATCAAGAAAGAAATTGGATAAAATTACGCATGCTCATGTATTCGGTGGAGTTGAAAGTACACGAGATACAGTAGAGAGATTTTTAAATGTTCCAGTTGACTATTATGTGAAATTTAACTTTGATTCCTTTGTGAAAATTGTAGATTCACTTGGTGGTATTGATATTGATGTACCAGTTACATTTACAGAACAAGATAGTAAAGATCAAGCAGGTATGATTCATTTAGAAAAAGGCTATCAACATTTAAACGGAGAGCAGGCTCTAGCATTGGCGAGAACACGTAAAATGGATAGCGATGCAATGCGTGGTCAAAGACAACAGCTCGTTATTGAAGCGATTGTTAAAAAAGCAATGTCTGTTCAATCAATTAGTAAATTAGGTTCCCTTTTAGATGCAGTTGATAACAACATGAAAACAAACTTAACATTTGATGATATGATTTCCATTACAAGAAATATGGCCGGAACTGATTTGCAAATGGATAAAATGCAAATAGAAGGCACAGATAAACGTATGGGTGGTATATATTACTACATTCCAAACGAAAAAAATGTGCAAGACATCTCTAAAAAGTTGAATGAGCATCTAGGTGTTACGCCAAAAGCGGTTCGAAACTAATTGTAAAAGGTTGGCGCCTAGCCAACCTTTTTTAGTTCATGATATATGGATTATCAGTATTAAATAGATCAAAATACTATTAAAGTTATTTAAAAATGTTTACATATATAATAAAATGCATATATATAGTTAACGAGGAATTACACGAATTAGGATAAAGTGAAACTTTAATCAGTGGGGGGTTCTCCATCCCCGCTGATTATCAGTCCTCACCAATCGGGCTTTTACGGGCAGTAATACTGCCCTAGAATAGCGGGATAAAACTTCCTTTGTATATAGTTTGTTAATGTTCATTTTAGAAGGTTGAAAAGAAATTGAATATACAAATACAAATTGAAAAACCGACTAAAAATCTTTCTTTTTAGATGGGAGAGAGTATTCGTCCATGCGTAGAAGCGGTCAGATTCTCTTCTTGCCTCATACATAAGAAGTTAAAACAAAGAGAGAAAACGAGTGTATGCCACCTTTTGTTCTTCGTGGCAGCGACTTATATGTTAGAAAATTAAAATGGATATACATACTAATATGAATGGAAGAATTATATAAGATTAATAGAAAGGAATTTCATAGAATGGGAAATGTATTTAATGTAAAAAGTATAATAGTTACAATAGTGGCTATTATTGCTATCGCAGTTGGGTATTTTATGTTTCAATCAATCACATCACCGGCCAGGGCAGTAGCAAATCAAGTGAATTCAGTACAGCTTGCAAGCGAGCAGTCAAAAGTGGCGATGAATAAAACAGCACCAATTCAATTTAATGGTCAAGTGAGAAAAGTTGCTTACCTTACATTTGATGATGGGCCAGGAAAATATACGGCTGAACTGTTAAATATATTGAAACAAAATGATGCGAAAGCAACATTTTTCTTAATCGGTGCGAATGTAAAACAGTTTTCAGATTTAGTAAAACGTGAAAAAGCAGAAGGTCATTATGTGGGTATGCATAGTATGACACATGACTTCAAAAAATTGTATACAAGTGGCGAGTATGTGAATGAAATGAAAGAAGATCAAGGCTTAATAGCAAATATTATTGGAGAAGCTCCAAAATTAACACGTCCTCCATATGGTTCCATGCCTGGTTTAAATGAAGCACTTCGTAATAAAGTAGTAGAAGATGGCTTTAAAGTTTGGGATTGGACGATTGACTCTTTAGATTGGAAATATAATAAAATGCCTGTTGATGCTGCTTCAGCCAAAATCGCCCAAAATGTACTTACAGGTGCAACGAATCCAAAAGAAGTTATCTTAATGCATGATATTCATCCACAATCTGTTGCCGCAGTACCAGCAATTATAAAAGGGTTAAAAGAAAAAGGTTATGAATTTGAAGCGTATCATGAAGGTGATCACTTTTCGGTGAATTTTTGGCATGATAAACGTATGTAACATAGGAGGAAATGACGTTGACTTATAGAAAATTAGCACTAGTTGGAGCACTATCAGTAGGATTATTATCAGGTTGTTTTGGCGAGAAACCAGAAGAAAATCTATTTGTTGCATTTGAAAATGCAGCTAAACAAGAAAAGTCGTTATTTGAAGATGCGAAAAAATTAGAGACGTTGGAAAAACAAGGACAAGAATTATATGCTCAAATTATAACAGAAGGAAAAGAGCATAATGAGGCGGTTGTACAAAAACTAGACCAGGCAATTTCAAATGTGGACGAGCGTGAAAAAATATTAAAAAATGAAAAAGATGCATTAGAGAAAGCACAGAAAGAAACGAAATCAGTTCAAAGTAATGTAGAAAAAATTGAAGATAAAAAAATACAAAAACAAGCGAAAAAAGTAGAAGAAGCTTATAAAGATCGTTATGATGCTTTTCAAAAAATGAACGAAAGCTATGTGAAATCAATGGCGATTGAAAAAGAGCTTTATGCGAAGTTAAAAGTAAAAGAAACAAAGTTAAAAGAAATCGGCGAGAAAGTGAAAGCTGTAAATAAATTAACCGAAGAAATGCGAAAAGAAAAAGAGAAGTTTAATAGATATACAAAAGAGTATAACGAAGGAAAACTAGCATTCTATAAAGAAGCGGAAATTAAGGTTAAGGAACAAAAATAAAGTATATAAATCCAAATAAAAAAACGACATAATCTTTTTCTTTTTAGGCGGGAGAGAGCATTCGGCCATGTATCGAAGTGGTCAGATCCTCTTCCTGCCCTATGCCAAATGAAAACAGAGAGAGAAAACGAGTGCAAGTCACCTTCTGTTCTTCGTGGCAGCGACTTATATGTCGAAAAATCAAAATGGATTTATATAGTATGATTTTAGGTAATACGAAAATGTAAGGTGTAAGGATCAAATATGAAAAGATTCATACAATACCTAAATCAAATAATATAGACAAAAAAGCTGGAAGAACATTTAAATTATAATGTTTTTTACGGCTTTTTTTACTTGCAGGACAGAAAAGACTGGAATTGAAATTCTAAAAGAGTTATAGTTTAGTATTTAAGGGAAAAAATGATGTTTAAGAAAAGAAATGATGAACATCATATAAGTAAGGAGAATGAAAAATGACATATGAATTTTTACTCAAATTAGGTTTGGCACTCTTTTTAGGCTTATTTATAGGAATTGACAGGCAGCTAAAGAATAAACCGCTTGGTGTGAAAACAAGTATGGTCATTTCTGTAGCGAGTTGTTTAATTACGATGGTTTCGATTGAATCGGTGAATGTTTACTCTTCACCAGGACATACAAATATGGATCCGATGCGTTTAGCAGCTCAAATTGTGAGCGGCGTTGGTTTCCTTGGAGCAGGTGTAATTTTAAGAAGAAATAACGATGTGATTTCAGGATTAACAACGGCATCGATGGTTTGGGCAGCATCTGCTTTAGGTATTGCAATTGGCGCAGGTTTTTATTTACAAGCAACAGTTGCGATGATTTTAATTATATTGGCTATTAATGTACTGCCACACATTGTTAAGATTGCTGGCCCTTATTCTTTAAGACAAAGGGATTTGGCAATTAAAATTATCGTAAAAGAGCACCGAGAATTGGATGGTATTTTTAAGCAAATTAAAAACTTAAACATGCAAGTGAAGCGTGTGAAAATTAAAGATATTGACAGTGAATCTCAGCAATTAGAAATGGTTATATTAGCACCTGAAGATTTATATACAACCGAATTATACAGTTCATTAAAAGAAATTGATCATATTGTTTCGGTTGAAGTTGAAAGTAGATAAAGTTTTTGTTGTGAAAACCTTCCAGTTATGAATTGAAATTGGGGGTTTTTCTTGTTGTATTAAATGCCAGAAAAATAATATGAGGGAACTTTATGCTTTACATTTCTATACAAAATCAAATAAAATATTCATTAATAAATAGACTGAATTTTCTTTATTTCGCATAGGGGGGTGAAAAATTGTTATATTCAGAATTTGTTTCTGAAACAGAGATGATATTGGAATCTTTAATGGATGATTTAATTGTAACAGATGTAAATGGGACGATTCTAAAAGCGACACAATTTACCGCTGATAGATATGGAATTAAGTATGAAAGTTTAATCGGTGCTTCTATTTTTGAGTTGGAACGAACAGGTATTATTACTCCGATTGTGACACCGTTAATCATACAAAAAAAAGAGAAAATCACAGTTGTTCAGCTTACAAAGACAGGAAATAAATTGCTAGTAACAGGAATACCTTTATTTGATGAAGAAGGTGAAGTGTATCGAGTAGTAAGTTATTCTTATGATGTTTCGGATTTGATAGAAATTCAGAAATACTTAGATCATATGCAAGAGGAACTGGAGCGTGTGAAAGAGGAAGCTCAACTTGCATTGCGTGAAAAAATTACATCAGTGGGATTAATTGCCGGTGATCCTGCTATGTATAAAGTAATGGAGACAGTACATCAAGTTGCAGAGGTGGATGTAAATACAGTTCTGCTTGGGGAATCAGGAGTAGGAAAAACGGCTATTGCTCGTTATATTCATGATAAAAGTCCAAGAAAATATGGCCCTTTTATTGAAGTGAATTGTGCTGCTATACCTGAGTCTTTATTTGAGGCTGAATTCTTTGGGTATGAAGCAGGCTCTTTTACAGGGGCGAAAAAAAATGGGAAACTCGGATTTGCAGAACTAGCTCACGGGGGGACTTTGTTTCTTGATGAAGTAGGAGAGCTTTCACTTGAACAACAAGTAAAGCTTCTTAAGCTAATTGAAGAAAGACAGTTCTATCGTGTAGGGGGTACGAAGCTTAAAAAAGCAGATTTTCGTCTTATTGTCGCAACAAATCGTGATTTAGAAGAGCTGGTAGTGAATAAAAAATTTAGGCAAGATTTATATTTTCGTTTATACGTTGTACCAATTTTGATTCCTCCATTACGTGAACGACCTAAAGATATTATGAATTTGATGTATTTATTTTTGAATAAATTTTGTACTCAATATAAAAGGAAGCGGGAACTGGATCAGGCAGTCATACAAATTTTATTACAGCAAAAGTGGAAAGGAAATGTAAGAGAATTAATGAATATAATAGAACGGCTCGTGATTACATCACATTCAAAACTTATTACCATTGAAAATATACCAGATTACTATAAATTTAGGAGTGGTGATGAATTCGTTACAAAACCGTCTCAAACCCTTACAGAAATACTAGAAATGGTAGAGAAACAAGTATTATTTGATGCTAAGAAAAAATATAAAACGACTGTGAAAATAGCAGAGAATTTAGCGATAAGTCAGCCTTCTGTAGTAAGGAAATTGAAGAAGTATAAGATAAATTAAAGTTATGAATTGTGAGAAGATGGATGAAATATTTTCGTCCATCTTCTTCTTTTTTCTAAATTGGTATGATATTTGCATTAATAAACAATACAGAGGGGGAGAGAACATTGCCTTCTATATAAATACTTATTTTCAATGCCTTATGATTTAGCAAAAGAAAAATAAGTAGGGGATAAATTGATAAGCCGATCTTTATTAGTATGAGGTAAAGAATATCCCATTAATGGAAGAATTATTTTATTTAAATTAGTAGGAAAATAAATGGTAGGAGTGAGAAAATGTATAAACCTAAGGATTCTGCTATGTCACCTCGTTTTTGTGGAGTGAAAACGTTTATGAGACTAGAACAAAAAAATACTACTGAAAATGTAGACTTTGCAGTGTTAGGAATTCCCTTTGATACTGCACAGTCATATCGTGTGGGAGCACGTTTAGGGCCAAATCATATTCGGAGCTTTTCGAGTTTATTACGTCCATATAATCCAGATCAAGCGATTGATATTTTTGACTATTGCTCAGGTGTAGACTATGGAGATTTAGATATTGTACCTGGTAATATTCATCGTACATATGACAACATTGTAGAAGGTTTAACACCTTTATTAGAAAAAAGGATTGTACCAATTATATTAGGTGGAGATCATTCTATTTCATTAGGAAATTTAAGAGCATTCGCAAAGCAATTTGGACCTATAGCACTTGTTCATTTTGATTCTCATAGCGATACATGGGATCATTATTATGGAGAAAAGTATATGCATGGAACTCCATTTCGGCGGGCGGTTGAAGAAGGACTTATTAATACCAGTCATTCTATTCAAATAGGGATGCGTGGTCCTTTGTATGGGCCAAATGATATAGAGGATGCAAGAGAGTTAGGTTTTGAAGTTATTCCAATGAGAGAAGTGCGGAAAATTGGATATACAGAAGTGTTACGGAGAATTCATGAACGAGTAAAGGATGCAGTAACCTTCGTTTCATTTGATATTGATTTTATAGATCCTGCATACGCACCTGGAACGGGAACGCCTGAAATTGGTGGACCTACAACGATTGAAGCAGTGGAACTTGTGCAAGGATTAGATGGATTACATATTGTTGGATTCGATTTAGTAGAAGTGTTACCTGCGTATGATAGTGGGGAAATTACAGCAATTGCGGCATCAAGCATTGCATATGAAATGATTACTCTTGTAGCGATGCAAAAACGACGTAATTTCGTAAGACTAAAATAATATGTATTGAAAAGGAGGATGTTATGAATACAGTAGATGTATTACTAATGATTGGTTATTTTTTAATTATTATTAGTATTGGTTTCATAGGGGCAAGAAAAGCGAAAACATCTGAAGATTTTATGGTGGCTGGTCGTAGTTTAGGTTTAGTGATGTATCTTGCTTGTTTAGCGGCAGTAATTCTTGGCGGGGCATCTACAATTGGAACTGCAAGATTAGGATATGAATTTGGTATTTCGGGAATATGGCTTGTTGTTATGATTGGAATTGGCATTATACTATTAGGGATATTTTTAGTGAAAAAAGTATCGAAATTCAAAATTATTACAATTAGTGAACTGTTAGGCTTACGCTTTAATTCCCAAACGAGAGTAATTACTTCATTAATTACTTTTATATATGTAACTATGATTACTGTAACCCAAGTGATTGGTATGGGAACTATATTAAATGTCTTACTTGGATTGGACATTAAACTTTGTATGTTACTAGGTGGTAGTGTTGTTGTTCTCTATACACTACTTGGCGGAATGTGGTCTGTAACAATGACTGATATATTTCAATTTATTGTAATGACAATTGGCGTTTTTGTTATTATGTTACCGCTTAGTTTACAAAAGGCCGGGGGATGGGCTAATCTTCAAGAGAAATTACCACAAAGTCATTTTGAATTTGCAAATATTGGTGGCGATAAAATATTTTCTTACTTTCTCTTGTATTGTTTAGGGGTACTAATCGGGCAAGACATATGGCAACGGATCTTTACGGCAAAGACAGTTGGAATTGCTAAGAAAGGAACAATTGGTGCTGGAGTGTATTGTGTATTATACTCGCTTGCAATTGCCATTATTGGTATGTGTACAGCAGTTATTTATCCGAATCTAAGTGATCCACAAAGTGCATTTATCACAATGGCAGTTTCAATATTACCAGCCGGTTTATTAGGGATTGTCATTGCGAGTATTGTTTCGGCTCTAATGTCGACAGCCTCGGCGACATTATTAGCATCTTCAACGTTAATTGTAAATGACATAATAAAAGGTACTTCATCTAAGGGATTAAGTGAGAAAGCTATGATTCGAATGTCGAGAATCGTAACCTTAATTGTTGGAATATTCGTAATTGTAAGTGCTATATGGATTCAGGATGTTATTGTAGCGTTAGATGTTGCGTATGCAATATTATCTGGTTCAGTGTTCTTTCCGATTATTTTAGGCTTGTTTTGGAAACGTGTAACAGACAAAGCTGCGTTTTACTCTATTATTTTAAGTGCAATCGTAACAATAGGTGGTTTAATTGTACAAGGTCTTTCTGCTACAGATCCAATCTTATATGGAATGGCATGTAGTGTCTTATCAATTGTCATCATTTCGTATTTAACCTCACCAGAATTTGAAAAGTATGAAGAGTGGAAAGAACAGCATACCAATGCAGATGTAGATGCGTAAGCAAATGGATTCAGGATCTCTATAAAAACCAGGAAACAGTTTGAGAATTTAAAGGAGGAATTTATATGAGCAAAAACTGGAAATATTTAATTGAAAGAATGCCAAAATTATTAGCCCCGAGTATGGCGAAAGATCATCCTAATTTACCAGTTGTAAAAGAAGAAGGGTGTTATTACTTTGGTTTAGATGGAAAAAAATATCTTGATTTCACATCAGGTATTGCAACGACCAATGTTGGACATCGTCACCCGAAGGTTGTACAAGCAATTAAGGATAGTGCAGATTGTCTAACTCACGGTCCATCTGGAGTTATTATGTATGAGTCAATTTTGCGTCTTGCGGAAGAACTTGGGGAGGTATTGCCACCGAAGCTAGATTGTTTCTTTTTTGCCAATAGTGGTACAGAAGCGATTGAAGGGGCAATTAAGTTAGCAAAATATGTGACGAAAAGACCATATGTTGTTTCTTTTTTAGGTTGTTTCCACGGGAGATCAATGGGATCATTAAGTGTAACAACTTCCAAAAGTAAATATCGGAAGTTTATGCAACCGAATGGGCTAACGTATCAAATACCATATGCAAATATAAAAAATTGTCCGCAAGGGATTGATCCAGAGAAACACTGTGTTGAAAAACTAGAAAGAGATTTTGAAACTTTGTTTAATCATCAAGTTACACCAGAAGAAGTTGCGTGTGTAATTGTAGAGCCTGTGCTAGGAGAAGGGGGATATGTTGTTCCACCAGCAGAGTGGTTAAAGAAAGTTCGTGAAATTTGTAATCATCATGGAATTCTATTAATCTTTGATGAAGTACAAACAGGGTTTGGGCGTACAGGTGAATGGTTTGCGGCACAAGCATTTGGAGTAACACCGGATATTATGGCAATCGCGAAAGGAATTGCATCAGGCTTACCTCTTAGTGCGACGGTTGCTTCAAAAGAGTTGATGCAGAAGTGGCCTCTAGGAACGCATGGTACGACTTTCGGAGGAAATCCAATTGCATGTGCAGCAGCTTTGGCAACGCTTGAAGTAATGAAAGAAGAACGACTGGTTGAAAATGCTAAAGAAATGGGTGCTTACGCAGTTCAGAAATTGTATGATTTAAAACAAAAACATGCTGTTATCGGAAGTATCCGAGCTGTTGGGTTAATGATTGGAATTGAAATTATCCACCCAGAAACAGGTACACCTAATGGTGAAGGTTTATTTAAAATATTAGATATCGCATTAAAAAAAGGCGTGCTGTTTTACTTCTGTGGAAATTCAAGTGAAGTTATTCGAATGATTCCACCACTTTCTGTGAGAAAGGATCAGATTGATGATGGTTTAACTATTTTAGATGCGGCACTTACAGAGTATGAGGAAGAGTTGAAGGTTTTGGTGAAGAACTAAAAAATAATTGGTGTTGTGATGATTAATAAATTGCATAAGGAGAAAAATTGGCAGTCACTTGTTATGTTGATTTTAGGGTTTGGCGCGAGCTTTCTGTTTCTTGCGATTGCAATGAAAAGTTTACCGATGGGAACAGCGTATGCAATCTGGACTGGAATTGGTGCATCAGGAGGCGCTATTATACGGAGAATCCAAAAGTTTTCTTCGTATTTTGTTTATCAGTATGGTTTTAGGGGCTGCAATTGGTTTGAAATTAATATCGTAAAAAGGGTGGTGAAAAACCACCCTTTTTAATTATTTTTTGAAATCAGCAGGAAATGAAAGGCCAATTTGTTTTCTAGCTTCCTCCATAATTTTCGCTGTAATCATAGAAGTTGTATGAGAATTTACAGTGGACTGTAATTGATTTTGTTCAATAAGTTCAATAAATTCTTTTGTTTCGTATGACATGGTTGCAATGGACTGTGGATATGTAATATCTTCAATACGTCCATCAGGATAACGAATCTCTATTTTTGTAGGTGAGCTAATTTTATCAATAATTATGTTACCCTTTTCCCCTTGAATTTCAGATGGGACATATGAATTCGATATTTTAGAGTACATAATTACAGCTTCCATATCATCATATTTTAATAAAAGGCTACCTTCTCCATCTACACCAGAATCTAGTAGGTAGGCATTTGCTTGTACATGAGATGGTGCTCCAAATAACACAACCATTGGATAAATGCAATATACTCCAATATCCATTAATGCACCGTTTGAAAGAGCTGGATTAAACGCATTTAGAATGGTTCCTTCCTTATAAGCATCATAACGAGAAGAATATTGGCAGAAGCTCGCAAAATAACGTCGCACCTTTCCAATCTTATGTATGTTATCTTGAATGGTTTGGAAGTTAGGAAGAAGGGTGGATTTCAACGCTTCCATTAAAACGACATTATGTTTTTTAGCGGTTTGAACCATTTTTTCTACTTCTTTTGTATGAGAGGCGATTGGTTTTTCGCATAATACATGTTTACCATGTTCCATAAAAAGAATAGCTTGTTCAGCATGCAATGAGTTTGGACTTGCAATGTAAACTGCATCAATTACATCGCTTTTTGCCATGCTTTCTAAGTTAGTAAAAGTGGTAGCTACGTTATATTTACTTGCAAATGCTTTTGCTTTGTCTTTTGTTCGTGAATAGACTGCAGTTAGAGAAAAATCTTTTAATGTAAGGGAGTCCTCAATAAACTTAGTTGTGATTGTGTTTGTTCCAATTATTCCGAATCGTATCATCTGAATTTCTCCTTCTGTAAAATATTTTCGTGATTGTTTGCCGTAGAAAACTAATTATATAGAGAAGTAAATAAAATATTAAATCATTTGCTTAACCAATATAGATTATATAGTTTCTTTTGATACAATGAAATGTAAGTGGGGGAGAGAAAAAATGGATATAAAAATTAGAAAGGCAATAGAAGATGATATTGAAAGTATAGCAAAAGTACATGTTGAGAGCTGGAAGGTAACATACAAAGGGATAATACCTGATGAAATTTTAAATAACATAACACATGAAAGCCGAGAAAAACAATGGAGAAAAATCTTTAAACAAGGGGCATCTGATCAGTATAGATATGTGGCGGAAACGTTAGAAGGAAAAATTATAGGATTTATTGACGGTGGTCCAGAAAGAAGCGGGAAATATAATTGCGATGGTGAATTATATGCGATTTATCTTTTGCAAGAATACCAAGGGTATAAAGTGGGACAACGATTATTTCAATCACTTGTGTCAAAATTTATAAAAAATGATGTTCGTTCTATATTAGTCTGGGTTATATCGAATAATCCTTCAAAAGGTTTTTATGAAAATTTTTCTCCAGAGCGAGTCGATACAAAGTTTTTAGAGAGATTGAATGTTCAAGAAACGGCGTATTGTTGGAGAGATATGGATAATCTTTATAGATTAATATCTAATTGAACGAAATTATACTAATAATATAATTATGTAAATATTTAATAGAATTCAAAAGGAGATATACAACTTACTATGTATATCTCCTTTTTTATCCCGCTATTCGCGGACAGTAAGACCTCCACCTCAAAATTCAGCAAGAGCAAAGAAGTTAGGTGGGGGACGGGCTGCCCGTAAAAGCCCGATTGGTGAGGGCTAATAATCAGTGGGAGATGAAGAAAAAAACACTGATTAAAGTTTCACTTTATATGCACTTGGTTTTTGAAGATTTCTAGATCATTTTTGCATAGCTTAAGATTTTTTATGTACTGTATCTATAACCTATCGAGAGATTGGATTGTAATTAAGTTGAAAATTATAGAAGAAATACATCGCGATGATAAGTGATTATTTAGACAGTTCATTGTCAGCAGATTTTGAGAAAACGATGGAAAAATCAGAACAATTAGCATCGCTAGCGAATTGGTGCAATACAAATAAGATTCGTACATTTGCTGGACAAAAACGAAGCAATAGTTTTACAAAAGAAGAACGTCAGGAATATGTAAAACGAATTCGCATGATTTGTGATTTATTTGCACAGCACAATATGTACGTGCTATTAGAAACACATCCGAATACATTAACAGATTGTTTAGACTCAACTCTAAAATTATTAGAAGAAGTGAATCATCCATATTTAAAAATTAATCTCGACTTTCTTCATATGTGGGAATCTGGTGCGGATCCAGTAGAATGTTATCGCCAATTAAAGCCGTGGGTACAGCATTACCATATGAAGAACATATCTGCAGTTGCTCATTTAGATGTCTTTGAACCTAATAATGTATATGCATCAGCTGGTAGTCGAAAAGGGATGGTTCCGTTATTTGAAGGCGTTGTGAACTACGAAGAAATCATTAGAGAAATTCAAGGTACGGAACATTTTGCTTCGTTAGAATGGTTTGGATATGATGCAAAAGAGGTATTACGAGAAGACATTATTCGGTTGAGAAGAAAGCAACTGACAGTATTGACTCCATAAAGTGAAACATTTTCGATTGTTAGTGTGATGAAATGCAATATTTTCGTTTTTGAACAAAGATAATATTAGAGTGGATATAAAAAGAGTCTCGTTTTCCGAGATTCTTTTTTTCATGAGTTCAAAGTGTAAGTTATTCAAAAATAGTCTCATTTAATAAAAACCATAAATTACCATGTATTTTATTTTGGAATCTATACATTTTAATATGTAAAGGAGGTGAACGGAAATGGCTAGAAATCGTAATTCTAATCAGTTAGTATCGAATGGAGCACAAGCAGCTCTTGATCAAATGAAATATGAAATTGCGCAAGAGTTTGGTGTGCAACTTGGTGCTGACACTTCTTCTCGTGCAAATGGTTCTGTTGGTGGTGAAATCACGAAACGTCTTGTAGCTATGGCAGAACAACAGCTTGGTGGCGGGTATACTCGTTAATGTAAAGGTGTATGAAAGAAGGGAAGAATTCTTCCTTTCTTTTTTTGTATCGGTTTTTTTAAGTGAAAATAAATTTTTCCATTTAATAGCATGGATATACTGTTGTAAGGATTGGAAAAATAGAAGTAATGCTATGTTATACTCCAATTTCTTTTGTTATATAAGTTAAACAGCAGACAAAATGTGATAGCCCTGATGAAATTTAAAATTGAATTTCATCAGGGCTACTATATGGAAAGAAATACGAGATGAAAGGTTTCGAAATCAACATGTTAAAAAAAGAAAACTGTTGTTTAATTGCACTTGCATCTGTTCCACTTGTTATGACATTAGGAAATTCAATGCTTATTCCAATCCTTCCGACACTTGAAAAAAAACTCCATATCTCTTCTTTTCAAGTATCCATGATTATTACATTATATTCTATCGTTGCGATTTTATTGATTCCGATTGCTGGGTATTTATCGGATCGCTGGGGACGTAAAATGATAATGGTTCCAAGCTTGTTTATTGCAGCTATCGGCGGTGCGATAACAGGTTGGGTATCATGGAAAGTGGAAAATCCGTATGTCTGGATTCTAATTGGAAGAGCGATTCAAGGGATAGGTGCTGCTGGAGCAATGCCAGTTGTAATCCCATGTGTTGGCGATTTATATAAAGATGAAAAACAAGTAAGTACGGGTTTAGGGGTTATTGAAACGTCAAATACATTTGGAAAAGTTCTAAGTCCAATATTAGGTTCTGCTCTCGCAGCAGTAGTATGGTTTTTACCATTTTGGGCCATTCCAGTTTTATGTGCTGTTGCTATCGTCTTATTATTACTATTAGTAAAAGCAAAGAAACAAGAAAATCAAGCACCGCCTTTTAAAGAATTCATTCAATCAATTAGTTCGACTTTCCGAGAAAAGGGAAGATGGTTAGTCGCAATTTTTGCATTAGGTGCTATCATTATGCTCATATTATTTGGAATTCTTTTTTATTTGTCTACGATATTGGAAGAGAAATACAACATTCATGGAATTTGGAAAGGATGTATACTTGCGATTCCATTGCTTATATTATCAATAAGTTCATACATGGCAGGAAAGAAAATTGGTGACAATCAAGTTATTATGAAAAAATGTATATATATCGGATTTATATTAGCAGCTGTGTCTGTTATATTGCCGTTATTTTTAAAAGGAATTTACTTGTTAATTCTTTGTCTTGTCATTATGGGGATAGGAATTGGTATAGCTTTACCATGCTTAGATGCTCTTATTACACAAGGAATTGAAAAGGAACAGAGAGGGACGGTTACTTCTTTCTATAGTTCGATGCGTTTTATTGGTGTAGCAGCAGGACCACCTCTATATTCTTACTTTATGAAGGGAACAGATTATGAAGTGTTTTACTTAACCTGCATATTTGCAGTTGCGGGAGCAATTATTACAATTATATGGGTTAAACCTAAAAAGAATAATGAATCTTTACATTCAGTTCCGAAACCTACATCTTAACTTGGAATTTTATAAGAGATAGCAAAAATCCATCTGTAAATCATTACAAATGGATTTTTTGGTATCTCATTTGAACTGATTAGTTCTCTTTCGTATTATCAACATAACGACCATAATCAGGTATTGCCAGCTGATCAAAATTTTTAACAAGTTTATTCAGGCCTGTTGTTAATGACTCACCGGATATCGGAGTTCCATGACCTGTAATTGCAATAGAAGGTTGTAAACTCGCTAATTGTTTAACTGAATGCCAAGCTTTTTGCCAATCGGTTGTAAAGTAGCGTGGAGGGCCATTTATCTCTTGCTGTTGCGTGAAAACCTTATAGAGTGAATCCTGTTTTACAGTAATAAAAGCATCACCAGCAATTAGTACATGATCTTTTTGTCGGAATAAAGAAATATGTCCAGGTGAATGTCCAGGTGTATGTATCCATTTCCAATCTGGTAATTCTGGAATAGTACCATCGGCAGGTAATAATTTGATATGATGGTCTAGATTTATTGGTTCATTTGGGAAAAAAGAAGATATTTTCGCTATTAAACCGCCTTCAACACTAGAGTCAGGTTCTGGATAACTCATTTTACCAGTTAGATAAGGAAGCTCTAGTTCGTGTGCATAAACATTGACATCCCATTTTTTTATGAGTTCAATGACAGCACCGATATGATCAAAATGTCCGTGTGTTAAAATAATAGCCTTCAATTGAACATCTGGGCCAAATCGATTGGTTAGTGCAGAAATAATTTGATTTGCAGATTTAGGCATACCTGTATCAATGAGTACACATTCGTTGGTTTCTTGTGGATTTCCGATTAAACAAACATTAACAATTTGAATAGGTAGACAGTAAATATCAGGAGTGATATCTATTCCTAATCCACTTTTGATAGATGTCATAGGGATAAACTTATAATCTTTGCTATATTCCATATAAGTAACGGCTCCTTTTGTGAACAGTATAAATAAAATACAACTTCAATTATTGTTTAACAATTACCTATAAATATACTGAAACGTTATACTTTCTTTTCTAAAACATGAGTTGCTTCAGCATATAAAGAGCAACTCCCCAAATAATAACCCCTGAAATTTTATTTAGAATTGTAATTGTGCTTCCTGATGGATCTACTTTTCCAAGCAATCTCCCTGCAAATGCTAAGCAAATAAACCAAAGCCAAGAAACCGTAATTGTTGTGAAAGTAAAAGCCCATTTTTCGCTGCCTACATATTGAATAGAGTTTGTGCCAATGACGCCAATCGTATCTAGAATTGCATGTGGATTCAATAGGGAAACCGAGGCGGCAAAGATAATTTGCTTTTTGATAGCCATCTTTTTTGCTTTAATCGTTTCTTTTGTAGACTCACTTTTCCAAATCATCCATCCCATATAAATCAGAAAGAAAAATCCAATTACATAAAGTGTTGTTGTTAACCATGAAAAGGTCAGAAGCATAAGTGATACACCTTGTACTGCAATCAAAATTAAAATTGTATCGCAGATTGATGCGGTTAGAACAACTGGTGTAGCCCGCAAAATAGTTGGTTGACTAGCACCTTGGTTAAAGACAAAGACATTTTGTACACCTAATGGAATAATGAGTCCAAACGCAAGAACCATTCCGTGAAGGATTGCTTCAGTCATTTTATTGCCTCCCATATAAATAGCTGAAATATGATAGTGTATATTGTATAAAAGAAAATCAAATTTGTATCCATCCATATGGTTGGATAACAAACCAACCAAAAATAAGTGGAGTGATAATATGGAGCGATTTGACTGGAAGCCAAATGGATCCTCTCCGGTTCCTTTATATAAGCAAATTGAGGAGTATATAAAAGAGAAAATTATAAATGGAGAATGGACGATTGGTACAAAATTGCCGTCGCAGCGAGCTCTCTCGCATGCATTTGAAGTGAATCGAAGTACAATTGTAATGGCTTTAGATGAATTAGCAGCGCAAGGATTAATTGAGGGACAGGGGAGAAGGGGGACAATTGTGAGAAACGATACATGGAGTGTATCAACTTTGACGTCACCTCCTAACTGGAATTCTTATGTAGAAACAGGTATTCATTATCCGAATCTCCCCACCATTCAAGAAATTAATCAAGCCGAATTTTATCCAAATATAATTCGGCTAGGTACTGGTGAGCTTTCACCAGAGCTTTTACCTGAGAAGAAAATGAAGCAAATCATGAAGGAACTTTCTCATAGGCAAATTCCTTTAGGATACGAGGAACCAAGAGGGGACCTCAAATTGAGGGAGCAAATAGCAAAGTATTTACAAAAATATGATATTCTTGCATCGCCAGCATCTATATTAATTGTTTCGGGAGCAATTCAAGCACTGCAGCTTATTTCGATGGGACTTCTATGCAAAGGATCGTCCATTTTACTTGAAAAACCATCTTATTTATACTCTCTCAATGTTTTTCAGTCTGCAGGAATGCGTTTGTTTGGTATTCCAATGGATGAACATGGAATTCAGTCGTCACTTATTTCAAAATATAAAAGACAATTCAATGGTTCAATTTTATATACTATCCCATCTTTTCATAATCCAACAAGTCTTGTCATGAATGAACGAAGAAGGCAAGAAGTTATAAAAATATGTAATGAAATTGGATTACCTATAATTGAAGATGCTGTGTATCAAGATTTATGGCTTGATTCGCCTCCACCTAAACCATTGAAGGCATATGATACAAATGGGATCGTATTACATATTGGAAGTATGTCAAAAATCATTAGTCCTGGTTTAAGAATCGGCTGGGTTGTTGGACCGGAACCAGTCATCAAAAGATTGGCAGATATAAAGATGCAAATGGATTACGGCTCGAGTTCGTTATCGCAACGAGCTGCTGCAGAATGGTTTGTAAGTGGGTTATATGAGAAACATATACAGCAAATACGAGTTGATTTAAAAAAACGGAGAGACTTTATGCTCGAAATGCTAAAGAAATACTGTAGAGATGTAGCAACTTGGCAAATACCAACAGGTGGATTTTATATTTGGCTACATATTGAACCAAACATTTCGATGCGGGAATTGTTTGAAAAAGCATTACATGAAAAAATTCTACTCAATCCTGGAAATGTGTATGATAGAAATGCAAGCCAATATTTACGTCTTTCTTATTCATATGCCTCGATGCATGATATAGAGAAAGGGATTAAAAAGGTGGCAAGTTTGATAAAGAACCTTTCAGTATAATAATCATGTTTTTTTAGAAGTAAAAAATGATATCATAAATGCGAGTAACTGAAAAAGGGGAAGAAATATGAAACAATATGTCATTTGTCAGGTTATTGATGGAATCAAGTATTTAGCTGCCTATGCAGAAACGAGGCAAGAAGCGATTGAAAAAGCTGAATTACTAGGGTTAAGGACAGGAGGACGCTACGTTGTTGTTACTGCTGAAGAAGCGGAGGGGTTACAGTATCCTTAATATTACTAAGTGAAGCAAGATTATGGAATTGGCATTCTTAAAGAAAAGAAAGAATCACATGTATAAATAAGAAACGTGGATGGGAATTATTTCATTAGTAATCATGGGGAAAAGAGCAAATCTAAGATTCGCTCTTTTCATTTTAAAATAATACAGAAAGTAAATGGAAAAGGTAAGAGAAGAATCTATGAAATTTAGATAGCACTACGAATCTAGATTCTGGTTTTGCTGATTTGTTTTTCAAATTCGATTCCCTTGTCTAAAACGATTAATATATGTTTTGAAATTCCAAGACTTTAAAAACTTTTCAGCAGCGTTAAAGCCAGATTGATAGAGCCATTCTTTCTCATCGGTAGTTAATTGGAATTTTGTGCTTGTAATTGTTCCAGTTGGAATTGTAATGGTTCGTGCTTTTGATTCTTTATCTAGATGACGTAAATCGTGTGCTTGCATCATCGTTTTAAATAAACCTTTAAACATCGAGAGGGGATCTTTATAAGGAACAGGTTCCGCTTGAATCTCATCTTTCACAAAATGAAAGCCAAAAGTAGGCCAGCGAGGTATAGTGGATGAGTCGAAAATCCATACTGGATAATTGCTAAGAAGGCCGCCATCAACCATATAGCAAGGTTGTTCCCATCTAGGTGTTTTCCATTTCACAGGTTCGAAATAGAAAGGAATGGTACTGCTCATTCTGACTGCTTTTGCGATAGAGAAATTCTGGTTTCTAAATCCATAGTTTGGTAAATCATCGGGGAAAATAACCATTTTTCCATTACTAATATCTGAGGCAATGATTTTTAATTTATGTGGATTAGGTAAATCGCTAAAATTATGAATATCTTTTTTGTGTAGGAGGTCTTCTAACCATTTTTCTAAAAAATCGTTTGAATAAATGCCTAATTTAGCCCATACATTTACCCCTTTTCCTACAAAAGGGATTTTATCAAGTAAATTTTTTTTAATAAATTGATGATAATCAACGTTACTTATAATTGTTTTTAATTCTGTACACGAGTAACCTGCTGCCAGAAGAGCTGCAATAATAGCTCCAGCTGATGTTCCCGCTACACGTTCCCATTCATACCCTTGCTTTGCTAATGCACAAATTGCACCAACATGTGCAATTCCGCGCACGCCACCACCTTCAAAAACACCATCGATTTTCATAGGGATAATTCCTTTCAAAGATTGGATTTGCTGTATAGCAAAAAAGCACGCGAATCACGTGCTTTTTTGCAATAGTTTTTACAGCTTACTTAGCAACCGATGAAGCCGCCCCAGCAGCTAGCTCCAATGATAATTAAAAGGATGAATAAAACGATTAGTAAAGCGAAACCGCCGTAACCGCAACCACCGCCACAACTGTAACCGTAACCGCAACCATAACCCATATGGAATGCCTCCTTATAATAAAAGTTGAAATAAAGAAAGGTGAACAATTTGAGGATCTGCTATAAGGAATGATGAAAGATCGTGTTTGTAGGAACAATGTATACTATGCTGTTTTAAACTTATTCGCGTCCTAGGGATAAGCCCGTTTTTTTTTTGATAGCTTATTTCAATTTTTTAGGATGAAGGAAATGTCGTATTTATGCTATGATACGAATAAGCACATTTACGTAAGGAGAAGTTATGAGAAACCAGATTGATTCATTAATTGATAAATATGATTTAACACATATAAAAACAGAACTATTAGCTACTATATTTCCATGTGTAAAAGTTATTCCGAGACAAGAAAACTCCCTTTCAATTGGCTGCTCAAAAATGGGGGGAAGCCCTGATGTCCCGTCTACATTTGAATATCCAACTTATGAAGGGAAGGCATTAGATTTTATTGCCCAGTTCCATTTAGCAGATCTACAAGGCGCGGGCATGAAGCATGACTTACCTGAAACAGGTATGTTGTATTTCTTCTATAATGGCAATTATCAACATGAAGGTACTTGGTGTGTTCTATATTATAACGTTTCGACAGAACAACTACAGAGAGTAAGTGATCAACCATCAAAATATACACAATGCGAATTATCATTCAAGCTAACATATAAACTCCCTGAGCTATTTATTGAAGATGAAGCTGATTCGGATCGTTTTCTACAACTATTAGAGGAGTTAATGCCAGATCATTATGATAACCATCAAGTGTTCGGTGAACCGTTCTCGGTGCAAAGAGAAGTATTTGAGGAGGCTGGCGAATATACTGGTATTAATGACCATGAGATGACATTGTTATTCCAAATCGACTCTGATTATACAAATTGTAATATGATGTGGGGAGATTTAGGGATGCTTTATTTCTGCATTGGAAATGAAGATTTAAAGCAACGTCGTTTTGAAAATACATGCTGTGTATTGCAGTCTTGTTAGAAAGAGAAGCAGTAGTTCATTCTCATTGAAAAATCTACTGCTTTTCTTTTATAGTATATGTTTCTTGAAAATATAAAACTTATTATATTAACATGCATATTAACAAATATGAATAATTACATATTTTCTTTTTGAAAAAGTATTATATACTTTAAAAATATATGAATACTTTTATGACTTTAAGTAGAAAGGCATGACTAGATGAGATGAAGAAAACAAACAAATATATGACAACAGTCGCACTTTGTTCAACGATTTTGATTGGTGGTTTACAAGTTCCGGCTGTTTCTTATGCAGCTACAAACCAAAAAGTCGCGGTTACACAAACAGATGCTAAATTGTTAGGGAATTTTCGGAAAGAATTAAAAAAACATATTGATAATCGCGAAGAGAATATTACAATTACGTATAAAACCAAAGCTAAGAATGGTAGAGAAGTAATGGATACGCTATATAAAGAGTACACTAAAATAGTAGATGCAGATGAGTACTTAAAATATAATGTAGCAAATACAAAATATTCAATTCGTGGTATACCAGGAAACTATACTTTCACATTAAAAATTACATATCGTGAATCAAAAGAACAAACACAATATGTAAAGGCGCAAGCAAAATCAATTATAGGTTCTATATTGAAGACGGGTATGGATGAGCATGAAAAAGTGAAAGCAATTCATGATTATGTTGTGAAGCATGTTTCATACGATACTTCCTATAAAGCTTATACGGCGTATGAAGCATTGGCAAATCGCTCTGCTGTGTGTCAAGGATATACACTATTAACATATCAATTACTAAAAGAAGCAGGGATTCAATCACATATTGTAACAGGAAAAGGGAATGGTCAAGCACACGCTTGGAATTTAGTAAAAATTGAGGGTAAATGGTACCATCTTGATACCACATTTGATGATCCAGTTCCAGATAAAGCAGGTCGTGTTACATATTCTTACTATAATATGTCTGACGAGCAGTTAGGTAAGGATCACGAGTGGGATCGAAGTAAGTATCCAAAAGCATCAACTAATTATTATAACGAATTAACAGCTAAAATAAAAACGAGCAGTTCTAAAAAAGTAGTATATAAAAAAATCTTAAAAGATACGAACTTAATTTATCTATCTTCACAATATGGAGCTGAAAATTATAATGAATTTAAAGTGAAATTGCAGAAGCAATTTACTGCAAAGCCTACAAAAGTAGAAGTGCGTTATAAGCAGTCAATGGATGGAACGATGCAAGATATTAAAAAAGCATTAAATGAACTTTCTTGGCCAATAGGGGCAAAGCGAGTTTCATACCAAGTTGCGCCGTACAGTGCGATGGCAGGTTATTCATTAGCGACGATTACATTTACGTATTAATGGAAAAGGGCATCTGTAATAGGTGCTCTTTTTGTATTTGTGATTGTGAACTAGAAGGGAAACGGTTATAGTTATAATATGGTAAAATTATCGAAAATAAAGGGTATGGGTGTAGAATGTCTTTTTTTGAAAATGATATATTTGCAATCGCTTACTTATTTGTGATAATCGGACTAATTGTTTTGTATCTCACTCACTTTGTTTATAAACAGGTTGCTTTTAAACATTTCTGTAAATACTACTCGTTTTAGAAATATAGCAGAAAAACTTGATAGAATTATTGAATTACTTGAAAGAGGCAAAGAATAACCATACATAAGCTGAGGAGCAATAAAATGGCTAATTATATTAAAGAAATACGAAAAAAAGTAGGATGACTATATTATTTTAAATTTTGCGGGTGGATGCGTCTTCAATGAGAAAGGGGAAGTGCTTTTACAAAAAAGAGGGGATAATGAAGGTTGGGGATTTCCAGGAGGAGCAATGGAGATTGGGGAATCGGCTGAAGAAACTGCAATTCGAGAAATAAGGGAAGAGACTGGGTATATGGTAGAAGTAGATGAGTTTATAGGTGTATATACAAAGTATTTTCATACATATCCGAATGGAGACCAAGCACAGACAATTGGAATGTTTTTTAAATGTTCTATACTTGGTGGCAGTAAAAAAATAGATGGAGAAGAAACTTTAGATTTGAAGTTTTTTCCGTTAGATCAAATGCCTGTTCTTTTTAATGAACAGCATAGGGATTGTTTAGAGGATATTTTAGAAGGAAGGACAGCTGTATATCGTTAAAGAAAATTCCAAGAAAAAAGAAGCTAATATAATTTAGCTTCTTTTTTCTTTATATGTCTATTTCCACCAATCATCAAACATCGATGCTGGTACTTGTCGTTTATGTTCGCTTACTGTATAACGTTTTTCAATTTTTTCTGCAACATCTTCTGGAACGTTTTTTCCTTCTAGATAATCATCTAGTTGATCATATGTAATACCTAATTCTGTTTCATCCGCTTGCCCCGGTTTTTCATCTAATAAATCTGCTGTTGGCATTTTCAAGTAAAGGCGTTCATCGGCACCTAATTCTTGCAATAAACCTTTTCCTTGTCGTTTTGTTAAGCCTGTAAGTGGTAGAAGATCGGCACCGCCATCTCCGAATTTTGTAAAGAAACCTGTTACAGCTTCAGCAGCATGGTCTGTTCCGATAACAAGTAAACCTTGTTGTCCGCCAATTGCATATTGTGTGACCATACGAAGACGAGCTTTAACGTTTCCTTTGTTAAAGTCTGTTAAGGATTCGCCTAATAGGTCTTTATATTGGTTAGAAAATGCATCGACAGCCGGAGCGATATCAAAAGCAATAGATTGATCTGGTTTAATAAATTGAAGTGCTAATTGTGCATCATCTTCATCTTTTTGCACTTTATATGGAAGACGTACAGCAATAAACGTTGCATTACCGCCTTCATTGCGAACTTCTTCAACAGCAAGTTGTGCTAGGCGACCTGCTAGTGTAGAATCTTGTCCACCACTAATTCCAAGCACAAATCCTTTTGCGCCGGTTTTTCTTAAATAGTCTTTTAAGAAGTCAATTCGTTTACGAATTTCTGCCTTCGGATCGATTACAGGTTGAACATGTAATGCTTTCATAATTTGTTCTTGTAATGTCATTATGTTTTCCTCCTATTCATTTAGAACGAGCGATAAGTATATATGTACTGATTCATAAAGTGAAACTTCCATCCGCGGGGAGGTTTCATCCCCCGCGGATGGAAAGCCCGCACCAATCGGGCTTTTACGAGCAGTTATCCCCCACCTATCTTCCTAGGCGCTCTCTCAATCTTGAGGTGAGGGTCTTACTGCCCGTTAATGCGGGGTAAATCTCCATTCTTATTATTTCGCAAAATTAACGAATATACAATAGGTTGAACGTATGAATATGAATGTAGTTATTATAATGAAACTGCTTCGTTTAATCAATTTTTCTGTAACCTTTCAAAAATGTAAGGTTTTTGTCATTTGAATCGATGGAAGATATTTCTTCGCTTTATTATGATAGCAATATAGTTATTGAGAGAGCGGAGGGTACAACATGAATATTAGAGAATTAGCGTTTCGTAATGTAACGCGAAATAGACGAACATATTCAGCTTATTTTTTGAGTAGTGCATTTGCAATTATGGCCTTTTTTGTTTATTCATTTTTTGCTTTTCATCCTGCATTAAGTGCGGGGCAATTGGGACAATATGTGTTTGTAAGTATGTCTTTCGCACAATTTATTATTTATCTTTTTACATTTTTCTTCATTCTATATTCAATGAGCATGTTTTTAAAAACTAGAAAGCGTGAACTAGGAATTTTAATGATGCTAGGTATGACAAAATTTCAATTAAAACGTCTTATCTTTTTTGAAAATGTAATGATTGGGATTGCGGCTATTATTACGGGTATTATTTGTGGAATGATATTTTCAGGGATATTGATTGTGGTGGCACCATTTTTGTTAAAGCTAGATTTACCTTTATCATACTATGTACCAACGACAGCAATTGTTGTAACAAGCACTATGTTTTTTATCTTATTTATTATCATTTCTTTCTTTAGTGCAGGGTTAATTCGTAAAAATCAAATTATGAAACTATTTAGAGGTTCAGTAAAAGCCAAACCTGAACCAAAAGCATCTATTATTTCTTCAATACTAGCCGTATTATTACTTGGCGCGGGATATTTAGGTGCTTTAACTTCGCATGGTGCCATGGTGTTTATTATGTTAATTCCTGTAACGACAGTTGTCATTATTGGCACATACTTATTTTATAAGCAGCTCAGCGTATTTATTATTCGAGTATGCAAGAAGAGTAAACGGTTCTATTGGACAAGAACAAATATTATTACTCTCTCAGATTTAGCGTACCGTATGAGAGATAACGCGCGAATGTTCTTTATTGTTACGATTATTTCAACTGTAGCATTCTCAGCCATTGGTACATTAGTAGGCTTTGCTTCTATGACAAAGGGAATTATGGAGCAACCCATTGCATTTCATTATCAATCTAAACAAGGGAATGAAAATGAATCCGGGCATGTAGAATTGATTGAGCAAACATTAAAGAAACATAATATATCTGCTGAAAAAATAGATATTGCATCAAAGCAGACTGAAAATAAACCATTAAGAGGTGTGACTTTTGTAAGAGAATCTGATTATAAAAAGTATGCAAAATTAGCGGGGGAGCCAGTTGATTTATTAACTGAAAATGCAGTTCTATTTCTATCAATAGAAATACCCGGTCCACCGCAAAAAGAGAGAAAAACAATTGAATTACCGAATGATAACAAATCGTTGCAGGTGAAAAAAGTTAATACATCTTCTCTTGGTAAAGTACTTACTGGAAATATATATGTAGTTTCAGAGGCTCAATATAATTTATTACAAGATGGATTTAAAGAAGTAAAAGATTATATGTATAAAACAAAGGAAATGAAAAATGAAATTGAAGCTGGAAAAGAACTCACAAACCAGATAAAAGCCCATCAAGAGCATTCAAGGCTTAGTGCGGCAGAATATGATCAAAATCAGGCTTTACAATTTGCTGGACCTATTTTGTTTGTAGGATTCTTTATTGGTATTGTATTCTTTGTTTGTGCAGGTAGCTTTCTATACTTCCGTCTATTCTCGGACTTAGAAGATGATTATCGTTTATTTGATTCCATTCGAAAAGTGGGATTAACAAGTAGTGAGTTAGCAAAAGTAGTAACAATTCGATTGGCGTTATTATTCTTTGTTCCAATTGGTGTTGCAACATTACATGGTGCGGTTGCGTTAACAGCTTTAGGGCAAATGTTTGAGTATTCGCTTTTCAAAGAAAATGCGATTGTATTAAGTATCTTTGCAGGAATTCAAATCGTATACTTCATCTTGATACGATCCCGTTATTTAAAACAATTGAAAGAAAGATTACGAATGAGTTAACATACAGTAATTCATAAAAAATCTCTTAACACATGACGTTAGGAGATTTTTTTTGGGGGATACGTGGGAGGTTTTTAATAATTATATATAAATAGTAATTTGTAGTTTTTGTGAACAGTCTTGTTTCTCACATATATTTGTCCTACACTTTATTTGTTTGTAAGAAAGCAACATACATATAGTGTAAAGTTATTAATTAACTTTATTAAAGATTAACAACATGTAAGGAGGGTTTGTATGTGGAAATGGTTACAGAGCACAACAGACTTTGCGAGTAGTAAAAAAGGTGCAAAAATCATTGTTGTATCTTGGATTATTATTATGCTCGTACTAACAGGAGTCACAAAACCAGCAAAGAAATATGCAAATAATGTAAGTGGTGATGGCATTCCGGAAAGTGCAGCATCCTTGCAAGCTGAAAAACAAGTAGAAAAATATTTTCCAAATGATGAAGGCTTGCCTGCTATTATTGTATTTGATCAAAAAGAGGAAATGAAGGAAGAGGAATTACATAGTATTCAAGAATTTGCAAAGAAGTTAGCAGGTAAGAAGATCGAGCATGTGGAGAAAATTGTACCAATTAATGAAATGCCAGTTCAAATGTTAACAGGCTTTTTATCTAAAGATAAAACAAGTTTTATTTTACCTGTAACAATGACAAATAATTTAGAAGTAGAAGAGATTCATACTACTGTAAATCAAATGAAAAAAGAATTAAAACGGGAATTGCCTTCTAGAATGGAGGCCAAGATAACGGGTCCAGCAGGGATTGCTGCGGATACACTAGAAATTTTTAAAAATGCTGATGTGATACTTCTATTATCAACAATTGGATTAATTTTTGTGTTATTAATTATTATTTATCGCTCGCCACTTTTAGCAATTATCCCGCTCATAGCAGCAATTATTGTGTATCAGGTGATCGATCGAAGCCTTGGCTTGTTTGGTAAATTTGGTCTTGAAATTAAATCACAATCATTATCCATCATGTCAATCTTATTATTTGCAGCATTAACAGATTATGCTTTATTTATTTTTGCAAGGTACAAGGAAGAATTGCAAAGGCGAGAAGATAAATATGAAAGTATGAAACAAGCGATGAGAAGAGTTGGGGAACCAATTCTCTTTAGTGGGAGTACTGTACTTGCTTCGATGTTAATGCTCTTTTTCGCAGTATATAATGGTTATCGTAACTTTGCACCGCTATTTTCTATTGCGCTTGTTGTCATTATTCTAGGTGGAATTACATTACTACCTGCTTTGTTTACGCTGTTTGGTAGAAAAGCATTCTGGCCGTTTATTCCGAAGGTCGGGCGGCAAAAAGAAAAAAACGTGATATGGAAAAAGGTGAGTCATGCTGTAGTAAGCAGACCATATATAGTTGGAGGAGCAGTTGCGATTTTTCTAATTGTATGCTCCATGAATATTTTTCAAATTAAGTATTCATTCAATTTATTAAAGTCTTTCCCGGCAAATTTAGAATCAAGACAAGGGTATGAGTTAATTGAAGAGAAATATTCTCCAGGCCAATTAGCACCTATTACAGTTGTAGTAAATAAAGAGGAAAAACTATCAAATGAAGAAATAGTACAATTTGTAGAAAAGTTGACCGTACAAAAGGGTGTAGAAGGGGTCAATCCTTCCATTGAAACGATTAAAAAGAATACAAGTCAATTATTGTCTGAGGATGAGAAAGCAGCAAAAGTGCAATTAATCTTAAAAGATCAGCCATACTCATTACAAGCAATGGATACGATTCAATCACTTCAAAGTAAAGAAAATGACTTCGTAAAGGATGGTCATGTTTATTTTGCAGGTGAAACAGCAAAGCAAGCTGATCTTTATGATATAAATAATCAGGATACAACATTAATTGTCGTGTTAATATCTATCTTAATTTTGATTTTGTTAGGCATTCAAACAAAATCACTCATTGCACCAATTTATATGATTGGAACAATACTATTATCATATTGTGCAGCATTAGGGCTTAGTATGTTCTTATTTGAGCATTTGTTTGGATATACTGACATGAGTTATCGAATTCCGTTATATACGTTTGTGTTTCTTGTTGCACTTGGTGTTGATTACAATATTATGCTCGTTTCACGTATTAAGGAAGAAGCAACGCAACACTCGTTACAAGTAGCTATTGAAAATGGGCTAACAGCGACAGGTGGCGTAATTTCTTCTGCTGGTATCATATTAGCAGCTACATTTGCTGTGTTAACTACTCAGCCATTACTAGAGCTGTTTATGTTTGGATTTGTAGTTGCACTAGGGGTTATTATCGATACATTCCTTGTGCGGACATTGCTTGTTCCAGCAATTATGTTGTTATTAAAGAAGTGGAGTTTGTGGCCACAAAAAATTAAGTAGTACAATCAAAAATGTCTTTTTCGTCAGAATATTTGATGGAAAAGACGTTTTTTATGTTGAGAAAAATTTTGAAGCAGGAAAATAGGAGCGAGAAAACGAATGTTGTTAATAAATGTAAGCGCATTCAAAAGGAGAAAATAATATATTTTTTAGGAGGGATTATGATGAACAGTAGTACAGCGAATAAACAAAAAGGTATTCAATTAATTCCGTTTACGGTCGATAAAGTAGTAGAGCAAGTAAACGAAATTCCATCAGGTGTACAACTGATTCATGCTCCTGGGGTTTGGGAAAAGAGTGCAAAAGGAAAAGACATTGTCGTTGCTGTTTTAGATACGGGTTGTGACGTAAATCATATTGATTTAAAAGATCGAATTATTGGCGGAAGAAATTTTACTGAAGATTATGAGGGAGACCCGAAAGTTTATCTTGATAATAATGGCCATGGTACGCATGTTGCAGGAACAATTGCAGCAACAGAAAATGGTGATGGTGTTCTAGGCGTTGCACCCCTTGCTAAATTACTAGTATTAAAAGTGTTGTCTGGGGACGGTTCTGGGAATTATCAACATATTATTGAGGCGATTGATTATGCAGTGCGTTGGAGAGGGCCTAACCAAGAACGGGTACGGGTCATTTCTATGTCACTTGGTGGGCCACAAGATGTTCCGGAGTTACATGAAGTCATTCAACATGCGGTGAAACAAGATGTACTTGTTGTATGTGCCGCAGGAAATAATGGAGATTGCAGTGATGAAACAGAAGAATTAGACTTTCCAGGTGCTTATTCAGAAGTAATTGAAGTAGGAGCTGTAAATTTAGAAAGGAAACTTGCTTGCTTTAGTAATTCAAATCAAGAAATTGATTTAGTAGCACCAGGGGAAGGGATTCTCTCTACTTATCCAGAAGGAAAATATGCAGTATTAAGCGGAACATCAATGGCTACGCCACACATTGCCGGAGCATTAGGGCTTCTTATTAAGCAATGTGAGAGAGAGTATGGTAGAAAGTTATCAGAACCAGAAATTTATGCACAGCTTATTAAGCGTACTGTACCTTTAGGATATGAACGAACATCTGAAGGAAATGGTTTAATAGATTTATTAAAAGAATAGCTGTACTAAAAAACATCTCATTTTAAAATGAGATGTTTTTTAGTATGGTTCTGTTGCATGTAAGATTGTATCAAGTAATCCTGGAAATCTAACGTTTAAATCTTCTGTTCGGATCGAAATAAAACGTTGTGTTCCTTCTATACGTGTATACATTACACCTGATTCACGTAAAACTTTAAAATGATGGGATAAGGTTGATTTTGCTACAGGAATATTTAGCGAACCGCATGATTGTTCACTTTGTTCCAATAGCATGTTTACAATTTGTAAACGAATTTGGTCGCTGAGAGCATATAAGACAGAAGAAAATTGAATTTCTTCTCGATTTGGATGGTATAGTGTTCGCATAATTTCACCTACTTTTATAAGTTCTTTCAGTTGCACTATATCATAAAGCATGATATATTTCTATTGTTCGAATATATTCGAACAATAGAAATATAGGGGGATGAAAATGAATTATACGACATTGCAAAAGGCAGGATTACAAGTTTCTCAAATTGGTTTAGGAACAAATGCAGTAGGGGGCCACAACTTATTTTCAAATGTAAATGAGCAAGAAGGAACGAAGATGATTGAGGAAGCTATAAGGCAAGGAGTTACATTTATAGATACAGCGGATGCATATGGGGTTGGAAGGTCAGAAGAATTAATAGGGCAGACAATTAAAGGGAAACGACAAGATGTTGTGCTTGCTACAAAAGGAGGAATACAGCATTTATTTAAGGGCTCTACTTGTATTAATAATGAACCAAATTATTTAAGAAGTGCGGTAGAAAATAGTTTGCGAAGACTACAGACAGATTATATTGATTTATATTATTTACATTTTACGAATCCAGAAACTATGTACATAGATTCAATTGGAGAACTTGTTCGTTTAAAAGAAGAAGGGAAAATTCGTTCAATCGGAATATCAAATGTGAATCTAACTCAGTTAAAAGAGGCAAATCAGTTTGGGGATATTGATGTACTGCAGTCTCCCTATAATATGTTAGATCGTACAGCAGAGAAAGAACTTTTACCATATTGTATAGAAAAAGGGATTTCATTTATTCCATATGGACCTCTTGCTTTTGGAATTTTAGGTGGTAAATATACAGAAAATTTGAAATTAGATGAAAAAGATTGGCGCTGGGACGTATCGTTATTTGAAGAACATACATATAAGAAGAACTTTATGAAAGTTGAAAAATTAAAAGATTTTGCTAGAAAAAAAGATACAACGTTATCTAATATAGCGCTAGCTTGGCTTCTAAATCAAAGAGGAATTGATACAGTAATTCCAGGCGGGAAACGTGCAGAGCAAGTAATAGAAAATGTAAAGGTAGTAGATGTCTCGTTAAATGAGAGTGATTTGGAATATGTACAATCTATTTTAGAGGATTAATAAAGAGGGGTGAAACGTCTACCCCTTTCTTACCATTTAAGGAGATGAAAACGATGAATAAAGTTATGATTATATTTTTTGTCATAATGTTTATGATTGGAACAGATACTTTTTTAATTTCACCACTTTTACCAACATTACAAACGGTATACGGGGTTCCAACAGAAATTTCGGGATGGATGGTAAGTGCGTACGCATTAGGGTATGCTGTATTCGCACTTATTGCCGGCCCTATTTCTGATGGATTAAATCGGAAGAGGGTAATGCTAGGAGGTATGAGCTTTTTTGCGATTAGTACGTTTTTATGTGGATTAGCACCGAGTTTTTGGTGGATGCTAACATTTCGTTTTTGCGCAGGGGTAAGTGCAGCATTTGTATCTCCGCAAGTGTGGGCATCTATTCCACTTCTTGTACCAAAAAATCAAATTGTGAAATTTATCGGAATTGCAACGGCAGGATTGTCGTTAGCACAAGTGCTTGGTTTACCTATTGGAGCATATTTAGCAACAATACACTATACAACCCCTTTCTTTACAATTGGTATTTGTTCAGCGATACTTGTCATTTTTATTTATGTTGTAGTGCCGGAAATTCACCCGCTACAAATAAAACGTCAATCCATTATAAATCGCTATCAACAATTATTGGGGAATTCCAAGGTTTCACTTTCTTATTTTGCATATTTTCTCTTCCAAACTGGCAATTTTGCAGCATTTTCATTCTTTGGAGTATGGTTAACCACTCAATTTGGATTACAAGTAAACGAAGTAGGAACCGCAATGCTTATACTTGGATTAGGAAATCTAACAGGTAATATTTTAGGACCTAGATTTGTTAAAAAACTAGGTTATGCTTCTACTTTTTATGGTGGTATTCTTGTTGTAGCTGGTTTATATGTCATTTTACCGCATTTGAAACAAATTCTATTGGTTGAGCTATTTTTCTTTATCTTATTTTTTATTACAGGAATTTTATTTGTGTTAATGATGAGTCACTTGCAAAAAATGTCTAACACAGCTAGAGGAACCGGTGCAGCACTTGCAAACTCTTCTATGTATATTGGACAAACGATAGGGGCTGCGGTCGCAGGAGTTTTCTTTGCATCATTTCATAGCTTCGTATCAATTGGTTATTTTACAGCTGTTACGTATGTAATTGCATTTCTCGTGTTTAGAAGAAGTGATCGGCATATAGAACAAGAAATAGGAGAGAAACAGAACGTTGTTTCATAATAAAATAACTATAAAAAAATTATGTAAACAAAAAAACAAAAAGCACTGTTTTAGACACATTACTAAAACAGTGCTTTTCGTTTAGACTGAACAGTTGCAGCATTTTCATCTTCGATTCCTGCTTCTTCAATAATTCGTTTTTTTGCTTTATCTAATAGGTGATTGACTGTTTCACCAAAATAGTTAGCTTCGCGCTTTGTGCGGGCTGCTCGTAAACATTTATAGTTTTCTACCAGTTCCCCTTTTTCAGAGTCTGTTAAGAAATCTTCTATTTTCTTTTTTGTCATACGACACAACCTTTCTTCTGACAGACGACGCAATTCAGAAATATTTATTTCTCATTATAACAGTAATTTTTAGATGAAGTATAGACTAACGTCGTAATAATTTGTCAATTTCTTGAATTTTCTCATCCGCTTTACCAATCTGTGTATTTTTTGCTTGTTCACCACCGAGAGCCTGATGAAGTAAGAAAGTTTGCCCAGAAATGGCAGTCACAATAGAAACTTTAATAATCTCTTTTATTGTTACCGCATCAAATAAAACGAGCCCAAGAAGTGCAGCAAGACTACCAGTCAAAATATCAGTAAAAAAACCAAGGTGGAAAAATGTTTTTAAACGGCGTGGAAGCAATAACTTGCCTTGGTTATTGATCAGATGGGAAACGAAACCAGTAACGCCACCAATGAGAACAGCAGTTAGCCATTGATACATCTCCATCAAATCCACTCCTTTTAGTATATAAAATTCGGACTACGTTGTATGGATTCCTTTTTCAATTTCATATACAAATATTGAGAAAATTTGGTTTGGCTACATGCAGGCTCAATTTTATTATAACAGAAAATTCTGGTATATTTCAGTCTGTTATATGACGTTCTTTTTCATTATTATAAATCTAGAGAAGGAGGATGAGAAAATGCAAATAGATTACCGAATACGAAGTGTAGAGGATTATACGCCCAATATTGGACAACTTGTTAGTATGCTTGAGCATACAAGAGCGGTTACATTGCAAGAAATAAAGGATTTAACAGTTGGAGATATAGATTTTATCCTGGTCGATGGTGGCAATTCTATTGGAGCATTGTTAAAGCATATTGCCGCAATAGAAAAAGTTCATCAGCTTATTTCCTTCCATAAACGAGATTTTACAAAAGAGGAGTTGGAGGTCTGGAATGACGCTCTTTTCTTAGGAGAAGCGGGAAGAAAAATCTGTGGAAATGAAGTACAATACTACGTACAACTTTTAAATAAAGTTAGAGAAGAATCGTTGCGATATTTAAAAGAACAAGATGATGATTGGTTAATGTCAGAAGGACGATGGGAAAACGGAGTCGTATATAATCAGTACTATTTGTGGTTCCATGTACTAGAAGATGAAATCAGCCATCGTGGACAAATAAGAACGATAAAAAACAAATATCTGAAAATTTAGTTAAATAAAGTAGCTTTTCAAAATAATATTTCATATAATGGGATTAACTAAAAGAAGAACGGAGTGATGTATTATGGCGATGATTTATATGAATGTTAAAGCGAATACAAAGGTGGACGGAAAGAGCGGGACTTTGTAAGGAATCGCGCTATCCTTCCACTGGGCTCAAAATAGGGAGGATATAAATTTGAATCAAAATCGATTAGAAGCATTTGGATGGGATTCTTTTTTTGAGGATCAATCTTTAGAAAAGTATGAGATAGGTCGAATTTTACTTGAACATAAGCACATGTATCGTATTATTTGTGATGATGGCGAATATATAGCAGAGTTATCTGGAAAGTTTCGGCATGAAGCGCTAGATAAAGGTGATTATCCAGCAGTTGGTGATTGGGTGCATATAAAGAGAATAGAAAAGGAGAACAAGGCAATTATTCATCGTGTTTTTCAAAGAAGAAGTTCCTTTTCTAGACAAGCGGCCGGCGAAAGAACGGATGAACAAATTGTGGCAGCGAACGTTGATTATTTATTCTTAGTAAATGCGCTTAATCATGATTTTAACGTAAGGAGAATCGAGCGTTATTTATTATTAGCTTATGAAAGTGGGGCAATGCCTGTTATTGTTTTGACGAAAAGTGGCCTATGTGAAGATGTGGAGCAAAAAATATTGGAAACAGAAGCGGTAGCTATTGGTGTTCCAATCTTTGCAGTTGATAGTCTGCAACAAGCGGGAATTGAATCTTTGCAACAATTTGTCGCTCCTGGCAAAACGATTGCCCTCGTTGGTTCATCTGGTGTGGGCAAATCTACTTTGTTAAATGCATTAATGGGAAGAGGAGTTGCAAAAACAGGTAGTATTCGCGAAGAGGATAGTAAGGGACGACATACTACGACTCATCGTGAGTTGTTCCAGTTACCGAGTGGTGGTTTAGTTATTGATACGCCAGGAATGAGAGAGCTTCAACTATGGGAAGGAAGCGAAGCAATTCATGCGACGTTTTCTGATATTGAAAAATTTGCGGAAGAGTGTCGTTTCCGTGACTGTGAGCATGAAAATGAACCTGGATGTGCAGTTCAAGCCGCCATTGATGAAGGTATTTTAGCAGCAAACCGTTTGCGGAATTATAAAAAGCTGCAAAAAGAAATTGCATACGCGATGAGAAAACAAGATCCGGTGCTTGCTCGTGCAGAGCGGGGAAAGTGGAGGAAAATCGCGAAGCAGAATCGGAAAAAGTAGAATAGAATGAGAAACCAAAAGCGAATAGAGTGCTTTTGGTTTTTTGTCATGTATTCTATAAAAATGGTATGAGTTGAAAAATAGACAATTATAGTCGAAAAATAGAGGAATTTGTTATATGCGTGTATAATTATTGAAAAGTAGACTATTTATAAAGGAGAAGAATATGGGAGTGTATTGGGGAACAAAAAGACATTCTTGGCTTAGTTATGTTTCATTCTGGGTGAGTATTTCATTTTTTCTTATCTTTTTAATTGAAGTGTTTGTATTTAGAACACTTTTTAATAGCTCGAGTGGTGTCGTACAATTTATTAAATATTTTTATTTCATATTTGTGCCATTAAATCTCATTATTAGTTTAAGACTATTGTTTAAAAAGAATGAAAAGAAAATATTACCGATTTTTAGTTTTATTGTATCATTACTCTTTGCAAGCTTAATAGCGGTATTAGCTTTAGCTGCGACAGGAAAAGTATTTTAATGGAAAGCAGGGATGATAAACGTCATTCCTGTTTTATTTTTGTGCATTCTATTATAGTGGGAAAGTTATTAGGCAGATGAATAAGGAAAGAGAAGTGATGTATGGTACAATAAGCTTGATAGTGATAGAGAAAAAGGGTATATAAAATACTCATTGTTTTTTTAGTACGAGAGGGGTTATCTTATGCTATACGAGGATTTGATGTCATTATTTCAAGCTGCTCCAACGGAAGATGGGAAAAATGGCTGGAGATATGTAATCCAAGAAGAAGAGGGTAAGTATTCAATTGTTAATAGTGTATCAACAGAACATATGAGTGTAGAATTGTTTTTTAATGAATATGACGAGTTGCGAATTACTTTATATAAAGAGGGTCAGCCAATTACAACTATACAACGAATAGCAATCTTAAAAACCGAGTTAGAAGAAGAGGAAGACGGGATTCAATTTGTTTTAGAGCGTATGCCGAGTCGGATGATTCGGTTACAATTAAAACCATTTCTTGCAGTAGAAATGGGGCTATATTGGGAAGTCTGTGAAGATTGTGAGTGAAAAAGCATCCGGGCATAGCGGATGCTTTTTTGCTATGTTTTTTCTAGTTGTTTATATGCGATAATTGGCAGAAGAATGATGCTAACCCATCCGATTATTGGATACAAGATGTGAAGAAGTTCACTGTAACCAATGTAGCTAAAGGCATAACTAATTAATAAAATAAAATAAACAATATTGTTGTTTTTCCAACCAGTGATAGACTGCATTTGTTTTGTCATCCCAAATACATTTCCAACTAATGTTGTAAACACTTCTCCAAAAATAATTAGAACAAAGAAGAAATGAAAAGTAGCATTAAATCTTCTTACTACTTCAGCCATAGGAATGTTATATTGATAAAATTGGTCAACAGATAAAATGGCTAAATGACTACATAATAAAATAAAACATAGTCCAGCTCCTCCTAAAATTCCGCCCCATAGAATGGCTTTTCGATCTTTTACTTCACTTGCTAACGGCACTAGAACACTTTGAGCGAGAGAAAGATTTAAGGCGACATATGTAAGGGGGCTTGTTACCCATTTCATATTCCAATTTTCTGTAGGAACAGTGTTAAGAATTGGTACTGTGCCATGAATAAAAGTTATAATAGCAAGTCCGATAATGAAAATCATCATAATTGGTACTACAAGTGTATTCACTTCAAATACACCTTGCAATCCACGGCTACCAATAATAATACATGCGATAACTGTAATGAAAATACCGAGTTGCCGTGGTAGACGAAGTTGTTCTTCGAATACAGCACCAGCACCTGATAGCATAACGCTTGTTACACCAAAAAGTACGAGTAATAACAAAGTGTTTATCACATTTCCAAATACATCACCAAACAAATATCGGTTAAATTCTTGAGCAGAAAATGCACCAATTTGTGAAGAAAGTAACATCATCTTCGTACCTAGCCAAATAAAGAAAATTCCACTTATGCATATTCCGATTGTTCCGTATAATCCGTTAATCGTAAAAAATTCAACAATCTCTCGCCCTGTTGCAAATCCAGCCCCGACGACAGTCCCAATATAAGTAGCAGCAACTTTTTTAGCTACTTGCCATTGCTGATTATCCATGTAATCCCTCTTTCTACTATGATGAGCTTGACCTATTATTATGCATATGTGTGAGCTTGGACAATTAGACATATGAAGTGAAAGAAAGGGTACATGGATTTTTCTGCATTAGGGAATGATTAAAGTTGTTGCAACTTTGTTACATATAAGCGAATGATTTGGACGAGTAGGGAATTTATGGTACAATAAGAATGTATTATTAAAAGAGAATAATTCTAAAAAAGTAAGAGGAGTGGATTGAATGAGTACGAAAACAAATGTTGTTGAAGTATTAAACAAGCAGGTAGCAAACTGGAATGTATTATATGTAAAACTCCATAACTATCACTGGTATGTGACAGGCCCACACTTCTTTACATTACATGAAAAATTTGAAGAATTTTATAATGAAGCAGCAACGTATATCGATGAACTAGCAGAGCGAATTTTAGCGTTAGAAGGAAAACCATTAGCAACAATGAGAGAGTATTTAGAAACATCTACTGTGCATGAAGGTACAAGTAAAGAATCAGCTGAAGAAATGGTACAAACATTAGTAAATGATTTCTCTGCAATTATTCAAGAGTTAAAAGAAGGTATGGAAGTAGCAGATGAGGCTGGAGACGAAACATCAGCAGATATGCTATTAGCTATTCATACAACATTAGAACAACACGTTTGGATGTTAAGTGCATTCTTAAAATAAGATATAAAAAACCTATTGAAAATTCTTTCAATAGGTTTTTTTATGATTTTTCAGCTTTCTTTTTATGGTATAATATAGTAAAAAGGAGGCGATGCAATGTTTCGCTTTTTCAAAAGTGGAAAAGAGGAGAGGTCAATTACGAAAGACGAATTAGAGCAAGCAATGGCTAAATTTCTGGAAACAAATGCAAATATTGTTTATACAGTATTAGTCAATGAAGATTATACAGTGAATTATGATTTGTTAAAACCGTATTTACCAGCATTTCCTACAAATACGTTCATTATAACGAAGGAAACACTGGAGGTATTTGAACATACAGAAGAAAATTTAGAACTCGTAAAAGAGATTGATCTTGTGCAAAAAGCAGTAGACCAATACGTTACAGAAAAAGAAATGTTTCCTATTGTAGAAGACGATGAGAATCGTCTTATATGTGGAATGAAACTAGCACCATATTTAGATCGTATATTAAAGCGAAATTTATATATTTCAGAGAAGCATTATTTAGTATCCAGTCAGCCGGATAAAAGTAAAAAAAATATTGTGTAACAAAAAACAACAATTATATAATTGTTGTTTTTTGTTACGAAAAGAAATTTGAGTCTGGAATAACAGATTGATTTTTCTGTCTATTGGTGTTTTTATTTAATATATAAGAGATTGAGAGGAGCGATGTATTATGAAAAATTATAAGTTAATTAATAAACATTGTCCTAAGAATAGAGGTAGTTACTGTTAATTTGACAGTATGTATATACCGGAACCTTAGGATAACTGAAAACGTGTTAGAGAAGTATATATCCCTAAAAAGGTTACGGGAGGAATTTATGTGAGTAACATTACGTATACAAGTTTATTAAATGAAACACTAGCGTGTTATACAAAGAAAGGGAGTTTAGAAGCGTATCGATATATTACCAAAAATGCTAATAAGGTAACTGGTAATAATGCTCAAATATATAATTTTAGATATGCATTAGCAAGTGCATCGGGGCTTGAGAAAGAAGCTTTACATATAATGAAAGAAGCGATTGTAGAAAATAAATTTTGGTATACCTATGAGTACCTAATAACAGACGATGATTTGAAATCCCTTCATAGATATGAAGAATTTCATCAGATGATTCGGCTATGTAAAGAAAGAGAAGAAGTAGCAAAGAAATCTGAACAAGCTGATTTGAAAATTATACAAGGAAATAACGGTATTGATAACAATTTACTCATTGCATTGCATGGTGATCAAGAAAATATGAAGATAGCAGAACCATATTGGCAATCGGTTGCGTCTCAAGGGTATCTGTTAGCATTACCGCAGTCTTCTCAAATTCAATTTTCAGAAGGTTATGTTTGGGATAATGTAGAAAAAGGATCCCGTGAGTTGAAGGAACATTATGAAAGTATTATAACGAACAATCATGGTGAGCTAGATTATACAATTATCGGGGGATTTTCTGCAGGTGCAAGGGTATCGCTACATGCAATATTAAACAAAAATATAACGGTAAAAGGATTTATTTTTGTAGCGCCATGGCTCCCTGAAGTTGAAGAGTGGGAAGATTTGCTGAACACATTAAGAGATAAAGGTGTCAAGGGATACATTGTGTGTGGGAATCAGGACGAAGATTGTTTTGAATGTACACAAAAGTTTGTGGCATTATTAGAAAAGAAAAATATAGAGTATAAATATAAAGTTATAGAGAACTTAAATCATGATTACCCAGAGAATTTTGAAGAAATCTTACAAGAAGCAGTTAGGTATATTGAGGGTACAGATTTATAAAAAATTTAGGTTAAAAAAGAGTGCATTATATAGAGTGATGCACTCTTTTTTGTATATTATAACTGAAAAGCTTCTGCCAACAAACGATATGACTTTAATTTATCCTCAAATTGATGAGTGATGGTTACAATCATAAATTCCTCAGTATTGTAAGCCTTACTCAAGTTTAAGATTTGTTCTTTGACGTATCTTTGATCACCTACAATCATACGTTGCCGATTTTCTTTAATTCGGAATCGATCATGGGTGCTATAAGCATAATTTTGTGCTGTTTCAATGGAAGGAGTACCAGTTGTGCGTTTTCCTTGTTCTAATAATAGAATGGATAAATCTAGACTAGATGCGATTTTCTCAGCTTCTTCAATTGTTTCTCCGCAAATAACAAAAATGGAAACAATTGATTTTGGTTTGTCTCCTAAGAAAGATGGCTGGAATTGTTCTTGATAAGCTTTCATCACTTCAGGGCCACCATAGCCGTTAATAAACTGAGCGAAAGCAAAGGCTGTTCCTTGTTTTGCTGCAACCATGGCGCTCTCTCCACTTGATCCAAGCATCCATATTTCAGGTGCAGTAGGAATGACAGGTGAGGCCTTTAAGTTAGCATATTGATGATTTTCAGGTACTTTGTCATATAAGTACATTGCCACATCTTGAATTTGTTCAGGATATTGATCGAGCGAAACCAGTTTTCCTTCTTGTAACGCTCGAGTTGCGATGGGCATACCACCAGGTGCTCTGCCTAACCCAAGATCGATTCGATTTGGATAAAGTGCTTCTAATACACGGAAATTCTCAGCTACTTTGTATGAGCTATAGTGCGGAAGCATAACGCCACCAGAGCCAACACGGATGCGATTTGTTTTTGCTGCAATATGAGAGATGAGCACTTCCGGGCTTGAGCCAGCTAAACTTACAGAATTATGATGTTCAGATACCCAAAAACGAGTGAAACCTAGCTTTTCTACTTCTTGAGCAAGTGTTACAGTATTGGAAAAAGCCTCAGTTGCTGTACTACCATCGGAAATGGGGGATTGATCTAATACGCTTAATTGAATCATAGAATATACCTCTCTATCCTTAATGTACATTCTATTATATATTTACTTACGAAAAATGCGTAAAGAAATGCTCAAAGGAAAAAGCGAATGCTTTCACACCCGCTTTTAATGAGAAATTCCTCGTTCATAATGATTCATTTCCACTAAAGTTAGAATATATTCGTAGTTATCGATCTCCATCTTAATTTGATTTCGATCCTCTTCAGTTAAATTTACATCTAATAATTTTTTACATAATAGTTGTTTTTTCAATTCTAAATGTTTTTTTGTTTCAGGATAGTCGTAAGTACGTTTCATTTTTATCAATCCTTTCCTTACATTTCCTATCTATATCTTTATTATATGATAAGGAATGTGAGATGAGAGCAAATCTCTGTGAATTATTAGTGAATATTCAGAAATATAATGTGTTGTTCTACTATACTCGTGAATACAATTCAGAGAATCACTGTTTTGTATTTCAAAAGTAAGGGGTGGAATGATGCGAGTGCATACACAATCCCATGTCACAACGGATGAAATGATGGGAATTATTGATAAGGGATTACCAAAAACAGTAGCGCCAAAACAAATTATTATAATTGGTGCTGGAATGGCTGGCCTAGTATCAGCATCGTTACTTAAGAGTGCAGGACATCATGTGAAAATTTTAGAAGCAAATAATCGTGTAGGGGGCCGAATTGAGACTGTTAGAATGGAAGACACTGGATTATATTTAGATGTAGGAGCAATGCGTATTCCTTATATACATACATTAACGATGGCCTATATAAGAAAGTTTGATTTACAAGTGACTCCTTTTATTAATCGGAATGAAACGGATATTATTTATGTAAATGGCAGAAAAACAACGCTGCAACAATATGAGAAAAATCCAAGTATTTTAAGGTATCCAGTTGCAGTGAATGAAGTGGGAAAGACTTCTGAAGAGTTATTATTGTTAGCAGTGCAGCCAATTATTGATTTTATTAAAAGAAATCCAGATAAAAACTGGGGGATTGTTGAAAAAGACTTTGGAAAGTATTCAACAGCACAGTTTTTAAAGTATCACCCTTATCAATATAATACGTATTTTTCGCCAGTAACGATTGAGATGATTGGTGTGCTTTTAGATTTAGAAGGATTTTTAGAAAGGTCATTTGTTGAAACACTACGCTTTATATATATACTGCAGCAGGAAAGTGGTTTTTGCGAAATTAGTGGCGGCAATGATAAATTACCTAAATCTTTTTTACCTCAGTTAGAGGGAGATATTATTTATAATCAAAAATTAATGAAGCTTTATCAACATGATAAAGGTGTGACAGCATATTGCAGACATGAAGAGACTTTTGAATATAGCAGCATAACAGGTGATTTAGTTATTATTACAATTCCATTTTCCACAATGCGCTTTGTTGAAATTGATCCTTTTGATTCTGTATCACATGAAAAGTGGAGAGCGATCCGTGAATTACATTATATGGCGGCTACTAAAATAGGAATTCAGTTTAAAAGTCGCTTTTGGGAAGAGCAAGGGCAATTAGGTGGAAGGATTATAACGGATTTACCAATCCGCTATGCGTATTATCCAAGCTATGGTCTCGGGACTAAGGGGCCAGCTATGATGCTTGGGAGCTATACATGGTCGTACGATGCATTATTATGGGATGGATTATCAAAAGGTGATCGTATTTATTATACATTACAAAACTTAGCAACGATATTAGGTGGGCAAGTCTATGATGAATTTATGGCAGGTATATCAAAAAGTTGGACATTGGACCCGTATGCATTAGGAGGGTTTGCAATTTTTCAAGCAGGTCAAGAAACAGAGCTGCAACCAGCTATTGTAAAACCTGAGGGAAAAATATATTTTGCTGGAGATCATACGACGCTTTATCATGGATGGATACAAGGAGCAATTGAGTCTGGAATACGTACAGCGGTAGAAGTGAACCAATTGATTGTATGAGTAGTAGGAAAAGATTATGATGCCTATGAATTAGGAGAGGTATATGTAATTGGATTTGAAAATAATTTAAATTCAGAAAAAACTATTTACTGTGTAGTTTGAATTAAATATTATTATATATAAAAGAAAATAGGGAGTGTTTGTAATGAATCCATTATTACTAGATTTTCCTTCTGAGTTTTACACTGATAGACTTCTTATTCGCATGCCGAAACCAGGGGATGGAAAAGCTGTATATGAAGCGATTCGAGCATCAATAGAAGAATTAAAACCTTGGATGATTTTTGCCCAAAAAGAGCAAACGGAAGAAGAAGTAGAAGCGAGTATAAGAAGATCACATATTCAATTTTTACAACGTGAAGATTTGAGATTACTAGTATTTTTAAAAGAAACCGGCGAATTTGTAGCTTCTGCTGGATTGCATCGTATTGATTGGGAGATACCGAGATTTGAAATTGGATATTGGATAGATTCGCGCTTTGGTGGAAAAGGTTATATGACAGAAGCGGCGAAAGGGATTATGGATTATGCTTTTACTGAGTTAAAGGCAAACAGGATAGAAATTCGCTGTGATTCACGAAATATAAAAAGTAGAGCGATACCTGAGAGGTTGGGCTTCAACTTAGAAGGGATTTTAGAAAGTAGTGGTGTAGCAGTAGATGGTAACGGATTAAGGGATACGTGTGTGTTTGCGATGACAAGAAACAGGTATGAAAAAGAAGAGCTGTAATGTATTAGCTCTTCTTTTTTTGATTGTTAGAAAATTATGGAACGGGATGTCCATTAGAACTTTCAAAGATGGTAAACCATTGCTGACGATCTAATGTAAGTTTTGTTGCAGCAATAGCTGCCTTCACGCGATCGAGTTTACCAGAGCCAACGATTGGCATCATTTTTGCTGGATGAGCAAGTAGCCATGTATACATGACAATATCGATGCCATCAACATTTAGTTCATTCGCAATCTTTTGTAAAGTTTCGCGTAAGCGTACAGCACGTTCATTTTGTCCTGTAAAGATTTCTCCACCAGCAAGAGGAGACCAAATCATAGGACTAATTCTTTTTTCTTGGCATAGATCAATTGTACCTTTTTCAAAATGCTCAAGCTGCATTGCTGATACCTCAATTTGATTTGTAATAAGAGGGAAATCTAAATAAGAACTGAGCATGTTGAACTGAGATGGTAAAAAGTTCGATACACCAAAATGACGTACTTTTCCATCTTTCTTTAAACGTGTGAAAGCTTCTGCCACTTCATTTGGGTCCATAAATGGGTCAGGTCGATGAATGAGTAACAAATCAATATAATCAGTATGTAAGTTTTGCAGTGATTGCTCCACACTTTTCATGATATGTTCAGCGCTAGTATTATAATGAGCAACATAACGCTCTGGAAATTTTGGTGATGGGGGAGCGATTCCACATTTTGTGACAATTTGCATATTTTCACGTAAAGAACGCTGTAATTGTAATGCTTCCCCAAATAATGATTCACACGTATATCCTCCGTAAATATCGGCGTGATCAAAAGTTGTAATTCCCATATCCATACAAGATTCGACAAAAGAAAGTAATTCTTGTTTTGACATATTCCAATCTGCTAAACGCCAAAATCCTTGAATGATGCGAGAAAATTCAAGGTTATTAGCCATTTGAATTCGTTCCATTTTGAGTAGACCCCCTTGATGAATGATGATATTTTTGAAAAGGCTTTCTTATTCGGTACTATTATATAGTTATTAGACTGTACTTACAATGAATATATCTTTGTTGTAAAAACGATTTTATCCCGCTATTTGCGGGTAGTAAGCCCCCGCCTCAAGGGTAAGAGAAAAACGAGGAAGATAGGTGAGGGATAACTGTCCCTAAAAGCTCGATTCGTTCAATTAACCATCAGTGGGGCTGAAGAAATTCCACTTATGGAAGTTTCACTTTATCTGTATGGTATAATGTACGAAGATATAGCTATAAGGAGATGTACGAAATGATTCCAGTAACAATTTTAACTGGTTTTCTTGGATCCGGGAAAACAACATTATTAAATCGTATTTTATCAGAAGAACACGGAAAGAAATTAGCGGTTATTGTAAATGAAATAGGACAAATTGGCATCGATAATCAGTTAATTATGAATGTCGAAGAAGAAATTATGGAAATGACAAATGGCTGTTTATGCTGTACAGTGCGAGAAGATCTACTTGTTGCTTTAAAACAATTACTGGATGTAAAAGAAGAAGGGAAAATGGATTTTGATGGTTTAGTGATTGAAACGACAGGTCTTGCAAACCCAGGGCCGATTATTCAAACGTTCTTTTTAGATCCAGTTATTCAATCAGCATACAAAATTAATGGTGTTGTGACAGTGGTAGATAGCTATCATATACATAAACATTTTGAAAAAGGACTAGAAGCGAAAGAGCAGATTGCCTTTGCTGATATGATTTTAGTAAATAAAGTAGATTTAATTGAGGAAGCAGAAAAGGAAAAACTTCTTACTGAGTTACAAGGGATTAATCCGATGGCAAAATTAATTCCAACGACAAATTGTGAAGTAGATATTCCTGCTTTATTAGAAATTCAAACGTTTAAAACGCGTGATACACTAGAGATTTACCCACATAAAGAGCATCATCATTTAGAAGGTGTAAAATCATTTGTATTACGTGAAGAGCGTCCATTAGATTTACAGAAGTTAAATGAGTGGATGTCAGCTGTTGTTCAAGAGTTAGGAGAGTATTTATATCGATATAAAGGAATTCTATCAATTGATGGAGTAGATCGCCGTATTGTTTTCCAAGGTGTTCATACACTATTTGCTGCTTCTTACGATAGAGAGTGGCAAGAGGGAGAAGAGCGCATGAGTGAAGTGGTCTTTATCGGGAAAGACATTAATAAAGAATGGTTCCAAGAACATTTTAAAGAATGTGTAAAAAAAGCCTGCTAATTTAGCAGGCTTTTTCTTTCATCTATAAGTAATTCCATTACAACACCAACAACGGGTCCTTCATCGTCAATATCACCAGTTAAGTGAAAACCGAAAGATTCATATAGTCTCATTGCTGGTTTGTTTTCTGGATGAAGACTTAAATAAATTTTTTTACATTGGAATTTTTGTTGTAAATACTGGATGAGTAAGTGGAGAAAACGTTTCGCGTAGCCGTTTCCTTGAAAATGGTAATCAATCATAAAACGATCTAACCATACACTATCATCTTTTGCTGAATACCAACCGTACATTGCGTATCCAATAAGTGTTTCTCCATCATATAAACCTAATGACGTTCCATTTTCTTCATATAGAGATTCCGCTAAAGAAAATGTATTACTTTCAATGAATTGTTGCTGCTCCGTTGCTACGTCTAGAGCAGCGACTGAACGCCAATTATTTGCTGTTACTTCACAAATGTGAAGATTCATAGTTCCAACTCGCTTTCTGAAATGTTATAAAGCTAACACATGGATAATTTTACTTGTTATTTTGTGCAAGTCAAGTTGAAGCGTACGGAAAAAACAGCTGAATAGGATTCAGCTGTCTGATAGGAAATGTAAATTTAACTTGTAGCTTCTTTTAAAGCGTTCACGTTCTCTTCCATTAATGTAAAGTAATCTTTATTTTTCTTCGCATCATCTTCAGAAATAGTAGCCAGGTGATTCAACCGTAAAATTTTTGTTCCTGTTTCTTTTTGAATAACTTCTGCTACTTTTGGAGTAGAGAATGTTTCAAATAGAATATATTTCAAACCATGATCTTTTGCTGTTTTTGTAATGTTAGCAAGTTCTTTTTGTGACGGCTCATCAGAAGCAGAGATGCCAGCAACTGGTATTTGTTTTAAGCCATAGCGTTTTTCCCAGTATCCATATGCAGCGTGAGAAACTAAAATATCTTTCGTTTTTGCATCTGAAATAACAGATTTAAAATGATCATCTAAGTCAGTGAACTTTGTTTGTAGAGCAGCGAAGTTTTTCTCGAATTCTTTTTTATGATCTGGTTGCAATTCTACGAGTGCATCTTTAATTTTTTCAGCTTGCTTCATCGCAAGTGTAGGATCAAGCCATACGTGTGGGTCTTTGTCGTGATGGTGATGTTCTTCCTCTTTATGACCTTCCTCGTGCTCGTGGTGTTCTTCTTCTGATGAAGCGATAAGATCGAAACCTTTAGAGGCATTAACAACTTTTACATTCTCTCTTTTTAATGTTTTTTCCATTTTTTCTGCAAAGGGTTCTAATTCTGCACCGTTATATACGAATAAATCTGCCTTTGCAACTTGTACCGTTTGTTTTTGACTTGGCTCATATGTATGAGAGTCAGCGCCAGGTGGATAAATTGTTTCAACATTTACGTACTCACCACCGATTTTTTTAGCGAAATCAGCAAGTGGAAAAATGGTTGTATACACAGAGAGTTTTCCATCTTTTTTTGTCAATCCGTCTTTTTTGCCGGTACATCCAGCGAAAATTAATGTAAAAATAAGTATAAAAGAAAATACCATTAACCTTTTCTTCATGTCATTCTCCTCTTTTCTTTCTTTTCCAATTTTATTTTCTCCAAAAATAAGAGAAAAAATATCTTTTTATAGCAAAACGGAATAATTACGTTTTAAGTTGCGAACTTAGTATAATACATCTTTACGAAAGTTGCAATAAATAATAATCATTACGATTTGATTTTGTTATAAAGTTGTCAAAAAGGACAGTATTAATTTTTACGAATGTCGCATATGTGACAACACGTCTTTCATATATTGAGGTAGGGGGTATGAAAAGGGGATGAGAGATTGGATTACTTAATGGAGGCAATCTTATTGATATTAGCGGTAGTTTTACCATTAACATGTGTTTTGATTTTCCTCAAGACATTAATTAGTAATCTAGGTGACTCTACAATAATTACAAAGCTACCGACAGAGAAAAAAAGAGAGAAGAGTAAGTAAAGCACTTGCATCACGCATAGTGCTTTACTTATGATAGAATAAGTAAAAGGAAACTCCTATAAATAGGATTTGTACTGCCTGGTTGGACGGTATAAAATTAGATAAAGAGGTATAAAGATAAATGAATAAAAGAACAGCCTTAGTACTCGGTGCAAGTGGTTTAGTTGGACAAGAAGTGACGCAGCTATTGCTTGACTCAGATTACTATGATTCGGTTATGGTTTTTGTCAGAAAACCACTGCAATGGGAACATGAAAAGTTACAGCAAAAACAAGTCGATTTTTCTACATTAGAAGAGTATAAAGAATTGTTTGCTGTTGATGATGTCTTTAGCTGTCTTGGGACAACAATTAAGAAAGCAAAAACGAAAGCGAATTTTAAAAAAGTAGACTATGAATATACATTACGAGCAGCTTGTTTAGCAGAAAAACAAGGTGTACAAAATTTTCTTGTTATTTCTTCTATGGGGGCCAATTCAAAATCACTTTTCTTTTATTCACAAGTAAAAGGGAAGATGGAGGAAGAACTTCAAAAGTTGGTGATTGGAGGGATTCATATATTTAGACCATCACTATTGCTTGGGGATCGAGAAGAATTTCGTTTTGGAGAAAGATTGGCTGAGAAGATATTTGGTGTTTTGCCATTTGTATTTAATGGTACTTTAAAAAAGTATAAGCCGATTACAGCCGAACAGGTTGCAAAAGGGATGTATTTAGCGGCACTACGCGAAGAATCTGGTGTCCATATTTATAATTCCACAGAGATTACAATGATGGAATAATGAGAACGAGAAGGGGGAGCCCTTCTCGTTTTTATGTCGTATTAGTGGCGAGTCGGGGCTATTTTACCACGAGCACGTTGATATTGACGTGGCTCTTGTAATTCAAATCCAAGTTCATTGGCTGCTGTTCTTGGAAAATATGGATTACGAAGTAACTCGCGACCAATAAAGATTAAGTCTGCTTCATTATTTGCTAAAATTTCTTCTGCTTGTATACCACTTGTAATTAGTCCTACTGCACCTGTCGCGATGTCCGCTTGTTCTTTTATATGATTTGCATATTTTACTTGATAGCTAGGGTAAACGTCGATTTGAGCAGGGACAACTGCACCAGAGCTGCAATCAATTACATCTACACCTTGTTCTTTCATCCATTTTGCAAATTGAACATAGTCATGTACTGTTAATCCTTCAGGATGATAGTCATTTGCAGAAATACGAACGAATAAAGGACCATTCCAAACTTCATTTACAGCATCAATGATTTCTCTTAAGAAACGATAACGATTTTCAGGTGATCCGCCATATTCATCAGTTCGGTTGTTTGATAATGGAGAAAGAAATTCGTTAATGAGATAGCCATGAGCCGCGTGGAGTTCAATAATATCGAAACCTGCTTGTTTGGAACGGTATGCAGCATCTTGAAAAGCGGAAATTGTCTTTTGGATTAGCTGTTTACTCATTTCTACTGGGATTTTCATTGTATCATTAAATGCAATAGCCGAGGGTGCTACAGCATCTGTATGTAATTCAGCTTTTCGTCCAGCATGTGCTAACTGAATAGCTGATTTTGCGCCATTTTCATGGATGAGTGACACCGTTTTTTGTAACCCTGGAATATGATCATTATTCCATATACCTAAATCTTTATTAGAAATACGTCCCTCAGGTACAACAGCTGTAGCTTCAAGCATAACAAGGCCTACTTGACCAGCTGCTCGAGATGCATAATGGATATGATGGAAATTTGTAACCTTTCCATCCTCGTTTTCTGAAGAGTACATACACATTGGTGACATAACAATACGATTTTTTAATGTAATGTCTTTAATCGTATACGGTGAAAAAAGATGATAGTCCATAGTTATTCCCCCTTATTGCAGTTTCCTTTATTGTATCATCATCATTTTTGTTTCCATAATGAAACGCTTATTCTCGAAATTTTGTACATATATGTTACAATTACTGAAATGAATCAAATTGGGGGATAGGGCATGTACCGAGCTTATTATGAAAGTGAAATAGGTTTGCTTGAAATTACTGCAAATGATGAAGGGATTACTTCTGTTATTTTTGTGGAGGAACGGAAAGAAGAGAATAAAAGTCAAATTGTAGAACAGTGCCTCGCTGAATTAGATGAATATTTTAATCAAAAGAGAACTGAATTTACAGTACCACTGTCAGCAGTTGGAACGCCATTTCAAAAGAGTGTTTGGGATGCGCTTTATACAATCCCATATGGTGTGAGTGCTTCTTATTTAGATATTGCAGAAAAGGTTGATAACACAAAGGCAGTGCGTGCGATAGGCGGAGCGAATAGCCGCAATCCGATCTCTATTATTGTTCCGTGTCATCGTGTAATTGGAAAAAGTGGTAAGTTAGTTGGCTATGCAGGTGGCCTATGGCGAAAAGAATGGTTATTGAAACATGAGGGAATTTTGAAATAATGATGAAACTCTTTGTTTTAATATGAATGGTTTAATCTGTTATTTATGAGGAGGTACCATCATATAAAAGTCTCTTTTTTCAAATAACTAAGTTTTTTAGTATGTGGGACAACAGAAGTATAAGTAGGGGATAAATCAAGGAAAGAGGGATTATTTTGCATTGTATAAATTGTGGGAATCCTTGTTCTGACGGTCAGTTTAATTGTGAAGCTTGTCAGCAAATTTTACATAATAGAACAAAAGAGGAGACCTCACCAATCGAAAAAAATATGGAACAATATGTGGGAGTGCACTATCCATATTATAAAAGAAAATGGGATAAAGAAAGGAAACGAATAGCAAGGTGGAGTTGGAATGGATGGGCTGCTATTTTCAATGCCGGATGGTTTGGTTATCGAAAGTATTACTTACCTGCTTGTTTATTTGTAATTTTATTAGTAGCTTGTGATGCATTTTCATATTATATGGGATTTAATGTAGCACTCCCAATTATTAATATGGTTCCGCTTACTTTTCTATTGCTCATTTTGATGATGATAGGAGTCGGGATTTTTGCTAATGGGTTATATTATCGATTTGCTGAGCGGAAAATATATCGGATAAAAGCAACAGGAATAAAGAATGAAGCTGTTGAGGGGTATCTTATCCGTGATAGTGGTGGAACAAGCAAAATTGGAGCGGTTGTTGTTACAATTTTGACAGCTGCTAGTATATTTATGAGTCACTTTTTCTTTCCGACAGATCAAGATGTCATTCAAAAAGTACGAGCAAGTTCCCTTTATGAGTATCCTTTCTTTCCTATCGGAGAATCGTTTGAGCAGCATTTTCAGCAACCAAACTGGGGTTATTATCGCGGGGGAGATGGATTGGAATTAGTAGAATTTCATGGGTATAATCGTGGTATGACAAGACAGAAAATTGTCATTCAATTTGTTGTAGATTACAGGTTGCATGAAATTGAACCATATTCTTTTACAGTTAACGGTGAGCCACAAGGTGAAGAAGAATTCTTAAAAATGATGGAAGATGTGTTTCGTACGCAAGATCTTTTTGAGTTAGATGATGGATTACACAAAGATGATAAAAAAGAAATGTTATAAGAAATGAATGTAAAAGCAGATGAAGTAGCTTTTACATTCATTTCTTTTTTATTTTAGGAAAGAAAAATATTTCAAATAATCAGAATGTTTTGTATAATACTATCATACATGCTTTATTGTATACATACAGATTGGGGGAAGGAAGAATGAAGAAAAAAGTTACAACGCTTGCGGCACTTGCATTATCAACAAGTATGTTCGTTGCAGGTTGCGGAAATGGGGAGAAAGCATCGACAACGAAGAAAGAAACTGATAAGGGAATGGCCGATAAACAAGTGCTAAATTTACTAGAATCAGCAGAAATTCCTTCGATGGATACGTCAAAATCAACAGATTCTGTATCATTCCGAGTATTTGTAAATGCAATGGAAGGCTTATATCGATTAGATAAAGATAATAAACCGACTCCAGGTATGGCAAAAGATGTGAAGATTAGTGAAGACAAGAAAACATATACTTTTGAATTACGAGATGCAAAGTGGTCGAATGGTGATCCAGTTCGTGCACAAGATTTTGTATATGGCTGGCAACGTGCACTTGATAAAGCAACAGCAGCCGAATATGCATTTATTTTATTTGATGTAAAAAATGCTCAAAAAGTTAATAAGGGAGAGTTACCACTTGATCAGCTAGGTGTAAAAGCAAAGGATGATAAAACACTAGTAGTAGAACTAGAACAACCAGCTCCCTATTTTCTAGATCTTACATCATTTCCAACGTTTTTCCCTTTAAATGAGAAGTTTGTAAAAGAACAAGGAGATAATTATGCATTAGAAGCTGATAAAATTTTATATAATGGACCGTTTACGTTAAGTGAATGGAAACATGAACAAAGTTATCAATTAAAGAAAAATCCAAATTATTGGGATAAAGATACTGTAAAACTAGAAGAAATTAATGTCAGTGTCGTAAAAGAAACGAGCACAGGTGTGAACTTGTATGATAGTGATCAAGCAGATCGCGTAATTTTAACTTCAGAGTTTGTTGATAAATATAAAAAGAGTAAGCCAGATGAATTCAAAACGAAACTAGATCCGCGTATGTATTTCTTACGTTTTAATCAACAAAATCCAACATTTAAAAATCAAAAAGTGCGTGAAGCGATTGATTTAGCTTATGATAAAAAAGGTATTGCAAATGTCATTTTAAATGATGGCTCATTACCAGCATATTTCTTAGTACCGGAAAAATTTACAACAGGTCCGGATGGAAAAGACTTCCGTACTGTAAATAAAAACTTCCGTGATAGTAAAGACAATGCGGAAAAAGCGAAAAAGTTATGGGAGGAAGCAAAAAAAGAATTGGGTCAAGATACAATTACGGTAGAATTACTAAATGATGATAATGGTAGCCGGAAAAAAGTTGGCGACTTTATTAAAGAAGAGCTTGAGAAAAATTTACCTGGAATTAAAGTGAATTTAAAACAACAACCATATAAACAAAAATTAGATTTAGAGAAGAAATTACAATATGAGTTTTCACTATCAGCATGGAGCCCAGATTATCCGGATCCAATGACATATATTGATATGTTTATTACAGGAAGTTCATTTAATGAAATGGCGTATTCAAACCCGAAATATGATGACTTAGTTGCTAAATCGAAAGGTGAGTTGTTAACAGATGATGCAGCGCGCTGGAAAGCCCTTGCAGAAGCTGAAAAAATCTTAATTGGAGAAGATGCTGCAATTTCACCGACTTATCAGCAAAGTACAGCATATTTAGAAAAACCATATGTAAAAGGAATTGCAAATCATACATTCGGTGGCGATTTTAGTTATAAATGGGCATATGTTACAAAAAAATAGTATAATAAAAGATGCGTGAATTTTTACGCATCTTTTATTAGTGAGGTGGACTAACATTGCTAAAAGGTATTAATCATATTTGTTTTTCTGTTTCAAATTTGGAAAAATCCATTCAATTTTATGAAACAGTATTAGAGGGGAAGTTATTAGTAAGAGGGAGAAAACTGGCGTATTTTGATATATGTGGAGTATGGGTAGCGCTCAATGAGGAAGTAGATATTGCAAGAAATGAGATTCATCAGTCTTATACACATCTTGCGTTTTCTGTTAAACAAGAGGACTTTGGTCGGCTATTACAGCGATTAGAGGAAAATAAAGTTCATATTTTACAAGGAAGGGAACGTGATGTAAGAGATTGTCAGTCTATATATTTTATTGATCCAGATGGACATAAGTTTGAATTTCATTCAGGTACATTACAGGATCGTTTAAATTATTATAGAGAAGCAAAGCCGCACATAAAATTTTATTAATAAACATAGGGGGGAGAGAATGCATGCACTGATTATTGGTGGTACGGGGATGTTGAAGAAAGTATCTGTTTGGCTTTGTAATCAAGGAGTTCATGTTTCTATTATTGGACGAAATAGAAATAGATTAGAAGATGTGAAACAGACATGTCATTATCCAAGAAGTGTCATATGTATCTCTCTTGACTATCATGACAGCAAAGCTCTACAAGAAGCTATAAAGGAATCTATTAAGCAAAATGGACCTATCACATTAGTAGTAGCTTGGATTCATACAACTGCTAAAAAGGCGTTGCAAGTAATTTGGGAAGAAATTGAATTACACTCTAAGGCGTATCGCTTATTTCATGTGTTAGGGAGTAGTGCTTCTCGATTGGAACGTCAAAACATAGGAAGTTCCTTATGTAATTATCATAGAATTTTATTAGGATTTGTTTTACAAGGTGAATATTCAAGATGGTTGACTCATGAAGAAATTGCTAAAGGGGTTATTGCAGGAATTCAAAATAAAAAAAGTGAATGGATTGTAGGAACATTGGAGCCATGGGAATTACGGCCAAGATGATAAGGGGGATAAAAATGAAAACAACATTATATGTAACACGTCATGGAGAAACGGAATGGAATGTAGCAAAGCGTATGCAAGGAAGAAAGAACTCGAATTTAACTGAAACAGGCATGTTACAAGCAAAGCAGCTAGGGGAACATATAAAGGATATACCACTTCATGCGATATATAGTAGTCCAAGCGGAAGAACAATGCATACGGCAGAATTAATAAAAGGGGAGCGGAATATTCCAATTATAGCTGATGAGCACTTCTATGAGATTAATATGGGAACCTGGGAAGGGCAAATGCTTGCAGATTTGGAAGTGCAGTTTCCAGAGGAAGTACATACGTTTTGGAATGAACCTCATCACTTTTGTTCAACATCAGGCGAAAATTTTTATGATGTGCATAGTCGGGTGATGGAAGGAGTAAACCTTCTTTTAGAAAAACATAAAGGACAAAATATTTTAATTGTATCACATGCAGCAGCTGCAAAATTGCTGGTGGGGCACTTTGCTGGTCTTTCTGTTGAAAAAGTGTGGGATGATCCATTTATGCATAGCGCGAGCTTAAGTATCATTGAATTTGAAGGAACAAAAGCTAGTGTTAAACAGTTTGCCGATATAAGTCATTTTCAGCAAGTATAAAAAAGACCGCAAGAGAGCGGTCTTTTTACGTTCACTGTTAACAATAAGGTATAAAGAATTAATACTTACGTTTTTTATACCAAAAGTGATCGAATTTTTTATTCTTTTTATAGAATGAATGTTTGTGATGATTGCAATCATGGCATTTTGAATGCGAATCATCATCACATGATGAATGTTCGTGGTGATCACAATCACAATCATGATCTCGGAAGAATACAGTTTTTTTACAGAATGATCGTTTAGTCCAGAAAAATTTCTTTTCAAAGCGAACGCATTTTGTAACGAATTTGCATTTTTTTACACGTGTAATTTTTGTAACGAACGTACATTTTTTTACACGTGTAACTTTTGTAACGAATGTAAATTTTTTTATGCGTGTACAGCGTGTTCTTGGACAATCACAATCTTTATGACAGTCACAATCGTCATGTGAATGTTCTTCATCGCACTCAAAAGAAGATGGGTCTTGATGTAAAAACTCCTCCATTCCTGCACTTTTGATTTCCTCAACGGCTTTTCGAATATCGCGTTTCATGAAAATCCTCCTTATCACTAATTAAAATGAAAAAGTATCCTTTTACATTACTCATGATATGAAAGTGTTTATCACCTTGTATGAGACAAGAGTTTAATTATCATGGAAATTAGGTATATAGCGGATGTATGGACAAAATTTGGAGCATACATTGAATGAAGAGAAAGAGAAAGAGAAAAAGAAGGAGTGGGAGAATATGTTGCCTTCTTACGATTTTTTTATTCATCCGATGTATCTTGTCGAATTAAAGAAAGACATTTGGTCTGACAGTCCAGTACCTGCTAAATTAACATATGGGAAAAGAAAATATGATATTGACATTGTATACCGCGGAGCGCATATTCGAGAGTTCGATAAAAAATCATATCATGTTATGTTCTATAAGCCGAAACAATTTCAAGGAGTGAAAGAGTTTCATTTGAATTCTGAGTTTAAGGATCCGTCACTTATAAGAAATAAATTATCACTTGACTTCTTTAGCGATATTGGTGTGCTCTCGCCAAAATCTCAGCATGTTTTTATCAAAATCAATGGTCAAATTCAAGGGGTATATTTACAATTAGAATCTGTTGATGAAAACTTTTTGAAAAGCCGTAAATTACCGAGTGGCTCAATTTATTATGCAATTGATGATGATGCAAATTTTTCTTTAATAAGTGAGCGTGAGAAGGAGGTTAAAACAAATCTATCTGCAGGCTATGAGTTTAAATGTGCAAATGAACATAGTGAAGAACAGCTTAGTGAATTCGTTTATCAGGCAAATGTACTATCACGAGAAAAATATGAAAAAGAAATTGTAAATTATCTTGACGTTGAAAAATATTTGCGGTGGCTAGCAGGTGTTATTTTGACTCAAAACTTTGATGGATTTGTTCATAACTATGCATTGTATCATAATGATGAAACGGGTTTATTTGAAGTAATACCATGGGATTATGATGCTACATGGGGGCGTGATGTAGAGGGGAGGCCACTTAACCATGAGTACATTCGAATTCAAGGATATAATACGTTGAGCGCCAGAATTCTTGATATACCGATATTTCGAAAACAATACCGTAATATTCTTGAAGAAATTTTGGAAGAAAAATTCACAGTTTCTTTTATAAAGCCGAAAGTAGAGGGGATGTGTGAAGCGATTCGGCCATACCTTATACAAGATCCCTATATGGAAGATAAAATAGATATTTTTGATCAAGAAGCAGAGTTTATTTTTCAATATATAAACAATCGCCGTAAATATATACATGAACATTTAGATGAATTGTCATAAAACAAGAAAGAGATTGATATATTGTCAATCTCTTTCTTGTTTATATAAATCGAAATAAAAACGACATAGCCTCTATCTTTTTAGGCGAGAGACGGCTATGCATAGAAGGGTGCCCCATGCCAAGGGAAAACAGAGAGAAAATGAGCGTAAGTCATCTCTTAATCTTCATAGCAGCAACTTATATGTCGAAAAATCAAAATGGATTAAGATATATAAAACACTAGGCTTCTATAAAAATATTTGATTTCTTTTAAAATTTGTGTGAATAGGATACTATTTGTATAGGTGAGGTAAATTGAAACATTACACTATTTATAGGATGGTGAGAATATGGAAGTGAAATGGATCGAGTGGGTAAAACAAATACAAGCCATCGCTCAGGCTGGATTAACGTATTCAAAAGATGTGTATGATATTGAACGTTTCGAGCAATTACGTGATCTTTCAGTTACTATGATGTCTCATTATACGAAGACAGATTGGGAAGTGGTAAAGAAATTATTTGCTAATGAAACAGGTTATCAAACACCAAAAGTAGATATTCGGGCTGTTGTGCACCAGGATGACAAATTATTATTTGTGAAAGAAAAAAGTGATGGGAAATGGGCCCTTCCAGGGGGCTGGGCAGATGTTGGCTATACGCCAACAGAAGTGGCAGCAAAAGAAGTATGGGAAGAAACGGGTTATAAAGTTGATCATTTTCGATTATTAGCAGTATTTGATAAAGAAAAACATCATCCATCACCATCAATAGTGCATGTATATAAAATATTTATTGGCTGTGAAATTGTTGGTGGAGAAAAACAAACAAGTATTGAAACAGAGGAAGTAAAATTTTTTGGTGAAAAGGAAATTCCAGAGTTATCCACTGCTAGAAATACAGAGTGGCAAATTAGAGAGATGTTTGCTTATATGAAAGATAGGAATAGAAGAGCCTTACTTGATTAAGAAAAGTGTATAAATCTCTTTTTCTTTCCATTCATGCTTGGTATATTTATAATGAATTGTACATATTTTGGGTAGAGAATGCGGAATATATTGGCATGCATAAATATTTGTGGGATAATAGAGGGGTATGTGAGCAGAAAAGGAGATAGAAAATGTTAGCGAATTTAATAGAGCAGTTGTTACAATTTTTCGCAAGTCTAGGATACTTTGGAGTTGCCTTAGGGTTAATGATTGAAATCATTCCGAGTGAGATTGTTCTCTCTTATGCTGGATTTTTAGTTGCAGACGGTAAAATCAGTTTTGTTGGAGCGGTAATTGCTGGTACAATCGGTGGTACTTTGGCGCAAATCTTTTTATATTGGCTAGGATATTACGGGGGACGTCCTGTAGTTGAAAAATATGGAAAATATCTATTGATTAACAAGCATCATTTAGATGTGGCGGAAGGCTGGTTTAATCGATATGGGGCGGGAGTAATCTTCTCAGCACGCTTTATACCAGTTGTGCGTCATGCAATTTCGATTCCAGCAGGATTAGCGAAAATGCCTTTGAAAGATTTTACGCTATACACAGTAATCGCAATTATCCCATGGTCGATTTTGTTTATTTATTTAGGAGAAAAATTAGGTGGGAATTGGCGTCATATTAAAGAATATGCAGCTGACTATACACATTACATAATTATTGGGGCAGTGTTCTTTATTGCTCTTTATTTCGGTTTAAAGATATTGAAAAAAAGAAAAGCAGCTCGTTAAAGTCAATGATTTCATTGACTTTTTTTATATTTTTCAGTTCTAAAATAAAGAAGTTGTCCATAATGTGTAGTAATAAAGCGTAGCGGGGGAATGAAATGAAAGGATCACCGTTTTTACGTGGAACACTATTTTTAACAATGGCAACGATGATATCTAAAATGCTCGGATTTATATATGTTATTCCATTTACAGCAATGGTTGGTACTGGAGGATACGTATTATATACGTATGCATATCGGCCATATACAATTATGCTAAGTATTGCAACGATGGGATTACCACTAGCTGTTTCAAAAATGGTCTCGAAATATGATCAGTTAAATGACTATCATACAGTAAAACGGGTATTGAAAAGTGGAATATTTTTTATGATTTTCATGGGAGTAGTTTCATTTCTAGTTCTTTATATGTCAGCTCCATATCTTGCAAGGCTAGTGATTGATGGAAGTGATCAAACAGGCAATAGTATGACTGCTGTTACATATAATATTCAAATTGTTAGTTTTGCATTATTGATTGTACCAGTAATGAGTTTATTACGCGGTTTTTTTCAAGGATTTCAGTCTATGGGACCATCGGCATCTAGTGTAGTTGTGGAACAGTTTTTTCGTGTATTAACAATCTTAATAGGAAGCTTTGTTGTTTTGCATATTTTGAAAGCGTCTGTTTCGTTAGCGGTAGGAGTTTCAACTTTTGGTGCATTTATGGGGGCGGTAGCTGGATTAACTGTTTTGATTGGATTTTATATGAGAAGGCGGAAATACTTAAAACGAAAAGAAATTGCCAGTATCCCACAGACAACGAAGTCTTTTTTCGCTTTATACAAAGAGTTATTTACGTATTCAATTCCATTTGTTGCGGTCGGATTAGCGATTCCGTTGTATCAAACAATTGATACATTTACAATTAATAAACTTTTAATAGAGATAGGTTACGTACAAATCGAAGCAGAAAAAATAAATGCGATAATTGGGCTTGTTCAAATGGTTGTACTTATTCCAGTTTCGGTTGCAACAGCTTTTAGTATGTCTCTCGTTCCTGAGATGACGAAAGCTTACACAGCTGGAAATGTACAATTATTATATAAGCATTTCACGAAAACGAATATACTTGTTGTAGCGATTACAATTCCGGCAGCAATTGGAATGATGATATTAGCTAAACCTATATATACTTTTTTATTTGGAGTAGGAAATGATCCGAGTTTAGGAAGTGTTATTTTACAGTACTATGCACCGGCATGTATATTATTTTCATTATTTACAGTTACTGCTGCGATGTTACAAGGGATTGATCAGCAACAAAAAACAGTTCTAGGTTTAACCTTAGGAATGATAATAAAAGTGGTACTAAATATTGTGTTATTGCCGTACTTTGACTACACAAGTTTTATTATCTCAACATATGCAGGCTACACCGTTTCGGTTTCATTTAACTTGTGGATGCTTTCTAAATATGTTATAAAGGCAACATGAGCTTTTGAAAAGACAGAGCAGTCTCTGTCTTTTTCTATTTTGAAAGAAATTATGAAGAAAAGCGTTTTCAAAATAATTTTCTATTGAAATTTGAACGTTTGTTTCATATGCTGAAAATGGCGGTTCAAAAACTGTTGTTTAAGTGAGGTAGATTCCCACATGTAAAAAGAATCGGGGTGATAGTATGTTAAATATTTATTTAACAGACCGAAACGGAAAACTACAAGAAATAGAGGAAATTGAAAAAGGTTGTTGGATTAATGTACTCCATCCGACAGAAGAGGAAATTCAATTTTTAGTGCAAACATTGAATGTAGAATTGGATTTCATTAAGGATCCATTGGATGATGAAGAGCGATCTCGTATTGAAAAAGAAGATGATAATGCACTAATTATCGTTGATATTCCAACAGTGAGGCATGATGAAGAAGGAAACTCAATATATGACACGATTCCAATTGGTATGATTGTAATGCCGGAATGTTTCGTTACAATCTGTTTGGAAGAAAATCCAATTTTTGAGCGGTTTATTAATCAACGTATTAAAGAATTTTATACGTTTAAAAAGACGCGTTTTGCTTTGCAGCTCTTATATACGATTTCTACTTATTATTTAAGATACTTAAAACAAATTAACAGAAAAACAATTGACTTGGAGCATGAATTAAATAAGTCGATGAAGAATAAAGAAATCTTTACGTTACTAGGTCTTGAAAAAAGTTTAGTGTATTTTACAACATCTTTAAAAGCAAACAAAATCGTTATTCAAAAGTTAATGCGCAATAATACGTTTATTAAAATGTATGAAGATGATCAAGATTTACTAGAAGATGTATTAATTGAAAATAAACAGGCCATCGAAATGGCTGAAATATATAGTAATATTTTAAGTGGTATGATGAATACATTTAGTTCGGTTATTTCAAATAACTTAAATAGTGTCATGAAACTGTTGACTTCTATTACCATTATTTTATCATTACCGACAATGGTTTCGAGCTTTTTTGGAATGAACGTAGAAATTCCTCTTGGTAATAATCCACATGGTTTTATAATTGTAATGATTATATGTGCAACATTATCTTGCACTTTAGCATTTATTTTTTGGAAAAAACGTTATTTTTAAAGATTGAAAAAGCTGCTCTAGCATAGTTATGAAACTACGCTAGAGCAGCTTTTTTGCTTATAGTAAAGGATATTTAATATACGGAATATGATTGCTAACAAGTATAATATTATTATTTTCAAATTATATAAGACTTGTTAAAATTGCTATTTGGCGTTAAAATTACACATTGTTAATGAAAAGATGGAGGAAATACATCATGGAATTGTTTCAGTTACCGAAAGCATTCCTGCAAATGAATACAATATTTATCTCAATTTTAATTGAAGCACTACCATTTGTGCTAATTGGTGTATTTATTTCAGGATTCATTCAAATGTTTGTGACAGAAGATATGGTGGCAAAATGGATGCCGAAAAATCGATTTCTTTCTGTATTGTTAGCTACTTTTCTTGGAATGATGTTTCCAGGTTGTGAGTGTGGAATCGTTCCAATTGTAAGGCGGTTAATTGGGAAAGGTGTCCCGCCGTATGCTGGAATTGCATTTATGTTAACGGGGCCAATTATTAACCCAGTCGTATTATTTGCAACGTATGTAGCGTTTGGAAGTAGTATGCATATGGTATGGTATCGCTCAATTGTGGCAATTATTGTCGCGATTATTGTTGGACTGATATTATCATTTATGTTTAAAGATCATCAACTACGTGATGACCATTTCCCGGAAGTGGATCATAAGCGTCCGCTACGTAAAAAAATGTGGGATGTTTGTACACATGCGGTTGAAGAGTTTTTCTCAATGGGAAAATACTTAGTTATGGGAGCGTTGATTGCTGCTGCTGTTCAAACGTTTGTACAAACTTCAACACTACTTGCTATAGGTCAAGGGCCGTTTTCTTCATCAGCTGTTATGATGGGACTTGCTTTTATTTTATCGCTATGTTCAGAAGCGGATGCCTTTATTGCTTCCTCGTTCCAAAGTACGTTTTCAACAGCGTCACTTGTCGCGTTCCTCGTATATGGACCGATGGTGGATATTAAAAATATGTTTATGATGCTTGCGACATTTAAAACAAGATTTGTAATTGTTGTGACTGTTACTGTTACACTCGTTGTTTATGCAAGCTCACTACTCATTTATGCGATGGGGTGGTAGGTTATGTTTCGAGCGTATATTTTACTTGGTTTTACAATTTTAATAGCACAGCTTCATATTTCTGGAAATATAACGAAATATATTAATATGAAGTACGCGTATTTATCAACAACTGCTGCAATTATTTTAGGATTTTTAACGATTGTTCAAATCATTATTGTGTTTCAAAAAGAACACGGGAAGAAAGCAGAAGAACATGCTTGTGGCTGTGACCATAACCACTGTGGACATGATCATTCAAAAGATGAAAATACATGGTGGAAACGCACTTTTGCTTATACCTTATTTTGTTTCCCTATTATTACAGGGTTATTCTTTCCAATTGCGACATTAGATTCGGATATTGTAAAAGCGAAAGGGTTTCATTTTCCAGTTTCGCAGCCGGATAGTCAAGATCCATTTATGAGAAGACAATTTCTAAGGCCGGATACGAGTATTTATTATGCGAAAGAAGGATATAGAGATGTAATGGAGAAAGGGAAAAAACAATTTGTAAATAAAGATAAGATAGCTTTAAATGATGAGAACTTCTTAAAAGGAATGGAAACAATCTACAATTATCCTGGAGAATTTACAGGGAAGAAACTTTCTTTTAAAGGATTTGTCTTCCGCGATGATTCTGCAAAGAAAGAGCAATATTTCTTATTCCGCTTTGGTATTATTCATTGCGTAGCGGATTCAGGTGTATATGGTATGCTGGTGAAAAAACCAGAGGGAGTAGAGTGGAAGAATGATGATTGGATTGAAGTGGAAGGTGAAATTTCAACGGAATTTTATCAACCATTCCACGCAAATATTCCTGTTTTAGAAATAACAAAATGGAATAAAGTTGAACAGCCGAAAGAACAATATGTATTTAGAGGAGCCGATTGATTATGATCGGTTCTTTTTTATAGACGTAAAGTTCTAAAAATTGTTAATATATAATATATAGTTCACTTAGTGTAATTTTTGTATGCAAGATGAACAGAAAAGTATGGGAAAGCTCGGAAATTCTCATATTAATTAGTATGTTGGACGTGTAGGATTGTGAGAAGTTAGGGAGTAGTTATTTAGTTTCTATGCCATTTGATATTTACGAATGAATTTAAGAGGTGAAGGAAATGGGAGAAATAAAGGGGAAAACAGTTAATGAATCACGAGTTTTTAAAACAAGTCGTGTCTTTCCAACAGATTTAAATGATCATAACACATTATTTGGGGGTAAAATATTAGCTGAAATGGATATGATTGCATCTATCTCAGCAACGAGGCATTCACGAATGGAATGTGTCACGGCATCGATGGACTGGGTGGATTTTTTACATCCAGTTCGTTCAACTGATTGTGTTAGCTATGAATCATTTGTTATTTGGACCGGGAGAACGTCGATGGAAGTGTTTGTAAAAGTAGTGGCGGAAGATTTAATTTCTGGTGAAAAACGAATTGCAGCAACATCTTTTGTTACATTTGTGGCCCTTGGAAAAGAAAATAATCCAGTTCCTGTTCCACGTGTGATTCCGGAAACAGAAGGAGAGAAAAAATTACATGAGATTGCTGTTTTACGTGCGCAGCAACGTCATATTCGAAAAGCAGAAAGTAAGAAAATTGCAACGTTATTAACTTTATAAGTGACCTGGAATGAAAAGCGGACACCTAAATTTAGGTGTCCGCTTTTATAGTTTTTCATCTGCATATCGCCTTGGGAGAGCTAACTAGCAAAAGCAAGCAGCACCGACGATAATTAAGAGGATAAATAGTACGACAAGTAACGCAAATCCATTTCCATGTGCGAAGCCCATTGTTATTTCCTCCTTTTATTGTAAGATACAACATACAATATGCAAATTCACTTTTGTTTGACAGGGACATATATCACGAAACTGTGGATTTTTCTTGTATGTTAACGTAAAAAAAAGGAAAGATATAGGAATAACAGCTTTTGAAGAAAGGGTTTTATCCATGAAAAAATGTATAGCCATTTTGTTATGTATCATAGGGATATTCATATGGATGAACATCGATCTAGAAATGGGGAAGAAAATGGCGAATCAACTTGAAATATCACAAATTCGGCAGGGGAGTTTTCAGTCATTTGCAAATGGAGAAGATTTATATCGGAATATGTTTGAAGATATCAATCGTGCTAAAAAATTTATTTATCTTCATTTTTATATTGTAGGTAAGGATAAAGTCAGTCGTGAATTTTTAGAACTATTAGAGAGGAAAGCATCGAGTGGTGTGGATGTGAAATTATCGGTAGATCGAATTGGTGGCTATAAAATTAAGAAAAAAGTAATTCGGCAGTTAAAAGAAAAGGGTGTTAAGTTTACTTTTAGTAAAAAGCCTAAATTAAAAAATCTGTTTTATTCATTACATCAACGTAATCATCGCCGTATTGCAGTGATTGATGGAAAAGTTTCTTATGTCGGTGGTTTTAATATTGGAGAGGAGTATCTCGGGAAGGATCCTAAATTCGGGAGATGGCGTGATTATCAATTGCGCATTGAAGGGGATGGCGCAGTTGATATGGAGCGGAAATTTGCAGAAGATTGGCATGCAGATACTGGTGAAAAGCTTTCTTTATATAAAGAGGTTTCTACGCAAGGAAGTGCAAAATATCAGTATGTATTTTCTGATGGGAAAGGATTTTGGAAAGAGTATAGTGCACTACTGAAGCAAGCTAAAAAGTCAATTATCATTGCAACGCCATATTTTGTACCAGGAAAAGAAATGATAAACGTTTTACAAGAGGCATTGCAGCGAGGAGTTGCTGTAAAGATTCTTGTTCCATTTAAAAGTGATGCTCTGTTATTAAAACAAGCTGCTTATCCACATTTAAAAAAGATGCTAAATGCTGGTGCAGAGATCTATCAATACCGAGATGGCTTTTTTCATGGAAAGGTGACAATCATTGATGATATAAGTGCTGATGTAGGGACAGCTAATTTTGATATGCGCAGTTTTTATATAAATACAGAGTCAGACTGTTTTATCTATGATAAAGCAGTTGTTGCTGAAGTATGGGAGAAATTACAAAAGGATTTTCATGATTCTAAACGATTAACAGACAAAGATTTTGACAAAATAAATAGTTGGGATTGGTTTCTAGCAAAAGTGGCAAACGTTCTGGCTTTCTATTTATAGGCATATATTTAGAAGAAAGGGGGGAGTTATAATATGAGATGCATGGAAGAATTAATGAAGTGTAGTTATGAAGTGATTCATATGATCGGTGAGTGTATGAATAAGGTGGAAGATGAAGAACTAGGAAATATATTAAAACAACATTTGCCCTATATTTTACAAGCTTACAATGAACAGGTGAATTTTCAAGAGGGTGAAAATGTACAGCATATAATTTGTGAACAATTGGAGTCTCCCCTTATCCAAAATAACATACCAATGAAAAATACTAGTAAAAGCGATATCGAAGTTGCTATTTCTTATATTTCAAATTTAAAAAGATTAGCACTCAGGTTTGCCCAAGTTGCAGTAGAAGTTGCGAATCCAGAGTTTCGTTCTTTTTTGGAAAGTTGCTTCGTTAAAATGAATCGTTATGCATATAGTGTGTGGCAATATGTTGTGAAGAAAGAATATAAGATTGAACATATATATGAAGATGAAAAATTTGCATAGAAAAACAAGACGGAATAGTAGCCGTCTTGTTTTTTTGTATAAGAATTATAAACTTTTTACCATTCCACCATCAACAAGGAATGATTGCCCGGTCATATAAGTATTTGCATCGGATGCAAGGAATGTAGCAAATTTAGCAAATTCACTAGGACGACCATATCTTCCAAGAGGGATAATTGCTTCATATTGTTTTTGAACGTCTTCTACTGCAATTTCGCGTTTTTCGGCAGCTGTTTCATCGAGAGAAGCGATGCGGTCTGTAGCGATACGTCCAGGTGCAATCGTATTAATTAAAATATTGTATGGAGCAAGTTCAGATGATAACGTTTTTGCTAACCCTGTAATGCCGACGCGGAATGTATTCGATAATAGTAATCCGGGAATTGGCTCTTTAATAGAAGACGAAGCAATGTTAATAATTTTGCCGCCTTGCTCCTTCATATATGGAAGTACTTCACGAATCATACGAACGTAACTTAATAAATTGAGTTCAAATGAGCTGTACCAATCTTCATCTGTTAATTGTTCAAATGTACCTGGCTTTGGTCCGCCAGCATTGTTAACTAAAATATCGATTGTACCAAAAGTTTGTACAGTATATGCCACCGCTTGTTTGATATTTTCTTTATTTGTGACATCACAAACTGTATACATGGCAGTACCTTTGTTAAGAGCAATCAGCTCTTTTTGTAAGGATGCTAGCTTTTCTTCATTACGACTAAGTAGCATAACATTTGTTCCTTCTTTTATAAGCTCTGTAGCAATTGCTTTTCCTAAGCCTTGACTAGAAGCGACAACTAGAGCAGTTTTTCCAGCTAATCCAAGTTCCATATGTATCAACCTTTCTTTTTTATATTACTTTTATTATAGGTGAAAACGCTGCAAAATTAAAAAAATAAGATTGTTGTTATCAGAAAATTTACAAACATTTACCGTATCTTTACTCTTTTCTAATATTTCCTTCAAAAAAGAGAAGTAATATGAGATTGTACATATTCTATCAAAAGGGGGATAAGCAAATGAGTAAATGGGTTAAATCTTTGACTGCTATGGCACTTGCGAGCTCTTTATTTCTGGTAGGTTGTAATAATAATGATGAGGAAAAGAAGAAAGATGAAGAAACTACAACACAGCAAGATGAAAAGACAGATCAGGAAACGAGTAAGGATAGCAATTCTTCAGATTCAAAGGAAAAAAAATAAGATTATGTTATGTATAGTGGAGCTTCCTCAGGTGATGAGGAAGCTTTTTTAGTTGTATATTTTTCGTTTTTGAGAAAAAATAGAGAGAAATAGAGAATAAGGAGAAGAGAGATGAAAATATGCATATTTGGAGCAACTGGAAGAGTTGGGGCCCAGTTAATGAAACTGGCATTACAAGATTCACATGATGTCACAGTATTAGTTCGTGATCAAAATAAGCTTGTGGTAAAACATAACAATCTACATATAGTAGAAGGAGATGTATTGCAAGAAAATGATGTGAAGAAGGCTTTAAAAGGAGCTGAAATTGTTTTAAGTGCTCTTGGGACAGATGAAAATAGAACGTTATCGAATAGTATACCTAGTATTATAAAACATATGGATGAAGAGGGAGTGAAAAGGATTATCACGATAGGAACAGCAGGTATTTTACAGGCTCGAACAAATCTGAACATATATCGGTTTCAATCGGAAGAATCAAAAAGAAGAACAACAACAGCTGCAGAAGATCATTTAGCTGCTTATGTAGCTTTAAAGAACAGTGGGCTATGCTGGACAATTGTTTGTCCCACATATCTAATTGATGGTGAAGAAACGGGTATGTACCGGACGGAGGCAAATATGTTACCACTGGATGGATCGAAAATTACGGTAGGAGATACGGCTTGTTTTACATGGTCTCTAATAAATGAAAAAGTATATGAAAATAGCCGCGTAGGCATTGCTTATTAAAAAACCATCCCTGAAAAGGGATGGTTAAAAAAGAATGTAACATACAAAAATGATAATCATAATGATTTGTAAGATTGCTTTTGCTACTGTACTGCTTAAAAAGCCGACGACTGTAGCGATTCCGACCATAAATGCTTCTTGCGGTGTTTTTTTATGCATTATTTCTGTCACGAAAACAGATAGAAATGGAATGATAATGAGACCAAATGGTGGGAAGAAAAAGGATCCGATAATAATAGAAATCATTCCCACGCGTTCGCTCCATTTAGTACTTCCGTATTTTTTTAAGAAGTATCCATTTGCAATAAAATCAGCAACGAAAATAATGATGGTAAAAATGATTTGAAGGATCCAAAAACTTGTTGTTAGTTCCTCGCCATTTATACCAAAATGATAAATGATATATCCAGCCCATAGTGCAAGTATGCCAGGGATGATTGGATAGATAAACGCAATAAATGATACGATAAAACAAGCAATTATACAAAGTGTTAATAAAACAGTCAATTTATATCTCCTTTTTACTATCTAGTTTATGTACAGCAACTTTCTTAATTTGATGCCCGTCAAGCTCTAATGCTTTAAATTGGAAACCAGCATATTCAATTGAATAGCCAACTTCGATATTTAAATCAATAGCCTGGGATAGAAGCCAGCCACCAATTGTATCTAAATCACTTTCATCAATATGTAAACCAAACATATCATTTACTTCTGAAATGAGTACTTTGCCATCCAGTACAGTGAGTTTTGGTGTGCGTTTTTCAATCATCGGTGATTCATCTGCATCAAACTCATCTTGAATTTCACCAATAATTTCTTCAATAATATCTTCCATTGTTAATAGTCCAGCTGTTCCGCCATATTCATCCATTACAATCGCCATTTGCACACGATTTTTTTGAAGATGAATTAATGTTTTACGGATTGGTACTGTTTCAAATACAGTTAAGACCGGATGTATATACGCTTCTAAAGGTTTTTGAATTCCCTTCGTTTGATCGTGAAAAATTTCTTTTGTATTTAGCATCCCGATAATATCATCTTTATCTTTTTCAATAATCGGATAACGTGTATATTTTTCAGATGCCACGATATCCATATTTTCTTCTAATGTATTTTCGGTAGATAAACAAACCATTTCGGTACGAGGTACCATTATTTCTTTGGCAACACGATCATCAAATTCGAAAATATTATTTACATATTTATATTCAGTTTGATTAATTTCACCGCTTTTAAAGCTTTCACCTAAAATGAGTCGCAATTCTTCTTCTGAGTGAGCAAGTTCATTTTCTTTTGCTGGTTCTAAGCCGAATAGTTTTGTAAAGAATACGGCTGTACCATTAAGTAACCAAATGAAAGGATACATAATTTTATCAAACCAAATGAGTGGTTTGGCAAATTTTAATGTAATTGCTTCGGCTTTTTGAATTGCAAAAGATTTTGGAACAAGTTCACCTAATACAACATGGAAAAAAGTAATGACACTAAATGCAATGATAAACGATAGCGTGTTAGCCATTGTCCCAGTAATATTTATTTTTTCAAATAGTGGTCGTAGTAAGTGTTCAACAGTTGGTTCACCAAGCCAACCAAGCCCTAAAGACGTGATGGTAATACCAAGCTGACAAGCTGATAAGTATACATCTAAGTTAGAAACAACGCTTCTGGCAGCTAATGCTTGCTTATTTCCTTCATTTGCAAGCTGATCAATTCGACTTTTTCGTACTTTTACCACCGCAAATTCAGATGCCACGAAAAAGCCAGAAATGAGAATAAGTACAAAGATGAGAAAAATATTTAATATGTCCAAGTGTGTTCTCTACCCCGAAGTGGGAATAAAGATGTCACCTCCTGCAAGTATGTTATACTTTTATAATAAATCGAAATGAAAATAATAGTCAAAGGAAATGAGTAAATATTGGAATGTTTTTCTAAACATTCATGAATTTGTTGGTATTTTACCCTGAATGAAAGGGGAATAACCCTCCGTTTTTAAAAGGAGGGAGATAGCTTAAAGTTTAATTATTTAATTATTGTTTTTGAGATAGCATAAGTTTGATGTTTAGACTGGTTTGTTGTCCATACGGATTGAAGAAAGGAAAGAATGATGTAAGGAATATAAATGAGTAGCAGTCCAATTGTGACAACAGTTGGTGAACTTCCTCCAAATTGAATAATAAATTGTAGTAATCCTTTTGTATGAAAAATACATTCCATATAAAAGAATGAAAGAATAATGGAGCTTAAAATAGATTTATGATTTGAAACGATTGCCATAAATAACGTATTAATGAGAAATGAGGAATCACGTATATCATGTTCTTCAGTTTTATTTAAAAACGGAATCCATTTTTTGATTGCCTGTATAACTATAATCATTGATGTACTACATATGATGATGAGGGAGGACAGGAATGGAATTGTTATGTACTTTGCAATGTATAAAGAAATTAAAACGATAGAACATTGTAATAAAGCAGTACTGAATGAGTATGGAATCCAGCGCAATATTGAAATGTATTTTTTTAATTGTTTTGGTGCCTTTAAGAATAAACGTCCAATCGCTAAGCTAATGAAAAAACCAATTGCGAGTGTGAGTGTAAAGCGAACGATTGATAAAAAGTATACTTCCCACATATAGGGGAATAGAAGTGGAGATTGTCCTGGAACATGTAACGTTGTGGTAGAATTTATAATAGGTTGAGATGAGAAAAGAATGGATTCATGCATCCAATCAATCATTGGGATGGAAATGGACGGAAAATGAGCAAAATTATGAAAAATCCCAAGTAAACCTTTTAAATAAGAAGATTCATGCGTTAATAATATAGCGGGAAGAGGGCTTATGATAAAAATGATTAGGAATCCAGCTAAAAAGCGATATGTGTAAGAACGAAATAATGAAGACATAATTGCTCACCTGCTCTTTGAATATTCAGAAAATTCTTATTCTTATTCTTATTCTAACGCTTTTTTGAAGAAGTTACAATATCTTTTTCTTTACATATTGGTGTAAGTTATGATAATAAGTAATTCTCTTTATTTTTAAAGGAAAACGGTAATGAAAAATAACAATCTATTTATAAATTTTTTAGTCAGCAATTAAGTCCAAAAGGATAATCTCTAAATTTTTCAAAATATGAATCATTCATGAACAAATTATGACAATAATACAAAAATTTCAGAAAAATAAAATAAATCATTTATTTTTTTCTGGAAATATAATATAGTTATGGCACAGAAAGTATTTTAACATAAGGAGGCTTTTTATGAGAGTAAAAGGAAATTATGTGTCAAAAAGAGAAGTCTTATTTTGTTCTGCTTCATTTACGATAGGTGAAGCATTGGATCATTTAAATAAAACGGGTTATCGTTGTGTTCCGGTACTAGATGAAAAGAAAGAGAAATTTTTAGGGAATGTATATAAAGTAGATATTTTAGAATATAAAGGATCATTAGATGATAATTTATTAAAATTATTAAGTGATAAAGATGGATATGTGAAAGAAGATTCTTCTTTCTTTAAAGTGTTCTTTACAATTAAAAAGTTACCATATTTGTCCGTTATTGATGAGAAAGGAACATTTCTTGGAATCCTAACTCATAAAAAGGTATTTGAGCTATTAGAGGATGCATGGGGTGTTCATTCTAGCAAGTATTCCGTCATGATAGGAACTCAAGATTATAATGGAGCGATCCAAAAACTATCTACAGTTTTGAAAAAATATAGTGGTATTCAAAGTTTAATGACATTTGATAATGATGCGTTATTAGTACGCAGAATTATGTTTACACTAGGTGAGGAGTTTAAAGAAGAAGGGTTAGAGACTTTACTTAAGGATTTAGAAGATCACGGATTTCGTGTTGTATATGTAGAAGAAATGAATAATCCACGTGAAGTAGAGATAATAGAATAGATATGGAAAGCCATCTGTTTGATTTAGGTGGCTTTTCATTATATTAGTTAAGGAAGAAAAAATATTTTGAAATAACAAAATGAGGGTAATGGCTTTTTCTATAGAAATATTTTTGCAAAAGAATAACATAAAAAATAAGTGTATACTATTTTGTTTTTCAAAAAATTCCATATATAAAATATGTTTCTATTTTTCAACTAAATGTGTTACTATATGTGTGACAAAAGTAAAGAGGTCTGACCTATTAACTCTGTGATATAACACTCTGATGTTTTTAATATTCAAAAAAATCAAAATTCGTTAATTAGAGTAAGAAAAAGGAGAAATTATGGGGAAAGACATTGCTTTTTGAGGAGCATATATAATCAACATGGATAGAGAGGAGGATGCATAGCATATTGTGAAAGAGATAAAAACAATAGAGACATGCTATGCAAAAGAGAGATGAAGGGACGATTAAGGCCAGGAGATACGCTAGCAATCGGTTTAATGTTATTTGCATTATTTTTAGGGGCAGGAAATTTAATTTTCCCACCAGTATTAGGTCAACAAGCAGGAGAAAATGTTTGGATTGCCACAATTGGATTCCTTGTGACAGGAGTCGGTCTTCCTCTACTAGCTGTATCTGCTGTAGCTTTTGTAGAAGGAGACTTGAAAGCGTTATCCTCAAGAGTACATCCTATATTTGCGTTAATTTTCCCACTGATTAGTTATTTAGCAATTGGACCATTTTTTGCAATTCCGCGGACGGGAGCAGTTTCATTTGAAATGGGAATGAAGCCGTTTTTATCAGAAGCATTTGTGTCAGAGTGGTATATGCTGTTTCTATACACAGTAATTTTCTTCGGTATTACTTGGTATCTATCACTAAACCCATCGAAATTAATTGATTGGTTTGGAAAATTTCTTACTCCATTATTAGTATTAATTGTCGCTGTAATTGTAGGGAAAGCCATTATTGATCCAATTGGAGCGCCCGCTGCACCGGTAGAAGCATATAAAGAGACTGCATTTTTTGGTGGGTTTATTCAAGGATACTTAACGATGGATGCTATTAGTGCACTTGTATTTGGCATAGTTGTTGTACAAGTTATTCGTTCAAAAGGGATAAAAGAGAGCGGGCAAATTGCAAAAACAACAATTGTATCTGGAATTATTGCTGTATTAGGTTTAACGTTAATTTATTTATCACTCGCTTATCTTGGTTCGACGAGTACATCGCTTGGTGTTTCTGATAATGGAGGTCTTATTTTAACAAAAGTTGTAAATGAGCTATATGGAACGAGTGGTAAAGTATTATTAGGCCTTGTTATTACACTTGCTTGTTTAACAACTTCAGTTGGACTTACATCAGCCTGTGCGGGATTCTTTACAAAGTTATTCCCTAAATTATCACATAAAATGATTGTAACATTGGTATGTGTGTTTAGTTTAGTTGTATCAAACTTAGGATTAACACAGCTTATTGCTGTAACATTGCCAGTATTGATGATTATTTACCCTGTTGCAATTGTACTAATTGTACTGTCTTATTTCAATAAATGGATTGGAGAGCGAAATACAATATATATTGGTGCAATTTTAGGTGCACTAGTTATTAGTCTATTTAACGGTTTAGAAAGTGCAAATATTAAGTTTGATGCAATAACAAATGTGCTAGAAATACTTCCTTTATATAAGGAAGGAATTGGTTGGTTACTGCCATCGTGTGTTGGTGGAGTTATCGGTTACTTCCTATATAGACCAAACGAATCAAGTGAGTTGCAAAAGAAAGGTGCTTAGGCATCTTTCTTTTTTTAGAGGAAATTTGTATGTTTTGTCTAAATGATAATTGGGAGGGAGAATAAAATGGCTAATTTTGAAGATTTTTTACAGTTAGATTTACGTGTAGGAACGATAATAAAAGCAGAAGAGTTTAGAGAAGCTCGTGTACCTGCGATTAAGCTGGAAATTGACTTTGGTGAACTTGGTATGAAGCAGTCCAGTGCTCAAATTACGAAGAGATATACACCAGAGGGGCTAATTGGCAAACAGGTTGTAGCTGTCGTGAATTTTCCGCCCAAACGTGTTGCAGGCTTTAAATCAGAAGTACTTGTGGTAGGTGGAGTTCCCGAAGCCGGGGATGTAATCTTACTGCAACCTGATATAGAAGTCCCAAATGGAACACCTATTAGTTAATATGGGAGAGGATTAGAAATGGATGTTGGAAAGGTCTATTTAGAATGTGCCATTTCAAACTTTAAGGCAATGCAAAAGCAAGGAGAACGGACACTTTCACAGTTATCATATGAACAAATAAGTTGGACACCTCATGAAGAAGTAAACAGTATTGCAATTATAATCAAACATTTACATGGCAATATGCGCTCAAGATGGACAGATTTTTTAACGACAGATGGTGAGAAATTAGATCGGAATCGTGATGGTGAATTTGAGGGTGGTTATGCTTCAAAAGAAGAGGTGCTAATAGCATGGCAGGAAGGCTGGGAATATGTTTTTCAAGCGCTGCAATCATTAACTTCACAAGACCTCTTAACAATCGTCCATATTCGAGGTGAAGTACATAGTGTTATGCAAGCAATTGAGAGACAAATTGCTCATTATGCTTCACATGTTGGACAAATCATTTATGTTGGAAAAATGTTAAAAGAAAAAGATTGGGAGTGTTTGAGTATTCCTAAAGGACAGTCTAATCGTTATTAGCAAAAGTGACGTTCAATATAATAGTAAGAAATCAACCGACATAGGGCAGGGGTTAAAAAGAAAATCCAAATAACTGATGGTTCAATTAAGGGAAAAATACTGCCTATAACGAGAGTATACCAAATGAAATATACTCCAAATAGTGTATTAATAGGAATAAAGCTAGAAAAGAACAATTGTTGGCTAAAACAAGCTTCGTGAAATAAGTAGAAACGTATGTGAAATATTGTGGTAATAAGATCTTGCTTTCTGATAATTTTTTTGGCAGTTATGACATATAAAAGTTGGTCTCATTTTTACACTCCATTTAAGCATTAAGTTCTTCTTAAATTTGTTACTAGTTTATAAATGAGGAGATATAAAGAGTATACCCCTACATAAGCACCGGTGATGAGAAATAATGGATTCAACAAAATACCGTGGATGGTTGTCATAAACACTAAGCCGTGCAATACAACATCATATATGTTAAAAGCAATTAATATACCAAGTATATATAAAGAAAGGTACGCACAAATATCTAAGAAAATACGGACTTTAGGATGTGCTGCAAATAATAAAAAAACAGATGATAAAAAAATAGGAATTATACCGATAATTAGCTTCAATTCATTTCACCTCTATGACAATATAGCCGAAATTTAGGCGGTCTATTCTCTATAGCTTGTACATAAGTTGAAACAGAGAGGGTGATGTTATGAATCGAGGCTTTTTTTATGTGCAATTAACAAGTGTACGTAAGCTTATTTTATTTGTTGTCATTATGATGTTAGCAACTTTTTTTCTTATTAGTATGATGGTGACTTCATTGAAAGAAACAAAGTCAGCATATTTATATAATTGGTTGAATGAGTTATCAATGAATGGGTATATGTATGTGATTGGAAAAGAAAATCATTATTTTACACAAGAATATCGAAATTTAAACCAAGACTTTTCGATTTCATCGTTTCTTTTTTCTACAGCGACAAATATTCGATTTGATGATGTTCGCAGTTTCGTTGGGAAAGAACTTCCTGGGTTTGGAAGGTATGATACAGAAATTGTCATTGCAGGTGAAGGGACTGATTATTCTAATTTACCAATAGAATCAAGTGTTCCGCTTGAAGAATTGGTGAAAGAAAGAACGGGAGAAACTGGACAGGTTCCTAAAACGGATACAAATAAAGAAAAGAAAAAACCTGCTCAAACGACGGGGAAAAGACAAGTTGCATTTATCTATCATTCTCACAGCTGGGAGTCTTATTTACCTTTATTAAATTTAACAAATGATCCAGATCCGAATAAAGCAACAAGTTCAGTGACGAATATTTCTATACTTGGAGAACGGTTCCATAACCAATTAGCAAATGAAGGGATAGGAGCAGTTAATGATAAAACGGATGTTGGGAAAAAGTTGATTAGTAAGGGATTAAATAGTAATAGTTCTTATAAAATGTCTCGGGAAATTGTACAGGAGGCAATGGCAGGCAATAAAGAACTACAATACTTTTTTGATTTGCACCGAGATAGCGCCCGTAAAAATGTCACGACAAAAGCAATTGGAGATAAATCGTATGCGAAGCTTGCTTTTGTCATCGGAAAAGGAAATAAAAATTACGCAAAAAACTTACAATTAGCAACTGCACTGCATGAAGCGATTAATAAAAAATATCCAGGGGTAAGTCGAGGGGTTATACAAAAGGGGTTTCAAACAGGGAACGGTGTTTATAATCAGGACTTGTCAGGACAAGCGATTTTAATTGAAGTGGGAGGTGTAGATAATACAGCCGAAGAATTAAATCGTTCAATTGATGTATTGGCGAAAGCATTTAGTGAATATTTTTGGCAAGCAGAAAAAGTAAATGGATGAACGTAAGCGAGGTGCTTACGTTTTTTTGTGCTCAAAAAGAAGAAAAAGATTGGAAGCAAGATTTTTCTAAATAAAGTTGCATCTTCATTATACTAATATCGAAATTTGTCTATTTATCCTATGAAAAATAGAAAGGTATTTCATAAAAAAATAGCGAAATTCTCTTTATGAATAAAATTTTTATCTTAAAAAATCGGCAGGGTGATAGAGATGATTCGAGAAATTCAAGTAGAGGACGCAGCAGCATTTTTGCAATTAGGAAAACAATTAGATGAAGAAACTTCCTTTATGTTATTGGAACCAGGGGAACGGGATACAACAGTTGAGCAGCAAGAAAAGATGATTCAACGTTTCATAAATAATCATACTTCTACAATATTTGTAGCTACTCATGAAGAACAAGTGGTAGGATTTATTTTAGCTAATGGTAGTGATGTGCAAAGAAAAAAACATGTTGCAACAATTGTGATTGGAATTTTACAAGAATATGGTGGCCAAGGTATTGGGACAGCTTTGTTTAAAGAAATGGAAAAATGGGCAAAATTACATGATGTATGGCGTTTGGAATTAACGGTAATGGCCCATAATACGCGAGCGCAGGCACTATATAAAAAAGCAGGATTTGAAAAAGAAGGTGTCAAAAAAGCTTCTCTTATTGTTGATGGAAAAAATATCGACGAGTATTATATGGCCAAATTATTAAAATAAGAGGTCGTTTTATGAAAAGAAGATGGACACTACTGAGTGTCGTAGTAGTTGCAATTATTATTGGAGTGGCAGGTATTAATTATAAAATGTATAAAGATAAACAGGCACAAGAGGTGAATAGTAGCGTTGCATTTCCAAAAGAGCAAGAAACCATCGCTACAACAGAAGGCGATATTGCGGTTGTGAATAATCCTGATTCTATACTTGTACTTGTAAATAAAAGCAGACGGTTACCAGATCACTATAAGCCACAAGATTTAGTCATTCCGAAAGTACGTTACTCAAGTGAAGGAGATCAAGAGAAGAAGAAAATGAGGAAAGAAGCAGCTCAGGCACTTGAGAAGATGTTTCAGCAAGGAGATCAAGAAAGAATGTTTCTTTTTGCAGTCTCTGGGTTCAGGTCTTTTGACCGGCAAAAAGCATTGAATACAATGTACAAAATTCAAGATGGAGAAGCGAAAACAGCTATGTCGAGTGCGATTCCAGGTACGAGTGAACATCAAACGGGACTCGCAATGGATATTACATCACAATCTGCTAAATTTCAATTAGAATCTATTTTTGGGGATACAAAGGAAGGGAAATGGCTTGCTGAAAATGCACATAAGTTCGGCTTTGTCATTCGATATACAAAAGAGAAGGAATCTATTACTGGTTATCGGTATGAACCTTGGCACGTACGTTATGTAGGGAATCCACAAGCTACGTATTTATATGAAAATCAACTCACCTTAGAAGAAGCAATGAAATAATCAATTGAGGGGAGATGGACCAGATGACGAAGTTATATAAGAAAAAGGTATATGCATACATTACAAGGGAAAAAGAAGGAGTTACACAATTACTTGTTTTTACACATCGTGATATGCCAGAAGCAGGTATACAGGTCCCGGGTGGAACAGTTGATGAAGGAGAAAAATTAGAAGCAGCAGTACTGCGTGAGGTATTAGAAGAGTCTGGAATTCGTCATTTATGTATAGAACGTTTCATTGATGATTATATCATCTATGTGAAAGAAAAACAGGAGTATCAAAAGCGTCACTTCTTTCACATTTCATTATTAACAGATGTAAAAGATATGTGGGAACATATAGTAAGTGCAGGAGAGGAAGATGAGGGCCTAACATTTTGTTATGAATGGGTTGATATAGCAAAGTGTCCTGTATTAACAGGCAATCAAGGTGAATTTGTACATTTGTTAGAGGACGTGTATGTGAAATAAAAGAGAGTTTGAAAATAGGAAGAAAATAAATGTGATTGTTAACAACGTTTTAGATAGTTTTATTCGTCTAAGGCGTTTTTTATTTTGTTTGAAGGTTTTTATGTATGGTAGACGAAATGTTTAAACAGATGTGAATTTGTCGAAATGAGGAGACAAGGCAATGATTCAAGCTAATAAGTAATAAGATAAGATTTGAAAGTGTGCAAGAAGAGGTAAGGGGAGAAATTAAATGGAAATTCAGTTCAATACATTATTAAGAAAAGATTTTCCTAATACGTTAAGAAACCCTGAATATTTGAATGCAAGATTAGAAGATTTATATTTTTCTCAGGAGCAAGGGAGTGATTTTGCTTTAAAAAAATATAATCTTGATGCAATTCTTTTCCCTTCATATATAGGGTCAACAATATGTGCTAAAGCAGGGGATCCTTCTATAGCGGTACCGGCAGGGTATTTGAAAAACGGAAGACCTTTTGGAAACACATTCGCAAGTATCGGATTTAGCGAAGGGACTTTAATCAAACTTGTATACGCGTTTGAACAAGCTACAAAGAGCATAGAAGAAGCCCCAATTTGTCGTAAATATAGTAGTAAAAGGATAGAGGATACTCTATCCTTTTTGTATGCTGTAAAGTTTCATATGCTAAACAAACAGTGAAATCAAAGAGAAACATCCTTTTCTTGTTGCTTCGTATGTTTTAGTAAAATAAAAGATAAACAAGCAGAACATAAAATTAGAAACGCAGCAATGATGTATATAGTGCGAACACCAAAAATATCGGTAATAATACCAACACTTAGCATAGAAAGGCCTGAAACAGCCGAAGTAAGAGCGCCGTGAGCTGTATACATTTTTGATAATAGAGATGGCGGTACACTTGATTGTAAAACGGTTGTTTGAGAAATATCCCGAATTTGATAGGAAGGCCCCATTAGAAGACAAAGAAACAGTGCAATAAATCCGTTACTTGTGATGCCATATAAGAACGTAAGTACGCTAAATAGAAGTGATCCTAAAGCCATTGAGCGTATTAAATTATTTTGAATATATGTACTGATTCGCCATGCTAATAGCCCACCAATTAATGTTCCGATATAATAACTCGTGTTGATATACCCCCACCATTCTTCTCCTTTATGAAGAGCGGTTGTTACATATGCCATCGTAATACCGCCAATCCATATCGTTCCAGCAAATGTTTCAATTAAGTCCATATATGTAACTGTACGGAGGGAAGGATGCTGAAATAACAGTTTCCATCCTTCTATTAATGTAGCTGATTTGGAGGGTGATTTCTCTGTTGTTTGTTCAGTTTGTATAGTGCGCAATGAAACATATAATGCAATACACCCAAAAATCATTAATATGTTGTTTATCATAAGTGTAGAAGTAGCTCCAATGAAAAGGACAACTACACTTGTGAATGAATAAGCAGCCGCCTGAACAATTTGCGTTGAAAAGGAAAAGACACTATTTACTTTTACTAATTTTTCTTGCAGTGTTAGGCGTGGAATAACAGCGTATAATAAAGGAGAACTCCAACCTCCACATAATGAAATAAGAATAATGAAAGTCAAAAGAGTTATAACGTTTGATGATAGAATAGGAAATAGTATAGTCAAGAGAATTAAAAGGAACGTTTTGACCCATTGTAGCGTGAAAAGTAATGAATAAGACGAAAAACGATTCATTAGAAGTGGTGCAGATGTACTTGCAATAAGGCTTGCAATAACTCGTAATAATGGGAAAAGAGCTGTGATAGTAGCTGATTTGGTTGTCATATAAATATGAGTAGTAAGAATCATTACATAAACAACATCGGCGAGAGTGATACACATTTTTGAAAACCAATAAAAGGGTAACGAGTGTTGGTTCAATAAGAGTACCGCCTTTCAAATAATAACAATTTTTTTTGAAATAATTATAATCTGAAAATTTAATTTTTAAAAGAATTTTATTTTTTGTAACTTTTATAAAGGGATTTTTATGTATAATAAAGAATATATTAATATATCATTTTAATAATACCCATTGTAACAGTGAATATGTATAGTAGCTTCCATTAAAACGTCCCGTATGCATTAGGAGGACGTGATAAACAATTCTTTTTTTCATATACATATAGAAAATAAAAAAGAAAGTGAGGGTTGCATATGGCTGGATGGGTAGTTTGGTTTATTATAGCTGGTGTTTTATTTATTGCAGAAATGCTATCGATTACTTTTTACATGTTATGGCTTGGAATCGGAGCGGTTGTCGGAGGTCTAATTGCACTATTTGCCCCAGAGGCACTATTCTTACAAGTTGTTGTAGGGGCAATTGTGAGTTTAACATTGACTTTCTTTACGAAACGAATCTCTAAAAATTTTCGAGAGGCAAAAGGGTTTATTGATACTGTCGATAAACTGGCTGGTAAAAAAGGAATTATCATGCAAGCGATTACAAGTGAAGGGAATGGAATTGTGAAGGTAGATGGAGATACTTGGACTGCTATTTCAGATGTTCCTATTTCCGCTGGGGAAAGAGTCATTGTTATAAAGAGGAGCAGTACAGTTTTACATGTGAAAAAGGAGAGTGAATAAACATGGTAGCATTAACATTAACGATTATTTTTGCATTAATTGTTGTTGTATTTGTAGCGTTAACAATTAAAATCATTTCGCAGCAAAAGGTGGCAGTTGTTGAAAGGTTTGGTAAATTTCAACGCATTATGCATCCAGGATTAAATATTTTAATTCCTATTGTAGATCGCGTTCGTGTTTATCATGATTTACGTATTCAACAAACAAATGTACCACCACAAAAAGTTATTACGAAAGATAACGTACAAGTAGAAATTGATACGATTATTTTCTATCAAATCGTTGAACCGGAACTTGCGACATATGGTATTTCAAATTATGAATATGGTGTTCGTAATATTACATCTGCAACAATGCGTCAAATTATCGGTAAGATGGAACTGGATGAAACATTATCAGGGCGTGAAAAAATTTCAACAGAAATTCGTTTAGCACTTGATGAAGCAACAGAAAAATGGGGCGTTCGTATTGAACGTGTAGAAGTTGTTGATATTAATCCGCCAAAAGATGTGCAAGCGGCGATGGAAAAACAAATGAAAGCAGAGCGTAATAAGCGTGCGATTATTCTAGAAGCAGAAGCGGCTAAACAAGATAAAGTTCTTCGTGCTGAAGGGGAAAAACAAAGTAAAATCTTGATGGCTGAAGGGGATAAAGAAGCGCGTATTCGCGAAGCGGAAGGTATACGAGAAGCGAAAGAACTAGAAGCACAAGGGGAAGCGAGAGCGATTGAAACGATTGCGAAAGCAGAACAAAACCGAATCGAATTACTACGTGCAGCTGATTTAGATGAGCGTGTTCTTGCTTATAAATCATTTGAGTCATTGGCTGAGGTTGCAAAAGGACCAGCTAATAAAGTCTTCATCCCATCTAATGCAATTGAAACACTTGGCACACTTGGTGCAATCGGTGAAATTTTCAAAGAAAAACAAGCGAAGAAATTGCCTTCTTCTGATACACCAAAAGAACAATAGAAATGAGAAAGAGAAATGGGTCGCCATTTCTCTTTTTTATTTAGAGGGGATCATATGAGAAAGGCTTTAAAAAGGATGGAAATCTGTATGGTGGTAGTATTTGTTTTGATTTGGTGCTGGGTGCTAAAAGATATTATTTACACTATTCTGTTTGGTTACATTGGCTGTATATCATTTGTTTTTCTTTAAGTTTTATCAACGCATATCAATCGAAGAAAAAAGTATTTGCATTGCTATTCTTTTTAGCTGTTGTATTAAATATAACAAGTGTATTCAAAATGTATATTACATAAAGCTTGTACATATCCATGTATAGAGAGGGTGATACATTGAAAAAGTATGCAACTCATATACATGGAAAGAAACTGATATTTTTAATCTTGTCGTATGCATTTGTCGTGATAGTAGCGGCGTCTATTGTAACTTCGCTTTTACATACAATGAAATCTTATTATGCAAATCAGTGGTTTGGTAAAGTTTCGATGCAAGGGTTTGTTCAAATGCTGGAGAGTGAAAATCATTATTTTGCATTTGATTATTTTAAAACAAATAAACGAGAATCAGTTGGGAATTTGATATTTTCTATTGCAACGGATCTTAAAATACAAGATTTAAGAACATTCGTTGGGAAAGAAGTGCCGGGAATGTCAAAATACTATTCTAATATTATCGTAGCAGGAGAAGGAACGGACTATACAAATATTCCGAACGAATCCAGTGTCCCAATTGAAGAGGTAACGAAAGAACGTGAAGTCGCAAAAGATAAAGTTACAGAAGCAGATAAAAAGAATCCTGTACAAAAAAATAAAAGCGATGTAAAAGGTGAAAAAGCCGTATATATTTATCACACGCATAGTTGGGAATCTTTCTATCCATTGTTGCCTGGGGCGAAAAATCCATCAAGTCCTGATGTAAATGTCTCGCTACTAGGAGAGCGTCTAAAAGAACAGCTGGAAGGACAGGGAATACCGGTTCTTCATGACAAAACAAATATGGGGGATTTATTAGCGAATAAGAAATGGAAATGGTATCAAGCGTATACCGCATCTCATGGATATGTGAAAGAAGCGTTGTCACAAAATAAAAATATTATGTTTCCGATTGATATTCACAGGGATGATCAGCGGAAGAATGTTACGACAAAAGTGATTAATGGAAAATCTTATGCGAGACTGTATTTTATTATTGGGATGGAAAATAAAGGACGTTCTAATAATGAAAAGATTGCAAAAGCGATAAATTCATATTTAGATGAAAATTATTATGGATTAAGTAGAGGCATTTTCCCGAAATATAAAAAAGATGGAAATGGTGTTTATAATCAGGATTTATCAAAAAATGCCATGCTGATTGAAGTGGGCGGTGTTGATAATACGTTGGAAGAGCTGTATAACACAATTGATGTTTTGACAGAGGCGTTTAGTAAATATTATTGGGATGCAGAGAAGGTGAATGGATGATGTAAGAGGGACAGGAAACTGTTCCTTTTTTATATGTCTCTTAAAAAATTTACTAGAATTTCATAATGTGAAATAAGGCAGTCGTTTTGAGTAGAGATTGTTTTATAATAATTAAAAATTCTGTCAATTGTAAAGGGTGACTAGAATTTCTAAACTTATTTGTATAGTAAACTTCAAAATGTATATATTGGAGGGGTAAATATGGCGATTCGAACAGGGGCTCAGTATATTGAAGGATTAAAGGCGAGAAATCCTGAAATTTGGATTGGTGGAAGAAGAGTAACAGATGTTGTAAATGAAGATGTTTTTCGGGAACCGATTTTACAAATTGCAAACCTATATGATATGCAGCATGATCCAAAATATCAAGATAAGATTACCCACATATGCGAAGAGACCGGAGAGCGGGTTTCGAATGCATTTTTAGTGCCGAGAAATTATGAGGATTTAAAAGCGCGTCGTGAATTGTTTGAGGTATGGGCAAAAGCTACCTTTGGTTTAATGGGCAGAACGCCAGATTTTTTAAATGTTACGGTCACTTCAATGGCGAGCAATGCATGGTTTTTTGAAAAATTTGATTCCTCATGGGGGGAAAATATAAAGAATTATTATAAACATATACGTGATCAAGATTTGTTTTTAACACATGCGATCATTAATCCACAAAATGACCGAAGTAAAGCGTCACATCAACAAGAAGATGAAACGATGCATTTAGGTGTAGTGAGTGAAACGGAAGAGGGAATGTATGTGAGCGGAGCTAAAATGTTAGCAACTCTTGCACCGATTACAGATGAAGTAATCATTTATTCCTATCCGAGCTTTAAACCAGGTGATGAGCGTCATGCAATCTCTTTTGCAGTTCCAATTGATGCACCAGGGTTAAGAATTCTTTGTCGTGAGCCAATGCAAGATGGAAAACGATCATTATTTGATCATCCACTTGCATCGAGGTTTGAAGAAATGGATGCATTACTTGTATTTCATAATGTATTTATTCCATGGGATAAGGTGTTTATTTATCAAAGTGTAGAGGCTGGAAATCAGCTGTATCCTAAAACAGGAATTGGACATCAACCGGCACACCAATCGGGAGTCAGGGGTCTGGTAAAACTTTCTTTTGCCGCTGAAGTGGCGATCAAGCTAGCAGATTCAATTGGAGTAGATGGCTTTTTAAACGTACAAAATCAGTTAGCAGAATTAATACAAGATGTAGAAACAATTCGAGCGCTCTTACAAGTAGCAGAATATGAGTATGAAATGAATGCATATGGTGAAGCTGTACCAGCAAGGTTACCTCTTGATACGATACGTAGTTTATTACCTAAAATGTATCCGCGTGCTATTGAAATTATTCAAACAATTGGTGCTGGTGGACTGCTAATGTCGCCAACTGGTGCGGACTTTATGAATCCAGAAATTCAAGATGATATGCATAAATATTATCTTGGGCGTGAAGGGGTATCTTCTGAGGAACGTGTTCGCTTATTTAAATTAGCTTGGGATTTATGTGGTGAAGCATTTGGACAACGTTTATTACAATATGAGCGTTATTATTCTGGCGATCCAGTTCGAAAAATGGGTATGTTTTATAATGCGTATAAAAAACAACAATCTTTATCCCTTGTGAATAATGCTTTGCAAACGAGTTCATCTGAAAGCGCATTAAGTTAACTACAAAATGATTACGCTTACAATTTTGAGTGAAAAAGGAAGGAGCAAGAAATAGATAACAAGAATTTTACTGTTAGGATGTAAATCTTCTTATAGGTTTAGCTCTATATGAATCTGAAAATATGTAACTGGAATAGGGGAGGTAAGTTATTTTGATCGCTTCTATCAGTAAAATTTGCAAAATTCTAAATTGTTTCACTAGTGATGAGCCAGTATTAGGAAACTCAGAAATTGCAGCGAAATTAAATATGAATCCGAGTACAGTTCATCATCTTGTTCGTACATTATGTGAAGAAGGAATGCTCATTCAAGATGAACAAAGAAAATACCGGCTTGGTTGGAAATTACTTGAGTGGGGCAATCAAGTAATGTTCCAACAAGAGATTTATAGTGGGGCAATTCCAATTGTAGAAGAGCTTGTGAGGAAATTTAATGGAACAGTGCATATTGGTATGTTTGATCGCGGAGACGTTGTATTTATTTTGAAAGTTTCATCAAAGGATTCCGTTCAAATTTCAACTCATGTTGGATCTAGAAAGCCTGCATATTGTACAAGTACAGGGAAAGTACTACTTTCATTTAATCCTTCTTCTTTAGAGTACACTTCAGAGCATGCGCTTTTGCCCAGGGCGCCAAATACGATTACCTGTATGAAGAAATTTCAAAAGGAATTACAGACAATTCGTAAGCAAGGTTATTCCATAAGTGATAACGAAAATGAGCATGGACTATATGGAATTGCCGCTCCTATTCGTTCTTACACTGGAAGAACGATTGCGGCTCTTAATATTGTTGGGCCAATAACGTATATGCAAGGCAGTAATCGTCAAGTCATGATTCGAAGTGTAATGAATACGGCAAATTTAATTTCAAAAGAATTTGGTTATTTAGATATTTGATGCCGATTAAAAAAAAGAGGTGAAAATCATTTATATACATGATTATTGTGTACCTAAATTAATAAAATCGATTGTTTCCATTGGAGCTTTTGATGGTGTTCATAAAGGACATCAAACTGTTATTAGAAACGCGGTAGAGAAATCTAAAGAACTACAGATTACAAATGTCGTGTATACATTTGATCCACCACCACGTGCTTATTTCCAGGGAGCTCAAGTATTAACATCAATTGATGAGAAATTAAATCGATTTCAAGAACTTGGTGTTGAACATGTAATTGTTATTCGTTTTGATGAAGCGTATGTAATGAGAACGGCTAGTCACTTTGTTCAAGAGTTACAAAAGTTATGCCCAGTAGGGATTTATGTAGGAGAAGATTTTCGGTTTGGAAAAGATCGTGAAGGTGATATAGGACTGTTAATGAAATATTTTGATGTTTCTATTGTTGAAGAAATTTGCTGTGCAGAAGGTGAAAGGATTTCTTCAACGAGAATTCGAAATCATTTATTTCAAGGAGAATTACAGAGGTCTCAATCTTTATTAGGATGGCCTCTTAAAACTATATAAATGGGATGAATTATAAGGAGGAAAAAACATGTCAAAAACATTACAATCTTTTAATTTACTAAAATGGATTGATGAAAATAAAGAGTTATTGAAACCACCGGTGAATAACAAGGTAATTTGGCAAGACTCAGAGTTTATTGCCATGATATTAGGAGGGCCAAATAGAAGACGTGATTTCCATGTAGATCCTTCAGATGAATTTTTTTATCAAATAAAAGGCGAATGTTATGTGGAATGTATTACGGAAGAGGGGAAACGTGAAGTTGTTACAGTGAAAGAAGGCGATGTATTTATGTTACCAGCTATGGTGCCACATTCGCCGCACCGCGTTGCAGACACGTATGGATTAGTAATTGAAAGGAAACGTAACCAAGGAGAACTTGAAGATTTTGTTTGGTTCTGTGATGAGTGTAATCATGAAATGCATCGCGTACGAGTTCAATTAAACGATATTGAAAAACAAGTGAAAGAAGCGATTCATAGTTTTAATTCTAATAAGGAAATTCGTGCGTGCAAAAACTGTGGGCATATTATGCCAGAAGAAGTGGAGGAATGGAAGTGCGAATAGATTTTCATACACATATTATTCCTGAAACATTTCCGGATTTTGAGGAGAAGTTTGGTGGTGGACGTTGGCCAATATTAAATCGCACTTGTACATGTGGTGCAGCCATTATGGTTGGAGGGAAAAACTTTCGCGATGTGACAGATCAAGTATGGTGTCCGGAGAAAAGAATTGAAGATATGGACCGTGAAGGCGTAGATATACAAGTACTATCACCAATTCCTGTTACATTTTCTTATTGGGCAAAACCAGAAGAAGCAGAAGCAATGGCGCGTATTCAAAATGATTTTATTGCGGAAACAGTCCAGGCATATCCAGATCGTTTTGTTGGATTAGGAACAGTGCCGATGCAAGATGGAGAAACTGCAGTTCGTGAGATGGAGCGATGCATAAAGGAATTAAGGTTACATGGAATCGAAATTGGAACGAATGTAAATGGGAAAAATTTAGATGATCCCTCATTTATTGAATTTTTCCGAATGGCTGAAAAGTGGCAAGTCCCGATTTTTATTCATCCATGGGAAACATTAGGACGTGATAGAATGCCACATCATAATTTTATGTATACAGTCGGGATGCCAAGTGAAACGGCACTTGCCGCAGCCACACTTATATGGAGTGGGATAATGGAGAAGTTTCCTAGGCTAAAGATTTGTTTTGCTCATGGTGGTGGTTCATTCCCGTATATTTTGCCGCGATTAGATCAAGGATGGCAAGTATGGCCGCATCTGAGACTAACTACGTACCCTCCTAGCCATTATGCAAAGAAATTTTATTTCGATTCTTTAAACTATGATCCTGTCAATCTTAAATATATGATAGAGCGATTTGGACATGAAAAGATTTTTATGGGATCGGATTATCCGTTTTTACTACGGGAAATTCATCCAGGTAAAGTAATTGACGAGACACTTGAGTTATCCGAGGAGCAAAAGGAAGCTATGCTTGGTGGAAATGCAGCGAGCTTCTTAAATATTGATATGAAAAAAAGAGGTGTAGTATATGCAGAAAGTACAAACACCAGAGAGTAAATTAAATGAAATGGGACTTACACTACCAGCTATTCGTCCGGCGGTAGGTAATTATGTAAGTTGTGTAAGGGTTGGAAACTTATTATTTACTGCTGGACAAGGTGTTGATGAGTACCATGGGAAATTAGGCAAGGATGTATCAATAGGAGATGGATATAAGGCAGCCCGGCAGTCGATGTTGAACTTATTAAGTGTCGTAAAGAATGAACTTGGTGATTTAAATAAGGTGAAACGAGTTGTGAAGTTACTTGGTTTTGTGAATAGTGCGGAAGATTTTATTGATCAGCCAAAAGTGATGAATGGTGCATCTGACTTATTAGTAGATGTTTTTGGTGAGAAGGGAAAGCATGCTCGTTCTGCTGTTGGAATGGCTCAACTACCGAACAATACAACAATTGAAATTGAGATGGTTTTAGAAATTGAAGAGTAGGAGGCAAAGAGTGTGAATAAAGAACTGTTAACTGAAAAAATGAAAGTAAAAGATGCAAAGTTATTTATTGGTGGTGAATATGTTGATGCGATGTCCGGTGAAACGTTCGATACGTTCAACCCATCGACAAATAGAAAACTTGCCTCTGTTGCACAAGCAAATGAAGAGGATGCAAAGCGAGCGATAGATGTGGCAGAGCGTACGTTTACAAATGGCATTTGGAGTAAAATGCCTGTAGAAGAACGGTCCACTATTTTATGTAAAATGTCCGATTTGATTATGGAAAAAGTGGATGAGTTAGCGTATATAGAGACACTTGATGTTGGAAAGCCGATAAAAGAGAGTCGTGGCTTTGATATTCCGCGTTCCGCACATAATTTTCGCTTCTTTGCTGAGATGGCGAAGTATATGGTGCATGAACACTATGATAAGCATAACTTTATGTCATATGCAAAATATGCACCTGCAGGAGTAACAAGTTTAATTATTCCTTGGAATCTGCCGTTTATGCAGATGACATGGAAGGCGTCTGCTGCACTAGCTGCTGGTAATACAGTGGTTGTGAAACCAGCTTCTTACACGCCGTTAAGTGCAGTCATGCTCGGTGAAATTGCGAATGAAGCTGGGCTGCCTCCTGGCGTACTTAATATTATTACTGGTCCAGGGAGTACGGTAGGAACAAAAATGACGACATATCCTGCTGTAAGACGTATTTCATTCGTAGGAGAAAGTAATACAGGGAAAACAATTATGAGGAATGCCTCAGAAAACTTAATACCAGTTTCGTTAGAATTAGGCGGGAAATCAGCGAATATTGTATTTGAAGATGCTGATTTAGATGAAGCGATACAAGGATCAATTGAAGCGATTTATCGGAATCAAGGAGAAATTTGTTTAGCTGGCTCAAGGTTACTTGTACAAGAAAGTGTATATGAACAGTTTTTAGAGAAATTTGTAGCAGCCGTAAAAAAGATAAAAGTTGGAGATCCTCTTGATGAAGAGACGGATATGGGAGCGCTTGTTTCAAAATCCCATCTAGAAACAGTTGATCGTTACGTAGAAATTGGTCTTTCAGAAGGAGCAAAATTAGCCCATGGCGGAAAAAGGATCGAGGGTCTAGCGCAAGGGAATTTTTATGAACCAACTGTATTATATGATGTTGATAACCGTATGCGTGTAGCCCAGGAAGAGATTTTTGGTCCAGTTTTAGTTGTTATTCCATTTAAAACAGAAGAAGATGCAATTCGTATCGCAAATGATTCTATTTATGGCTTAGCGGGGGTTGTTTGGACAAATGATCTTCGAAGAGCACAGCGAGTTGTTTCACAAATTGATTCGGGCTTGTTATGGATTAATTGTTGGTATGTTCGAGATTTACGTACCCCATTTGGTGGTTCTAAGGCAAGTGGTATTGGTCGAGAAGGTGGACGCCATAGCTTTGAATTTTATACGGAAGCGAAGACAGTCACGATGAAATTATAAAGTGAAACTCCATCAGTGGAATGGTATTTCCACTGATGTCTTATAAATATAGATTCTAAAAATGAGGTGAGATAAATGCAAGTGTTAATAAAGGAATTAGCAGATGAACTGTTGCAGGCAGAACAAACATGTAGACCAATTTCTCCTTTTACAGAAAGGTATCCAAATTTATCAGTTTCAGATTCGTATAGCATTCAGCTCGAAGTAGTGGGACGAAAGCTAAAACAAGGCCACACAGTGATTGGAAAAAAAGTTGGACTTACGAGTAATGCCATGCAGAAAATGCTTGGAGTAGATGAACCAGATTACGGACATTTACTAGATGATATGAAAGTAGAAAGTGGAAATATAATCTCTATAGATTCGTTTGTATCTCCGAAAGTAGAAGCAGAAATTGGATTTGTTTTAGCAGAGGATTTGAGTGGGCCTAATATTACATATATAGATGTGCTAATGGCAACGAAATATATTGTACCTACACTTGAAATTATTGATAGTCGTATTGCAGATTGGAAGATTAAGCTTGCTGATACAGTAGCAGATAACGGTTCATCAGCGAAAGTCGTGATGGGTAATCAGTTTTCAAACGTATCAGAAGTAGATTTACGTACAGCTGGAATGACGCTCTATAAAAATAATAGTTTAATTGCTACTGGAGCAGGGGCAGCGGCATTAGGGCATCCTGCGCAAGCTGTTGCTTGGCTAGCGAATAAACTTAGTGAATTTCATATATCATTGAAGGCAGGGGAATTAATTTTGCCAGGTGCATTATCAAGCGCTGTTTCAGTTCAATGTAATGATGTAATTCAAGCTGATTTCGGGTCTCTTGGTTCGGTTTCTATTAAATTTGTATAATCTTATGATTATGTGAAAAGGAGGGGATATATGTGAGGAAAGTGAAGGCGGCTATTATAGGTTCTGGAAATATCGGTACGGATTTAATGTATAAATTAAGAAAAAGTGAAGGTATTGAAATGACTGCCATGATAGGGATAGATTCTGAATCGGATGGATTAAAGAGAGCGAAGGAAGAAGGATATGAGATTTTTGATAATGGTATACAAGCAATCATTGAGAATCCTAGCATAGCGGATATTATATTTGATGCAACTTCAGCTAAAGCCCATATTTATCATGCAGAAGTCTTAAGAGAGTTAGGAAAATTAGTGATAGATTTGACACCAGCCGCATGTGGCCCATTTGTTTGTCCAGCTATACAAGACGATAATTATGTAGAAGCGCGAAACGTGAATATGATTACCTGTGGCGGGCAAGCAACAATTCCGATTGTCCATGCTATTAATGAAGTAGCGGACGTTACATATGCGGAAATAGTTGCTACGATTTCGAGTTTAAGTGCAGGGCCAGGTACACGGGCAAATATTGATGAATTTACGATTACAACAAAGCGTGGGATTGAAGAAGTCGGTGGAGCAGATTGTGGAAAAGCACTTATTATATTAAACCCTGCAGATCCTCCTATATTAATGAGAGATACAGTATATTGTGAAGTTAAGCATATGGATGAATTCTCAATTCAGCAGGCGATTTGTAAGATGGTTGAAATAGTTAAGTTATACGTTCCAGGGTATTCTTTAAAACAAGAACCAATGTTTGATGGGAACCGTGTGACTGTATTTTTGGAGGTAGAAGGAGCTGGAGATTACTTTCCTCCTTACGCTGGTAATTTAGATATTATGACAGCGGCGGCATTAAAAGTTGGAGAAGGGTTTGCATGCCGAATAATTGAAAGGCAGGAACGAGGTGTGATGAATGAAACGAAATAGTGATATGCCAATCAAAATAACTGAAGTTTGTTTACGTGATGGAAGTCATGTAATGAGGCATCAATTTACAGAGGAACAAGTTCGTTCTGTAACTAGGTCGTTGGATGAGGCTGGTATGCATTATATTGAAGTCAGTCATGGAGATGGATTAGGTGGTTCCACTTTACAATATGGGAAATCGTTAATAGATGAAATGAAACTCATTGAAGTGGCAGTAGAAGAGTGTAAACATGCTAAGGTAGCTGTTTTACTTATCCCTGGCATTGGTACTGTCCATGAATTAAAACAAGCAAAAAGCATTGGAGCAAAACTTGTCCGTGTGGCAACTCATGTGACAGAGGCCGATGTTTCAGCGCAGCACATTCATTTTGCACGGGAATTAGGTATGGAAGTGTGCGGGTTTTTAATGATGGCACATTCTGCACCAGTTGAGAAATTAGTAGAACAAGCAAAACTTATGGAAAGTTATGGAGCACAAGCTGTCTATGTAACAGATTCAGCTGGCGCTTTATTGCCACATGAAGTACGTGAACGTATTCAGGCATTACGGCAATCTTTAAATATTGAAATTGGCTTCCATGGTCATAATAATCTTTCTGTTGCAGTAGCAAATACAGTTGCTGCAATTGAAGAAGGGGCAACTCGTATTGATGGAAGTGTCCGCTGCCTTGGAGCCGGGGCTGGGAATGCACAAACAGAGGTGTTGTTAGCTGTATTGGATCGGATGGGATATAGGTTAGATATAGATTTGTATAAAATGATGGACTTGGCAGAGGATATTGTTGCGCCGCTGTTACCAGGGCCGCAAGAAATCCAAAAAGGCAGTCTTGTAATGGGATATGCTGGTGTCTATTCAAGCTTTTTACTACATGCTGAAAGAGCTGCTCACAGATTTGGCGTAGATGCTCGTGATATTTTAATAGAACTTGGTAAGAGAAAAGTAGTTGGCGGTCAAGAAGATATGATTTTAGATGTAGCAGCTGAATTAGCGAAGATAAAAGCGGGGGTGTAAAATATGGCTTTAGTTAAAGGGGCGGATTTGGAGATTGTTGAATATTTACTTCAGGCCGAGAGGAAACGAAAAGAAGTAGTAAAGGTAACGGATCAGCATCCTGATTTAACAGTAGAAGATGCTTACATATTGCAGAATCGGTTAGTTGAACAGAAGATGAAAGAAGGATCGAAAAGAGTTGGAGTAAAGCTTGGATTAACAAGTAAAGCGAAACAACAAATGATGGGGATTGATGAAGCGATTTACGGCTATTTATTACATGATATGTTAGCGTTTGAATGGGAACCTGTGCAGTATGAAACGCTAATTCATCCAAAAGTAGAACCAGAGATTGCCTTTTTAATGGGGGAGGATTTACAAGGTACTAACGTTACAGCGGATGATGTATTAAAGGCAACAAAATATGTTGCGCCAGCTTTGGAAATTATTGATAGTCGTTATTTGAATTTTAAATTTACATTACCTGATGTAATTGCGGATAATTGCTCATCCTCAAAATTTCTATTAGGGAGTAAATGGGTTAATGCTAAGGAAATAGATTTAGCTAATACCGGAATGGTGATGTCGAAAAACGGTAAAATGGCCACAACAGGAGCGGGAGCAGCGGTACTTGGACATCCTGCAACGGCAATTGCTTGGGCGGTAAATAAGCTTGGATTACAAAATGAGGGGTTGAAAAAAGGTGATATTGTACTAAGCGGAGCATTATCTGAAGCAATTGCTTTTAAAGCTGGTGACGCTATTATTGCACAGTTTGAAGGTTTGGGTAGTGTATCAATGTTTTGTGAATAAAGAGTAAAGCGAGAGATGAGTATGCCAATTGTACAAATTCAAATTATTGAAGGTAGAAAACAGGAGCAGATTCAAAATCTCATTTCGAATGTTACAGATGCAGTTGCCAAAAGTTTGGAGGTGGATATGGAACGAGTACGCGTCCTAGTAAATGAGATTCCAGGTTCACATTGGGGTGTTGGAGGAAAGGTAAAAGGTAGTGTGGAAGAAAAATAATAATTTCGAGTAGAAGCGATTCTTAATCCTAATAAGAATCGCTTATTTGTTTGAAAAATCAGAAATAATGTGTTAATATCTTTCTTTGTTTAAAGAGGATAAGAGAAAGAGAGGGTAATATGTATAAAATTGTATTTTTTGATGTTGATGGTACTTTATTGAGTGAAATTGACAGGAGTATCCTTGCGAGTACGAAAGAAGCGATTGGGAAGTTGATTAGAAAAGGAATTATAGTAGTAGTTACAACAGGGAGGCCTTACAATTTATGTGCAGAATTTAAAGAGATAGGCATAGATACGTTTATTTCCGCGAATGGTGCACATATAAAATGTAATGATACAGTTATACATAAATCAGTGCTTTCGAGAGAAACAGTTCATGATATCACAACTTTTGCCGAGTTAAATGGTCATGGTGTTTCTTATTTTACAGAGGAATTCGCAATGAATGGCATGGCTTCTAATGATGAAAGGGTAATGAAAGCATTAAAAGAGACTTTAAACCTACAACAATATCCTGAAAAAATGAAATCCCTTTCAGATGAGGTTTATTGCGTGTGTTTGTATGCGGATGAAACAGAAGCTCAAAAATTTCTAGAAAGATTTCCAGCACTTAAATTTGATCGTTTTCATGGATATGTTATGAATGTACTTGAGGATACTGAAGTTTCTAAGCTAACGGCTATTAAGAAGGTATTGGATTATCTAAATATTTGTGAATCGGAAGCAATTGCTTTTGGAGACGGTGGAAATGATGTTGATATGTTAGAGTATGTAGGTTTAGGAATTGCCATGGGAAATGGCGGGGAAAGGCTAAAGCAAAAGGCAGACTTCGTTACAAAAAAGGCAAGTGAAGGCGGGATAGCCTATGCATTAAAGGAGTTTGGTGTCATTTAAAAATAATTATCATTTAGGTGATTTTGGTCAAGAGATTGTTCATGTTTTGATTGGTTTCATTATTCGAATGAAAAAATCATTCGAATAATGAAATTTTAGGATCTTTACTATGTTCAACTAATAAAATATAAATTTGTCCACGATGATGGTAGAAGTGAGCAACAATTTCAAGTAACCATTCAAAACGGGAATAGGAAATGCCCCAATATGCAGTTGTTATTTCAGCTAACTTGTCATTTGAATAGGATAGAAATGTTTTAGAAAGAAGGTTATACCCTTGAAGCATAGTTTGCTGCATTTGAACAATCGTTTCGGGTGTATGTTCTAGATAAAATGTATGTAATTCTTCTTGTGTAGCTTCATTTAAGATAAGCAGATCTGCATGACAAATGAGAGAAAGATGAGCACACATTTCAAATAATGATCGTTTATTTTGAAGTGGTTTACTTTGTAAATCTAATTCGGTGAGTTGATTAAGCATTTCTATAGATGTATCAACAGCAACTGTAAGTTGATGCAATGCAGCTTGAACAAACATTGTAATTCTCCTCATCTCCGTATATAATAGTGTCTTGAGAGTATTATATCATATTCAAAATTCCGAAAATTCTAGTAGTTTGACTAGGGAAATGAAAAGTATTATATTGTAAAAGGTCATAATGAACGAGAAATAGAATGGAAAGCAATTATTGAGTTAGGAGTTTAGACCAATGAGTTCGAGATATGGAAGAGATACAGTTGTTGAAATTAATTTAGATGCTGTAAAACATAATGTGAGAGAATTTAAAAAACATGTAAACGATAAAAATATTGCAATGATGGCAGCTGTAAAGGCGAATGGTTATGGACACGGGGCAGTTGAAGTTGCAAAAGCGGCAATTGAGGCAGGAGTGAATCAACTTGCTGTTGCATTTGTAGATGAAGGAATCGAACTACGCGAAGCCGGAGTTACTGTGCCAATTTTAGTTTTAGGTTATATACCAGTGGAAGCTGCTAAAGATGCGATTGAATACGATATCATGATGACAGTATATAGAATAGAAGATTTAAAAGGTATTAATGAAATCGCCAAAGAACTTGAAAAGAAAGCCCGTATTCAAGTGAAAATAGATACAGGAATGAGCCGTATTGGTTTACAAGAAGAAGAAGTCCGTCCATTTTTAGAAGAACTAAACAACATGAAGTATGTAGAAATAGAAGGTATGTTTACACATTACTCTACAGCAGATGAAATTGATAAAACATATACAAATATGCAAACGAGTTTATTTGAGAAAGCTGTAAATACAGCGAAAGAAATGGGAATTCATCTTCCGTATATCCACAGTTCAAATAGTGCTGGATCAATGGAAGTTAGCAATACATTTCAAAATATGGTCCGCGTTGGAATTGGCGTATACGGTATGTATCCTTCAAGAGAAGTAGATCATACAGTTGTTTCCTTAGAGCCGGCATTATCATTAAAGTCGAAAGTTGCTCATATTAAACATGCGAAAAAAGATCGTGGTGTAAGTTATGGGAATACGTATGTGACAACAGGCGAAGAGTGGATTGCAACTGTTCCAATTGGCTATGCAGATGGGTATAACCGTCTGCTGTCAAATAAGGGACAGGCGCTAATTAATGGAATTCGTGTACCAGTTCTTGGTCGCGTTTGTATGGATCAATTAATGTTAGATGTTACGAAAGCAATGCCTGTACACGTAGGGGATGAAGTAGTTTTCTACGGTAAACAAGGTGAAGAAGAAATTCCTGTAGAAGAAATAGCTGATATGCTTGGTACCATTAATTATGAAGTGACTTGTATGTTAGATCGAAGAATCCCGCGTGTATATAAAGAAAACGGCGAAACGACGGCTGTTGTGAATATACTGCGAAAAAAATAAACATGGAAAAAGACTGAATCATGATAGGCTGATTCAGTCTTTTTTATGTGACTTATTCTCTCGTTGATATAAAAATTGTTTTGTTTGTGCCATGAGACTAAATGTTTTTTTAGCTCATAGATTGCAGAGAAGTAATGATTTCTTTTTTTGAATCTACATATTGTAATCTTCTTAAGAGTATTTTAGAAAAAGGCGGGGTGTTGTAACCATTCTTCTAAATCCACATTTCCTTGAACGGATAATAATCGATATAAATATCGGTACGGTGCTCTGCATTGTTCTAAATCCGGAATAGGCATAATTGTCTCGTAACCTTTCCGGAAAGCGTTGGCTTCTTTCTCTGTAAATACATATTCTAATCCGATAAAATCAAGTTCTCTTGGTGCAATTACGTAAGCCTCAGTATCTACTAATCCAGTAATCTCTATATCATCTGTTAAAAATTGAGTTGGGTCCATATCGATTAAAATAAGAGTTGTTTCCTTCGGTGTCGATAGCGCATAAAGTTGTGATTGAAAAACTTCGAATGAATCATTTATTTTAGAATGATTAGAGTAAAACATAGTTACAAGTTGTTTACTTACGTCTGTTATATGTTGGTGAAATTTATGAAGCGGAATTTGAAAAGTTCCAGACGGATTCCCAATATAGGTAGTTTTATATTGGTGGATTTGTGCCAATCCTTTTCCAAGACAATATAATATAGAGTCGGGTTGTCCAATAAATGATTTGAGTACTTGACCATTTAATTTCTCAACGACGACATATTCTCGCTCTAATGTATGTTTTTGTAATATTTTTGGAATAGGGAGCGTTGTATACTGTTGCAACTGTTTATGTATCGTTTCTAGCGCGTGTACATTTCTTGGATCAATCCCAAATAGATGTTTACATCCCCACCAAAAATCATTGTTTGGTTCTGTTTTCATTTTAGAAGATCGAACGATGACCTCCTCTGTTTCTGTTTTTATGAGCCAGACGTCACTTGCATGATCTTCATAACCTGGATGTAATGAGTCTATAGATAAGATAGGGGAGCTGAATAACTCTTGTAACATAAAAAAACTCCTTTTTTTCTAAAGATTCAATAAAATAATTATATAATATTTAGAAATAGAATATATAAAAATTTCCAAAAAAGTGTCGGATTTGTGTAAACATAGCCATTTCTTTGCGAAAATAGAGAATTTTCGCCATGATAATACTAAGAAAATATATCCGTTTTGGGGGTAATGAATGAAAAAATATTTGAATATGTTTTATTAACAATTGGATCGATTATTGTGGCTGGCTCTTTGGAGCTTATTTTAGCGCCGAATGGACTAGTAGATGGTGGGTAACAGCCATTTTTATTATGGCAAATAAAGTTGCTGGTTTACCGCTTTATGGTGTATTTTTAGGACTTAACATTCCTATCTTATTATTTACTGCAAAAGTAATGGGGAAACGGTTCTTTATTCGTACGTCCTATGCAAACGTTATAACAACTCTCGGCTTAATTTATTTGAAGCCATTTCCGGCTATTACAACGTCTGAATTACTAATTGTATTGTATGACGGGTGTTATTTGGAATTGGTGTTGGAATTGTTGTGAAAATGGGCGGTGCAATTGACGGGTCAGAAATGTTAGCAGTCTGGATGAACAAACATTTTAAAGTGCCGATTAGTACATTTTTACTTGCTGTAAATGCTGTTATTTTTGTATTTGTGGCTATTTTATTTCAATCGAGAAAGCAATGTTTTCCCTTGCAATTTTCTATATTGTTACGAAGATGATTGATTTCATATTAGATGGCATTAATCAAGGCAAGAGTGTCATGATTATTTCTAGTAAAAATAAAGAAATTGGTGAACTTCTTATGAAGGAGTTACAACTTTCTGTTACGTATCTACATGGAGAAGGTGGTTTTTTAGGAGAAAACCGGAGAATTATCTATTGTATTACAAACCGCTTTATTTACCCAAAGATGAAAGATTTCGTTCTCTCTGTAGATTCAAGTGCCATCATTGAAGCTTCTTATTCAACAGAAACAACTGGTGTGAAATGTCCAGGAATGTCAGCACGTTCAGGACAAACATCAAATGATTAGATATGAAAAAGCTGCTCCTTGCATTTATTTTTGCGAGGAGCAGCTTTTTTTAGTAAACCAAGCTTCTTTTAATAATGTTACAACAGTTTCGATTGCATCGATTGGTATCCCTCCAAAGCCTAGTAATACATAAGCTTCTTTTTGTAAATGATTTACTGAATCGTATATGGATAGAGGGTAAAGTTTTACATGTTTTTCGGCAGCTGACTGAATGAGCTCATATTCATTCATGCCGTTATGAACATGGAGTACGATATGAAGTCCAGATTGATCTCCAAGTATATCAACATCAGTGCCCATTTGGCTTACAAGTGATTTGATTAGTCGATGATGTTTTTTCTTATATAATGTACGAACGCGGTTTAAGTGTCGTTCCCAATCTCCTTTTTGAATGAAGTTAGCAAGAGCAAGCTGTTGTATTTTAGAAACAGTTTGTTTAAAAATGCCCCCGAAGTGTTTATAGACTTCCAAAACATGATTAGGAAGAACGATATAGCCCATTCTTAAGGAAGGTAAAAATGATTTTGAAAAAGTTCCCATGTAAATAACACGTTCATTTGTATCAAGCCCTTGCAAGGAGGGGATTGGTTTTCCAACGTAGCGAAACTCTCCGTCGTAATCGTCTTCAATAATATAGCCAGAGCAATCATTGGCCCATTTTAATAACTCAAGTCGCCTTGATAAAGGCATAATCATGCCATATGGAAATTGATGAGAAGGGGTAACATAAGCAACGTTCGCATTGCAATTATTGAGAGATGAAATGTTCATTCCTTTCTTATCCAATGAGACAGGATGAATAGGAAGACCACAGCTTTGAATAATGGCTTTTACGCGATGGAATCCAGGGTTTTCAATTGCATATGACTTTTGCTTTCCAAGTAATTGAATCAGTAACCAAAGAAGGGGCTGTGTACCAGCGCCGATAATAATTTGATCAGGAGTGCAGTGAACTCCGCGAGCATGGTACAAATACTTTGCAATGTGAGTGCGAAGTATTTGTTCTCCTTGTGGGTCTTCTTTTGTAAATAAGTCGTTTTCATATTGGAGTAAACATTCTTGCAGTGCTCTTTTCCAATTTGAGAGTGGAAAAGCTGTTTGATCGACATTTCCTTGGCTACAATCAAAATAGAGCGTTTTTATTTGTGCTTTTTCAGCTTGGTAAGATGGAGCTTGTTGATTATTCGGAATAACATCTACTTCAACGACAAATATACCGCGCTTTGGTTTACTCTCCACATAACCTTCTGCAGACAACTGCTGATAAGCTGATTCGACTGTAATGCGGCTAACACCAAGTTGTAATGCTAAATTTCGATGGGAAGGGAGACGTGTCCCCGCAGTAAGTGAGCCATTTAAGATTTCTTGTTTCATAAAGTCATAAATTTGTATGTAAATAGGCGTTTGACTTTCTAATTGTAGAGGAATGATTAAATCCATTGCATGCGCTCTCCTTTAAAACTGGCCTTATAAAAAAGAAAGAAACTGCCACTTAAGAAAAGGTCAGTTTCTATTTATACTAATGATATAACATTTAGAAAATTTTATAAATAGTCAGGGGAGATTCTTGATGAATGTTAAGGAAATAAAAACAGAAGAGCAATTAGATGAGGTACTACCCGTTTTACAACAATTACGAACTACGCTTACAAAAGAGGAAGCACAGTCTTTATTTTGTCAGATGAAAGAGGAACGTTATCAATTATTTTCTTTGTATAATGAAGAAAATGAGGTGGTAAGCCTTGCTGGGGTAGCGGTATGTACGAATTTTTATAATAAGAAGCATGTTTTTGTATATGATCTTGTAACAGCGGAGGCACATCGGTCGAAAGGGTATGGTGAGGTATTGCTATCATATATAGAAAGGTGGGGAAAAGAACAGGGGTGTACTTGTATTGCCCTGACATCAGCTTTTCCGCGTATAGACGCTCACCGTTTTTATGAAAGAGAAGGCTATGATAAGGTAAGCTATTCTTTTCATAAAGAGTTATAATAGAGAAGAAAATAGTAGATTCTAAATGTGATAAGATATAGAATCTGCTATTTCTTTGTTATAACAGAAATAGGTTAAAAAAGGTATAATAAGATATTTTGTCGAATCGTTTTTATGAAATGATAAAGGAATATATAAGTATGTAGAAAGCTGTAAATGAAAAAAAGGAGCGTCTATATTGGATAAAATAAGAAAATTATCAATTCCAAATGAGGGAAGAGTTATTGTTATTTCTGATATTCATGGAGAATTAGAGCTTTTAAAAAAACTATTAAGCAAAGTTAATTTTAGTGCAGAGGATTATTTAATAATTAATGGTGATCTTTGTGAAAAAGGAAGAAATAGTATAGGTGTTGTAAACTATGTCATGGAACTTGAAGCTCATAATCCCAATGTACATGTTATTGAAGGGAATTGTGAAGCCTTAGTTGATGCTCTCTTAAATGAAAATCCTGGGTTAATAAACTATTTATGCACGAGAAAGCATTCTATATTTAATGAATGGCTTGATCAATTAGGTTCTCATATTAACGAAGAGACGAATATTCGTGAGATAAAAGATATATTAATGAGCTGTTTTTCAAAAGAGATTAATTGGCTAACGGAATTACCAACTGCAATTGAAACAGAGGATTATATTTTTGTACATGCAGGACTTGAGGATATAGAAGATTGGAAGAAGACTGAAAGGGAAAATGCGATTGCAATGCCAGAGTTTTTTACTAAATCACATCGCGCAAATAAGTATGCAATAGTTGGGCATTGGCCTGTTGTCAATTATTCTGAAGAGGCACCATCTAATAATCCAGTTATCGATGAAAACAAGAAAATAATTGCGATTGATGGGGGGAATACTATTAAAGAAGCGGGACAATTAAATGCATTTATCATTCATAGATCAATTTCTAAAGATGTGTTTTCATATACATATGTAGATCATTTTCCACAATATGAAATATTAGCAGATTTTAATGCAGAAGCAATGATGCAAGGCGGAGTCACGTATCCGTATTATCATATTGTACCAGTTGAAACAAATGAAGATTTTACAATGTGCAAACAAATAGAAACAAATAAACAATTATATGTTAAAAATGAATATATAAAGCAAAATGAAGCAGACGATTATATTGTTAAAACCGATATTTCTTGTGCACAAATAAGTGTAAGGAAAGGTGATATTGTTTCACTTATTGATGATAGCTGTACGGGATATGATTTAATAAAAAAAGATGGTTTGGAAGGTTGGATAGAGAAGGGGCTTCTTCTTAAAGTGAATGAGAAGGAATTAAAAGTATATAGATAAAAAATAGGAGGGGAAATATCCTCCTATTTTTTATTTTGTAGACTTTGAGAGTGAATTCGTATTTCATCTAATTTGTTGCGAAGTTCATCTTCTAAGTTAAATTCAAAAAAATTAGCTAATTTACATAAATAAGCTAGATAATTCGCAAGTTCTTTACCGAGATTTTCATGGATTTCTTCTTTCGCCTGAGCATATGCTTCATGTTCAGGAACACCTTCCTTTTTAGTTGCGCTGTCTTGTAAAAGAGTGTCCGAAATTTCTCGGCGACTTCAGCGACCTCTGTTGTCAGTAACATATGGATATATTGTAGCTTTGTAAAAAAGATTGATTGTTTATAATAAAAATTGATAATTTGTAATAAAGTTTGATAAAAATCACCTCTTTAGTTATTCTTTGAGGTGATTTTTTTTGTTGGATATTTATGTTAAAATTGATGCTTACCTTGTGAAGAATTGTACTTAAACTAACGAAGCAGGTTAGTTGCAGAAGGAGAAAGACTTTTAATCTACCTTTTTTCTTTCATCCCCTATTCAGAAGATTTTGATTAAAAAATAGGATATTATGTTAAAATGGGTTTGTGTAATTGCTTAATTAACTGACAGGTTATTTGAAGAAAGGTATTTTTCCCCTTATCTATGGAACAGGTCGATAAACTCTAAAACATCTCCTCTCCCTAATACCAAAGAGCCGTAAAACATAAAAAGCATGGCTACGAAAATACTAGGAACCTAAATGAGATTGATAATAAAAGAGAAGTCCTTATTGGATTTTAGTAGAAGGGATGGATTAAAATAGATATTAGGAAAATGCGATATTTCATAATGGTGGCAGAAGAATTGAATTTTAGTCGTGCAGCAGAACGTCTTAGGATGGCACAACCTCCTCTAAGCCAAGAAATTCGTAAATTAGAAGAAGAATTGGGAGTTCAACTTTTTCATCGAACAAAAAGAATGGTTGAACTTACGGATGCTGGGAAGATATTTTTAGAAGGATCTCAACAAACACTGTTTCAATTAGAAAGAGCCATAAAAGAAACACAACTTGCAGCTGAAGGAAAAATAGGGAACTTAATAATCGGTTTTGTCGATTCCACAGAAATCGTTATAGAAGTTCTTAATAAATTTCGAGAACGCTTTCCTAAAATCCATCTTATATTACGTGAAATGACAACGGAGCAGCAACTAAAGGCACTCTATGAGAAACAAATTCATATTGGATTTATTCGTTCTAAACAGAACAATGGGATACTATCTACTGAAGTTTGTTCTGAAGAATCTTTAAGATTGGTTTTACATCAAGATCACCCTTTCGCCTCATTGCCCGAAATTCCACTCCAATTGTTAATTGATGAACCATTTATTTTGTTTCCGCGTCATTTGGGTCCAAATTTTTATGATTTAATTATTAGCTACTTTTGGGATCATGGTGTAAGTTTAAATGTTGTTCAAGAAGCTATTCAAATGCAAACTATTGTTAATTTAGTTGCAACAGGAATGGGTATTTCTGTCGTTCCATCGTCGGTGGAAAGTTATAAACGTCCTGGGGTTGTCTATAAAAAAATCCAAGAGACTACACCAAAAGTAAATCTATATGTTGGATGGAGACAAGATGAAAAATCTGCAGTAGTAGATCATTTCTTAACAGTTGTTAGAGAGGTATATTCGATTTTACAACTTAATCACCAAGAATAAAAGCCCATCCTGATGGGATGGATAGTAAAATATTACAAAGAAAGAATTCTAATTTAACTTAAATTTTAAAGTAAGACTACAAAGATTTTGTATATATTTCTAGTTAAGTCACGTGCAAAAACTTAACCTGTTTTACTCGGATCGTACTCAACGAAACCTTCTAGTACTTTGTCAATCTGATTCATTATTTCGGGTTCCAGTTTGACACCAGAAGCGAACGAATTCTCTCTTACCTGTTCCGGGCTCGAGGCACCGATAATTGCTGAGGAAATATTCTGGTTTTGTAGTACCCAAGCTACTGCGAGTTGAGCGAGGGTAAGATCAATCTCTTGTGCGATGGGTTTGAGATTTTGGATAGCAGTGAGTACATTGTCGTTCATCCAACGTTGTGCAAGATTATCAAAAAATGGTTTGCCAGCAGGAGAATTAGCACGTGATTGAGTTGGTACTGGTTTTTGGGGTTGATATTTTCCAGTGAGAACACCTTGTGCGAGAGGCGACCATACTACTTGCCCAAGTCCCTCACGTTGACAGGTTGGTATCACATCGGTTTCGATAACTCTCCACAACATTGAATACTGGGGTTGGCTAGCGATGAGCGGAATATTCAATTCCCGTGAAAGTGCTGCACCACGGGTGATTTGTTCTGCTGTCCACTCACTTACACCGATATAAAGCACTTTACCTTGTCTTACAAGATCTGCGAAAGCTAACATCGTTTCTTCAAGAGGAGTAGTTGGGTCAAATCTGTGTGCATAATAGACATCAATATAGTCGGTCTGTAACCGACGCAAAGATGCATTACAATTTTCTAGAATATGTTTTCGTGATAAACCTTTATCGTTTTGCCCATTCCCAGTCGGATGGCACACCTTTGTACATAGTTCAATGCTCTCCCGTCGTATACCTTGTAAAGACCGGCCGAGTACTTCTTCAGCTTTAGTGTCTGAATAAACATCAGCAGTATCGAATGTTGTTATACCGACATCTAGTGCTGCTTTAACACACTCTTTTGCAGTATCCTCATCTACTTTACCCCCATGATTTATCCAGTTTCCGTATGCAATCTTGCTTATTGTTAATCCGCTATTGCCAAGTTTACTAAACTCCATTCTAGTACCTCCTTTTAAAAGTGATATCTTCATTATAAAGACCATATTTTAGTATGGATAATATATTATTAATAATGAATTAATATAAAATTTATATAAGACTACAGTGCCCTTCTGTGTGCTCAGAAGTTTGCAAGGCTGTTGGGTATTACCACATCGCTATCAAGCTAATAATAAATTTACATATATAAGAGAAATTTTTTACTGTGCTGAAATTCATTGCGCCTATCATTATGATTCCAGCCCATTTCTTCTTGAAATTGTTGATATAATTCTTGAACTCGTTCCACAATTATTGTCTCCCAAAGCATATAAAGAATTAAAGTTTTGAAGATCATTATAAGAAATTTAATTTTTTATAAATGCAGCGAAGAATGATTTTTCTCTTCCAGAGAAGCAAATGAAAAAGAATCTTTATTTTTAACAAATGTTTTTTGATCTTGAACAGATTGAACTGCTACAGTTTGCGAATTTCTTGCCTTGATTGCATCTTGAATCCCAATTGTCATGAGCTTAATAAAAAGAATAGTAATAAAGAATGCAACGAGAGTATAAAAAATAATCCACAATGAAAGATTCATTTCATAACGATTTAGTCCAATAAGGCCTGCCCAATCATTAGAAAGTGAAACGGCTTTGTATTCACCTTGATTCATTTCCCGCATTTGTATCCCACCGATCACAATGTCAAGTAACGCTAAATGGATAATGAGTATGAGTGTTTGGACAATATGTTCCATAAATAATACAAATACGCGGTCAAGCAATAAGACTCGTAAGTGTTTTTTTATAATATGAAAACGGCTTGCCCCCATTAATTGTGAACTTAATATGTAATCTCGCTTCATAAATTCATCAACTTCTGAGGAGATGTATAAAGAAATTGTAGGCAGAGCGACAAAAATAAGTATGAGTGCTTGATAAAGTGCAAATGAAATATTTGGATTTAATCTGTCAGCATTTGATGTGATTACAATATTAACTGGCGTGATGAGTATGAATGCGATAAATAGAGTTGGGATATAATAAAAAACTTCTGAGCATGCCTGGAAAAATCTCTTGAATTTTGGAATATATAAACTTAAAAGGATTCCTATACATGTTCCGCATAAAATTCGAAGGAAGCTAATTGCCACGGCAAATAAAATGGTGAATTTTGCTCCTTCTACAATTTGTAAGAAAATAGATTCTCCAAAACGATCAGAGCCAAAAGGTGGCATTAAAGATGGTGAAAAGGGTGCCTTTCCAATTAATTCATTATTGTCATTGTAAAGCAACAGAGGTGCTTCTGGTATGCTGTCTTTAAAGAACAAGCTATAAATAAAGCTAGCTGTAACTAGTACAAAAAGATAAATGAATCCGACTAAAAAGCGTTTTGATTTCCAAATAGATTTCATAGAACTTCTCCTTTCATTTGTTTTTGCCACCTAATCATCATAAAAGAGGTGATTTGAAAAATAGTATAAAACGGTAAAATAATCATGATAAGTATGATAAATGCAGCAGGAGGTGAAATAAACGCCTTCCTAAATAAAAATTGAATAATGCCTTGCATATTAAAAACAAATTCTAAAATGAACAAGTTAGAAAGTAAGAAAACAAAAATTGTTTTTAAATGGTGGAAGAAGTGAATAGATATATTTTTGAATAAATGAATGCATAGTATATAACTTGATGAAAGACCCTTTCCGTAAGCAACTTCTACATATTGTTTTCCATGTTCTTCTTTTATATATAAAATCATCATCCGAAACATTTGTAATGTAGGTAAAACCGCTAAAGATAATATAGGGAGTAAATAGGCACGATTTTCATTAAAAGAAATAATTGTGACAGGAGATTCCCCGAATTTCTGAAGTAACCAAATGAAAAACATTTGCAAACAAATCATCATCATCATATCAGGGACAGCTTCTAATATAAAAACAAATCGGTTTATCCACTTTTTGATAGAATCTTTTGCTAAGAAATAAAAAAATGCCATGCTGGACGAAAAAAAGAGCGCAAGAAAAAAAGCTACAAATAAAACAGTAAATGAATATGTGTAAGGTTCTAAAACAGTTGGAAATAATGGGATTTTTTTGAAATTACCAAACTTCGCGTCTGATGATAGAACTATAAGAGACTCGGGAGAGAAAACCTCTTTTAACATAGTAAAGATCTGTTTTAAAAATTGTATCGGCTGAAAGGTGAATCCTCCTTGGGTGATAAATAAATAAGGTAAATTTAATAATAGTAAGAGTGATAAAACAATCGATGAAAGTTTTATTGTGAATTGAGATATTTTATTTAACATTAAATCCCTCCGGCGTCTTTTTACAATATTATACAATAAAGTCTATGTTGTTGTTTGATTTTTCTAAAAAATAAATATACTATTATTAGTATGTTAAATTCTAATATTTGATTTAATAGTATGGGAGGCAAGTATGAAACATATATATTTACGAGGTAAAAAAGTGATAGTAAGAAAAATAGAAGAGAAAGATATACATTCTTTATATTCACAAATATATAAGGAAGAAAACCCTGAGTGGAAAAAGTGGGATGCACCATACTTCCCGTTTTCGATTCAGGAGTATCCTGTGTATAAAGGAAGTTTGCAATCTAAGCTTAAAGAAGAACCTTTGTCGCAACTTATTATTGAAACAGATAATGAAATAGTAGGGACAGTTGGCTTCTATTGGGAATATAAGGAGTCACGTTGGTTAGAAATAGGAATTACGATTTATAACCCAGCATATTGGAATGGTGGTTATGGTACAGAAGCCTTGCAATTATATAGGGATTTGTTATTTGAAAACATGGAGATAGGTAGGGTAGGATTAACGACCTGGTCTGGAAATGAACGCATGATGAAAGTTGCTGAAAAAATTGGGATGAAGTTAGAAGGTAAAATGCGAAAATGTCGGTACTATAATGGGATATATTATGATTCTATTCGAATGGGAATGATTCGTGAAGAATGGGAAGAGTTAAGAGAAGTGAAGGAGTGAAATGAGATGTACGCCCGTTATTGCTACATTTGATGAGAAGTTTTCGAAGCAAGTAATAGAGATTGGGGAAGGGTTAACGGGCATTGTACATAATGAAGATCTAGAGCCTCATATTACATTAGCTGATTATCATACTTTGGATTTGAAAACATATAGAGAAAAATTAGAAAAGTTTACAGAGGATATAGAGTGCTTTCCAGTTGAATTTTCTTCTGTCGGTACCTTCCCTACAAATGGAACAATCTTTTTGGCACCAACGATAACAAGAAGGTTACTAGCGTTACATCAATCGTTTTATAATCATTTTAAGGATTTTCATGATCATCCGCAGTCATATTACGTACCTGAGAAGTGGGTGCCACATTGTACGATTGCTAATCGTTTAAAGCGAGAGGAATCTATTCGTGTAATGGAGTTTGTATATAAAGGTTTCAGTGTACAAACGGCAGTTGTAGAAAGTTTAAAGTTAATTAAAGTGAACGATGAAAATGGTAATCTAGCTTCTTGTAACGTAGTAGCAGAATACAATTTGAAAAGAATGGAGTTATCAATATGACGTATGTAGTTAGAGAAATGAATGCACAGGATATTGCTGCTGTACAAGAAGTGGCGAAAGTGGCTTGGCATGATACATATAAAGGGATTATCCCAGAAGAAGTACAAACCACGTTTTTGAAACAAGCGTATTCGGATGAAATGATGAAACGAAGACTAGAGCATTCACACCTATTTGTAGCAGAAGCAGATGACCAAATTGTAGGGTTTGCTAATTTTTCACCTATCAAATATCAAAATGAAGCAGAATTAGGGGCTATTTATTTATTACCGGAGCATCAAGGAAAAGGAATTGGGACGGCTTTATTGCAAAGAGGTATTACCCTTTTAGTAGGTGTTCGAAAGATTTATATTCATGTAGAAGCCGCGAATGAAAAAGGGAAGCGTTTTTATGAGGCAAAAGGCTTTGCAACTTTGGAACGATTTGAAGAAGACTTTGAGGGACACATGATGCAAACGATAAGAATGGTGTTACATATTTAGTAAATGTTATAGGAGGAGAAGGGATGAAAATATTCGATTTTAGTGAAAAGGTAGGGAATCACATATCAGTGTTTCATTCTAATTTTATCATGTTAACCGAGAAGCCCCCCTCCTCTAAACGAAGTGAAGGTGGAGGTAGTTCAATATGTCAAAAATAGTAAAACATCAGGGAGAGGTACATATTGGTTGTATGCATTTACAACCAAAAGGAGTGATCTGTGATTTGAAGCATAATTTTTCCGTAATAACATAGATATACTTGTGGCAAAAATAGACTTCAATATTTTGAGAAAGAAGTAACTCATCTGAAGGTTATTCTTTTATCAAAGTATATCGTCCTTAACAATAAGAAGTTCTTTATGAATGTGATAAACTCAACCAAAGAACTTATATAAAGTTGGAAATAATATAAATCTGGGTTGCTCTTTCTGGTCGTTAATCCAAAGATATCTGTATAATCACGTTATAATAGGGTTCGATTCAATCTATTGGCATCGTGCATAATTACACAAAAACATTAATGGTTTGGCAGACAACGTTTTAAGCTGTCTGCCGAGTAAAGCGTTTAAAGCGAAGATTGCCAGTTTGAATAGACTACAACCGCAGCCCAAGCGGATTAAGGATAGTATGTGTAGATATTTATAAAATATACAAATTTTTTTAAAAGCTTGGCAGACAACTATATGAGTTGCCTACCTGTGGGTTTCATGAGTTTGACCGGAAAACTAATTGTATTCCTAGTCATATAAAGAGTGAAATCAATAGTTTGAATGGCGTAGGAATAGTGTGTACGAGATTTATAAAAGTATATAAAGAAAAATATCTATGCTACAAAAAGCAAGAGCACTATATAAAAGTGCTCAGTGGAAAACAAGCGCTATAAGTAAAAACATTCTATATGATAAGATATCTGGCTCATTTACATGTGAAAAAAGTTGGTATTTTTAATGTTAATAATTGCTAACAAAAGAAATTGGAGTTTGCTTACTGTTATATAAGATACGAAAAATTTATTATTTTTAGTTTATCATCTAAAGAAAAAGGATGACATTGAATCATTCCTTTTCAGTTAGCCTAAAAAGTATAAATACTTTCTAGGTATATAAATCTAACCATGATGTGACTTATGCCAAAAGTCTAGTAATCACCGCATTTTATTGATTATATTGGGGTTCTTCTTGCTGAACCTCCTGAATATGTGGATTTAAAGAATCGATAATTGTCTGTGTTTGCTGAGCTGCATTTTGATACAGTTGTTTTGCTTGCTGATTGTCAGTATCAAGAACAAATCCTTCTAAACATGCTTGAGCACTTTTTAATCCAGAAATAGTTTGTTTAAGTTTGGTAATTACTGTCATAATTAAATTCCTCCTTATAATCATGGATTCACTATTTAGAATAGCTATTTGCTACCAAAAGTATGATTTCTAAATTTTGGGTGTCTATAGAGTGAATACATTGACTAAGAGTTTAAAAATACTAATGACGAATCGGGCAGAATAAGCTTTGTTATTTGGTTTTCAACAACAAAGCGAAGTTGAAGTTATAACAAAAAGAAAGGGAATCCTATTTGAAGCAGCTATAGAGTCATTAAGAATAATAAAAAACTCGTGACTAAAAGACGAGTTTTTTATTATTCGCGATAGTTATTGGTTTTGATTTCCTTGTTTCTTTTGACTGTTAGGCATAATTTCATTGGCAAATTCCATATTTGCCAGGTTTACTTTGGATGGAATAAATGGTCTTGTCGTATTTTGAACACCTTGGAACAAACGTTGAATCGGTCTCATCATATTTGAATTACGGGTTGCTGCTACACCAAAAGCCGTTCCTAATCCTAGTAAAGAAATCCAAATCCATCCTCTATTATTTCGGTTATTCCTAAACAATTTAAACATTTGCTGAGTTCTTCTTCCAGAATTGAATAATGACATCAAGAAGTTAAGAATATTCATTTTTTGCCCCCTGTAAAAAATAATTAGGAAAAAGAAACACTAATTTCGATTTCACATCATTTATGTTGCTATATTTTATAGGAATTTATGATGCCAACTTATACTAATACTTCTTGATTTTTCTTACTAAAATTCTTAAGATTTCCTAAATATTTTTTATGGAAATATGCAAAATAGTTTTATCAAAACTTCAAAAAGGGAAATGAAAACAAAATGAAAAGTTATGTATTATTGGTTTGGAATTTTATTGATCCAATATATTATAAATTCACTCGCTTAACTTATATTCATAACGAAATTCACAAGGAAAATATTTTACGTGTAAGACTCACTCGTTACAAGGGGAAACATGTTACTCTTTCTGATGGTACACAGATCAATAAGAATGATATCTTGGTTAAAATTCATTTACATAATGTTCGTTTAATCAATGAAATGAAGTCCGTTAAAAATGACATTACAAAAGGGCGATTTATTTATCAACATGTTAAAAAATCCTTGCCTAGTCTTGGATCATATATTCAAAATCATTCTAGGGCAGATGAGATTAAAGGGATAATTGGGATTTCAATGTTAAACAGAGGAGCTGACCGATTAGGTTTTGAATTTGTTGCTATTTCTAATCCTTTTTATAAATGGTTTAAATGGTTAGCATTTTTACCAATATGTTTATTATCTAATAATGATTCGATTTTCAAAATGATAAAGAACAATATATCTTCCACACCAAAATATTTATTTATGTCTAAGGAAAATTTATTACAAATATATAATGGTGAATCTCGAGATGAAATTGCTAAAAGAAAATGTTAATCGCTTTTCTTTTGTTAAAAAGTCAATGGAATTTTATATACTGCATTCAAAATGATTTGACAGTAAAATGTAAAGGCTGTTAACTAGGTTCGTTAACAGCCTTTACATCTTATATTGCAGGTAGTTCCCTACTCTTAACTGTTGATATTGATAGTTGATGCAATGTAATTTCTGGTCGACTTCCAACTCGAATATTTACTCCTGTTTGACCTAGTCCTTCACTAATATAAAAAGGTTTTCCATCTTGCATATGAAGTCCTTTTATAATGTTCATTCTTGCAAGTTTACCCATTTTCACAAGGTGATAGGCTTTTGGATAACAAATTTGGCCACCATGGAAATGACCTGCAAGTAAATAGTCAAAATGATATTTCTTCATATGAAGCACGATGTTTGGATCATGAGTTAATATTAAATTCGTACCTTGCTTAATTCCTTTATAAGAAGCTGTTAAATCACTGCGTTTCGTACTAAAATCATCAATACCAATAATATTTACGCATTTACCTTGAACATAAATGACATGATTTTCATTTTGCATTACTTTACAGTCGTATTGTTCAAGTGTTTCTTTTAATTTTTGTAAGTCCGTTTCACGTAACACATAGTCATGGTTACCGAAAACAGCATATATACCATGCTTTGCATGTAATTGATTTAATACCTCTAAATATGGAGCAAGTTTAGAAATCGTACGTTTACGGTCAAGGAAATCTCCAGTAAGTGCAATCAAATCAATTGATTCATCTTTTAATTTTTCATAAAGCTGATCTGGGGAAATGGAGATGTTTTCGAGATGTAAATCGGAAAGGTGAAGAATATTTAGTATCGGATCATGTCCGTGATTTTGCTTTTGATTTATTTGAACTTTATTCATCACGACATCGGTCGTGTTTTTGTGAGCTTTTTTGAATATATAGAAGAGAATAATAAATAAAACGAATAGTAATAAAATTTTCAATCACATCACTCCTTCTATAAAAATTATACATGAAAAATCTTTTCATTTTGTATGTAATTTATGGAACAAAATCCATTGTAATTTATTCTAAATAGTTGCCAGAATAGAAAAAAAGAAGTATCACATAATAAAAAAACGAATGAAAAAACAAATCGTCAAGTGTACGTCAAGAGGTGATTTATGGAACAAAATCCAACAAAAAAGACCATCTTGTTTTTGCCATTTTTACAAATTCCATCAGGCCACCATCAAGTTGCAAATGCATTAATGGAAGAGATACAAAAGGATCAATTGAATACAAAATGTGATCAAGTAGATATTCTTTCTTATAGTTATGGGAGAATAGAGGTACTAGTTTCAAATATCTATCTAAAATGGATCAAAGCATTCCCTGATTTCTATAATTGGATATATAAAACCGCTGTCTACAAAAATGTCGAAAAGAACAAACGTTATCGATTATATGAACTTCTGTTTGTAACATTTATGAGAAGATTAATAAGAGAAAAACAACCTGATCTAATCATTTGCACTCATGCTTTACCTTCATACATATTAAATTATTTGAAAGAAAAAGGTGAACTAAAGACACCAGTTATAAATGTATATACAGATTATTTTATTCATAGTTGTTGGGGCGTTGAACATATTGATTTTCATTTTGTACCGTCTCATTATATGAAGGATTTTTTAAAAAAGAAGAACGTAAACGATGAGCAGATCTTTATCACAGGAATTCCTATTCATAAAAAAATAAAAAAACAAAAAGAAAATATAATGAACACCGCCGCTTCTTCTTCATGGTCAGTTTTAATTACTGGTGGAAGTTTAGGAGTTGGTGCAATGGAAGATTTAATTCACAAAATAGGAACGGAAACAAAAATTCACTTTTATGTGCTATGTGGAAAAAATGAAAATTTATACCAAAAACTTCACCAATTACAGCGAGATAACATCACACCTTTAACATATATTACATGCAGGGAAAAAATGAACAAACTTTATGATCAAGTAGATGCAATCATTACAAAACCTGGAGGAGTAACAATAAGTGAAAGTTTATTTAAAAGAAAACCTATTTTTATTTATCATGTACTTCCAGGGCAAGAGGAAATTAATTTACAGCAACTAAAGAAATTGGGTGTGATTTTCCATTTAAATAAATGGAAAGATGAAAAAAACACAATTGGGGAGCAACTTCACTCATTTTTTCAAAACAAAAATCTGCTTCAACAGTATCAAAACCGTATAACAGAATATCATCGACAGCTTATCACGAAAGAACCATCACAAATTATAAAGGAACTAATAACGAAAGTATAACGCTTAAGTACTCAAATCGATTTCTATTATGCAGCATTTTTTGAAAGTTACTTTTTCTTTAGAGAGCAGTTAGGAATGATTTTAGGTCTTTTAGGTCATTACATACATGAAAGATTTATCTCTCGAATTAAACAACTTTAAAACCCTTCCAACAAATATATTGTAGGAAGGGCATTGTTTTATAAAGAGAAAATTAAACAACTTTATTATCTCTATACAATATTTCGGGCAAGTTTTCACAGTATATTCATAAACTAGTAAAAATCAGTTTACAAAATTGTATCGAGCTTATATAATTTGATTTATACAAAAAAGTTGCCTGAGGGAAACACGAATCTGATTTTACGTTATATGTATAATATAATTTATCTTATATTTTTTTGTCTAAAAGTTGCCTTCGTCCAAAATACTTATCCGAATGAAAAAAAGAAGGGAGAATACATAAAAAATGAATGAGGCTGTAGTTGTAAAGGATTTGTTTGTATCATATCAAGGGAATCAAGTGGTCCAGAATGTTTCCTTTGATATTGAAAAAGGAAAGCTTGTTGGAATTATTGGTCCAAATGGAGCAGGAAAATCTACTTTGATGAAAGCTGTTTTAGATTTAATTCCAAACGATAAGGGATATGTTCGCATTCTTGGAGAGAATATTCAGAGCGTCAGAAAGCATGTTGCGTATGTACCGCAAAGAAGTGATATAGATTGGGATTTTCCTATTACGGTTTTAGATGTGGTGTTAATTGGTACTTATCCATCTTTAGGAATGATCAAAAGACCAAGAAAAGAACATCGAGATTGGGCATTCGAATGTCTAAAGAAAGTGGGAATGGAGGAGTTTAAAAATCGTCAAATTGGTGAGCTTTCAGGAGGGCAACAACAACGGGTATTTTTAGCAAGAGCTTTAACACAGAAGGCGGAGATTTTCTTTTTAGATGAACCATTTGTTGGAATAGATGTAATGAGTGAAGAGGTAATTATCGAAATTCTTAGAGAATTGCGTAAGGAAGGAAAAACAATTATTGTTGTACATCACGATCTAAGTAAAGCCGAATCTTACTTTGATGAATTACTTTTATTGAATAAAAGCTTAATCCATTATGGAAAAGTTCAACAAGTATTAGAACCAACTGTTATGTCAAAAGCGTATGTGAATCAGGGTATATTCTTTAACAAGTCAACGGAGGTACACTCATCATGAAGATTGTAGAATTTATAGATGCATTAATGCAGTACGGTTTTCTACAGAAGGCGTTATTAACTTCCGTTATGGTAGGAATCATCTGTGGTGTAATTGGATGTTTTATTATTTTACGCGGGATGGCGTTAATGGGTGACGCAATTTCACATGCCGTTCTTCCAGGAGTAGCGCTCTCTTATATGATTGGAATGAACTATTTTATCGGTGCGGTTTTAACAGGTGTTATTACTGCGATTGGAATTGGATTTGTAAGTCAAAACAGTCGTATTAAACATGATATGGCGATCGGAATTATGTTTACATCTGTATTTGCTGTAGGGATTATCTTAATTACTTTTATGAAAAGTAGTTCTGATTTGTACCATATTTTATTTGGAAATGTCCTATCTGTTCGTTCTTCTGATATGTGGATGACACTTATTATTGGAATTGTAATTATTGGTCTTGTGTATTTATTCTACAAAGAATTACTGGTTTCTACTTTTGATCCCACAATGGCGCAAAGTTATGGATTACCTAACAAATTGATTCATTATGGCTTAATGATTCTCCTTACAATGGTTACAGTTGCATCACTTCAAACTGTAGGGATTATTCTGGTTGTTGCTATGCTTATTACACCAGCAGCTACAGCGTATCTATTAACAAACCGTTTATGGGTCATGATTTATTTAGCAGCGGGTATTGGTGCACTTTCATCTGTAGTAGGATTATATTTCAGTTTCTCTTATAATCTTGCTTCAGGTGCGACAATTGTTCTTGTTGCAGCATTCTTGTTCGGATTGGCGTTCTTTTTCTCACCGTCACAAGGGTTGTTTTGGAGAGCTTTAAAAATTAGAAAAAATAGAGCAGAATTGTCATAATTTGATTGGAGGATAAAGATGAAATTGAAAAATGTACTGTTTTCGATACTTTGTATTTTTGTGTTTGCACTAACAGCATGTTCTAGTAGTACAAATGGAAAAGAAGAGAAGAGTGGAAAATTGAAAGTTGTAACAACATACTCCATTATATATGATATGGTGAAACAAATTGGTGGAGATAAAGTTGAAATTCATAGTCTTGTCCCAATCGGTGCAAATCCGCATGAGTATGACCCACTACCAAAAGATGTTATGAAAATGACAGATGCAGATGTAGTGTTTTATAATGGTTTAAATTTAGAAGAAGGGAATTCTTGGTTTAAAAAATTATTAAAAACTGTAGACAAATCAGGGAAAGATGCACCTGTTTATAAGGTAAGTGAGGGTGTAGAGCCGATCTATTTAGAAACAAAGGGATTAGAAAAAGAACCAGACCCACATGCATGGATGAATATAAAAAATGGTATTCTATATGCTGAAAATGTAAAGAAAGCATTAATTAAAGAAGACCCTAAAAATAAAGAGTTTTACACTGAAAATGCGAAAACATATATTGCAGAACTTCAGAAATTACATGATGAAACAGTGAGTAGAATCCATCAGCTTCCTGAAGAAAAGCGTTTTCTAATTTCTAGTGAAGGTGCATTTAAATACTTTGGCAAAGCATATGGAATTAAGACAGGATATATTTGGGAAATCAACTCAGAGAATCAAGGTACTCCAAATCAAATTCGAGATGTTGTAAGTTTAATTCAAACAAATAAAGTTCCAGCTTTATTTGTAGAGACAAGTGTAGATCGACGAAGCATGGAAACTGTTTCAAAAGAAACAAATGTGCCGATTGCTGGTACAATCTTTACAGATTCACTTGGTAAATCAGGTGAAGATGGAGACACTTACTTAAAAATGATGAAATGGAATACAGATACAATTATTAATGGGTTACAGAAGTAGTTACATTATTTTGATTCAACATTTATATACAGGAAATAAAATCATTTATGAGAAATTCTTATTGATACAACAAAGATGTATATATTCCTGCATTAAGGATTCACGCAAAAAAAGCTCAATCTTTGTTATATAGGAAATGATACTTTTTACGTGCTATTAATAATCGAGGATATGTGAAGAAAAGACGACTTTAAGTCGTCTTTTCGCACTTATCATCAATATTTTCTTTTCATATGAGTTTGTTTTTACTGTGATTGTTGAGCTGATTGTGTTTGAAGGGATGATTGTACTTGACTTACTAGAGTTTGGGCTTGAGCTATCTCAGTTGAAGCTTGTTTTAAAGCTTCTTCACATATTAGTTGATCTGCAGCAGATTGTTCTATTGCTTGTGTAATAAGTCCCTTAGAAAGGGATACCGCTGCTTGTGCTTTTTTTAATTGGTTAGTATCAATTTGTTGTGGCATTTTTATTTCCTCCTGTATTGCATTTTTTGTACTCCTATATGATTTTCTTCTGTATCAGTTTTTATGTACATTTTTCATATATCTTGAGCTGTTGAAAGTTGGAAATTCCATTTCGATCTGATGTATTTTTAGAATTTTGTTGTAATCCTCAGTGTTGCCATTTGACGAATGTTTTTTGATCAATCATTCAAATGTATCTATTTATACATCTAGTACTCATTATTGTAAAGCTACAACAATTAAATTGTTACGTGCGTTCTTTAAGTTTTTTTTCATTGTTAACGTTTGAACGAAGAGTAAACTTTTCTATGTGTATTAGTATATGTCCAAAATTACCGATACATCGTCCACATACCAATATCCTGAAAACCTAAACGCTTATAAATTCGTCCAGCAGCTGGATTGTTATAAAACAAGCAAAGTGTTTTTCCTTCTTGAGTAAAATCCTGAATCATTTTTTGTAATATGAGTGAAGCGTATCCTTTACCGCGATAATTTGGATGCGTACATACTCCTACAACCATTGCAGATAAGGTTGGAAACTGATGAGGTGGGCTGAGAGTTTAAACCATGAGGTGTAACTATGAGGTGACTACCTTTATTGAATTATATTAAGGTTTATTCTAAGGTAGTCTTCCTCCACAGTCAATCCCCTTGAGTTCGACAACTCTCACGTTATCTCGTTTCACTGCAAGTTAACTCGTTGATGGGGTGCTAATAAGGAGGGGCTGAGAGGGTAAACTAACTAGGTGTACTAATGAGGTGAGAACTTTAAAACCCACCCCTCGATGTGGTCACTTTTGAGTAAAAATAAGTCAGAACTATTTAGTAATTATTATCTATCCAAACACAAATAGATCTGCTATTTAGCCTAGCTCACGGTCATAATTGAGAAGGTTAACCCCTTATGTGTTTCATTTAACTAAACCCTATTGACACACTTTTGAGTTGTTGATATCATTGACTTTACAGAGTCTCATATAAGTGTCTCATAAATGTTAAGGGGGAATTACTATGATTTACGGCTATGCAAGGGTTTCAACTCAAGGACAAAACTTGGAGTCCCAGCTCACAGAACTACAGAAAGCTGGAGCTGAGGAGATATACAAAGATAAAGCTAGTGGAAAGAACATCAACCGAGAAGGATTAAACGACCTGCTGAGTAGGCTAGCTCAAGGGGATACGCTCATGGTAACTAAGATGGATAGGATAGCTAGGAACGTACGAGAAGGTATTGACCTGATCAGTGAATTCAATGAGAAGGGAATCAAGCTGCATGTCCTCAATATGGGTGTATTCGATGGATCACCTACAAGCCGTCTCATACAGAATATCCTACTGAGTGTAGCTGACTGGGAACGTGAGATGCTACTGGAAAGACAGCGAGAAGGGATAGAGGAAGCTAAGAAGAGAGGTGCTTATAAAGGTAGACCTAAGAAGTATACATTAAAGAATGCTAGCTTAGAGCACGCTCTAGAGTTGTATCACAATAGAGATAGCAATAAGTTAACTATGAAGAAGATAGCTGAAATTACACAGATAAGCAGGGCTACACTGTATAGAGCCATTAAGGAACACGAGATAGGTAACAATTAAGTTGCTGCCTCGTTGTTTTTTTGTTTGTGTGCGAGTACGGATAATATAGCGCACCTCTTGAGCGTGTACCTAACAGTATGCTGTGTGTGGAGTTGATAAGCGAATACGTAAGTTGGTGCTTGTAAGTACGGCTGAGGAATGCTAGCTCATTGGTGTACTACGTGTAAGAATATGCTACATAGTACCTAGTGTGATGATAACAGGAGAGTATAACGCATAGCATTTCATTGAGTACGCTACCTCATAAGGTATTTGTTATTGATTGTTGTATGAGGTGATAACAAGTAGTTGTTACTGTTAGTGTGCCTTGTGAGTACGATACTACCTGCTGGTGTATGCTCAGTAGTTTGCTATGTGTACGACCTCATCAGCTTCCCATTCCCCGACATCAAACTACATTATAACAACGCAATATTATAACATACGGGGGTACGGATACGTTCGATAGTAGCCATATTTAGAAAGTATACCTATGAGTAAACTTTATCGTGTTTATTGAATGTAACTCCCGAGGAGTACAGCCGGTTAGCCGCCATTTGAGGGGGCAAAGCCTCTTGAGTTTTTACCTACCTCGCTTATCACCTAGAGCTATAGCTTATAAGTTGAATTTTAGAGTTGAAAATTTTTTAGAATTAAATTTTTGAGTAAAACTTTGGTGATTAAAAAGGGAGGAGGAAGTGCAATAGAACGCTTCTCAGGGGATTTGTATAGTTTTGCCTACAGAGTGCCAACTCAAGGGAAGACTAAATAAGCTGTAACCTCACAGCATCCTATACAGGAAACTAGAAGTTACAGCTTATTGGCTGATCTAATTTAGTTAGTGTTCGTAAAGAAAAATAAATATAAATAACCTTATGAGGTGATTAAATTAGTTAAACTAAAGGATTCCGCCTCGTAAGGTGTTTGAAATATTTTATATATACGAGACGGGAATGAATTAGGATTAACCCCCACAAGTAAGGCTAGTCGATTCTCGACAAGAAGTAACCTTGTGAATTTATCCTAAAGACTTTCCTCCTCAGATATTTTATTATTTTTGTTTGAGGAAGTATGATCTACATTAGTTGAACCTATATAAATTACATATGAGTAAAACTTGGAGCTGTGCTGATGAGTAAACTATATTGTTTGCTTAGTTGGTATAGCTCTTTTGTATGCTACTTGAGACGGGGACTAAGGAGGGTTAGTCTAATTAGGTACCACGAGATAGCCATGTAGTCTATAAGAATAAAGAAGGTTTTTCTGAGTGAAACAGGGGTAAACCTTAGAGCCACAAGGGATTGAACTGCTTTGAATCGACGCATTTTTTTTCGCATATTTGGAGAATCGACGCATTTTTTTTACATAATTAATTAGGTTAACTATTGTGTTTACTGTTAATATCGGCTGTTTTGGAGTGGCTTCTAGGTGATATCGAATCAAGGTAACATTACCAAGGGGGAGTTTTATTTGAGTAATTTACAAGTTGTTCACTGTCACTTTACCCATAAGTTGACCACATTTGGAAGCATTAGTTGACCAGAAAACACTTACTTTTATAGGCGATTATCTAATTATCTAACGGAATTGGAAGCATAAGTTGGCCATGAGTTAATTATTAACCCATAAACTGGCCGTTAGTTTATACAAAATTTTATACATATAGAGTACTGAAAACAATAAATCTTGATATGACAATATAAAATACCTACAAAAGCTATGAAGTTCATATTGCCATAAAAAAAGACACTTAATTAAATAAGTGCCTTGTCTTTTTAAATTTAACGAACTAAAATCTTTCTTTCACCAATCATATACCTTCCTGGCATTATATCAGCAATATCAACGTAAAATTTTCCGACTTTCATTTCATAAAACCAACCATTCCAAACCTTATGTCCATCTTGATAGCCGCCATAAAATAATTCTCTGTATGACGTACAAGCACCAGTCGAAACATTACATAAACGTACTCTTAAATTGTCTGCGTAACCGGGAATATAAGGTGAACCATCAAAACTTGCCTGCCACAAACCTCTTACAGAAACACTTACGGTTCGATCATAAGTGCTTGTTGTTAGTATCCCATCATACGTTCCATCTGCTGAGTGAAAGGATGACCAACCTGTAGAATAATCAGCACTTGCTTTGCTTTCTCCAAAAGAAAACACTCCAATTAAACTAAGAAGCATTGTGCAAAGAACAAATAATACTTTTTTCTTCATATGATACCTCCTTTAGATTTAGCAATATTATAATTAAAAACACCATAAATTGTAATATTTTTCTAACAATTTTAATAATCGGAATTTAATAACAATAGTCTATTGAGCCTTCTTTTTGTTGTATGCATATTAGAAGCATAAGTTTGCCGTCAGCTAAAGGAAGCATAAGTTGACCAAAACGGCCATCTTATGTTTCTTGTTACATTCACCAGCAAAACGTTTTAGGACAAACTTTTAAGGTTTATGGAACAATTGAGGAACCGTTGTTCCTAGCCAAGGATGTTGCTGAGTGGATTGAACACACCAACTTAACTATGATGATGAAAGTGGTTGACGAAGATGAAAAAATCATTATCAAGGTACCCACTAAAAAATCTTTAGGGGGTCTACAAGGGAATACAGAGTATACATTTTTAACTGAAGAGGGTATTTACGAAGTGTTAATGTTATCTCGTAAGCCAATCGCTAAACAGTGGAAAAAGGAAGTAAAGAAAATCCTCAAACAGATTCGCCTAACGGGTGGAGTTGTACAGACTGACCGTGAAGCTGAATTTATTGAGAATTACTTTCCTAGCTTTTCAGAGGATGTAAAGAAAATGATGGTTCTTGATCTACACTCCAAGAATCAGGAGTTAAAGAAGACTATTGAGGTGCAAGCTCCAAAGGTCGAAAAGTATGAGGACTTCTTGGAAGTTGATGGCTCATTAACCGCTACTCAAGTATTAGACAAACTACGTGAGTTAAACGAAAAGCTACCAATTGCTCAAAAGTTTGTACTAATTTTCTACAATTTAATACCATGGTAATACCTGAGTCAACCAATCGTTATAAAACACAATTTAGGGTATTCCTTTCTGTTTTAGATGGGACTATAATGATTGATGTTGCTAGACGAGGAGGTGTTTTTTTTGTTTGAACCAGTTGTTTTTATAGATGGATATGTAAAACTCGAGGTGGAATGTATAAGATGTAAAATTCTCTTCACCATACGAGTTATTTCAGGAGATATGATACAAACTGAATTATTGTTTAGTCAAGCTCAACAGGTGTTAAGAAAATTAGAGCAGAAACAAAGTATCGAGTTGTTGGGTTTAGAAGGTGAAATAATCTCTTTTACCCCTCTGAATGATAACTATTTGGCTATAGATATAAAAGGAAGAAGCAAAGAGGATGGTTTTGTACTAACCCCTGAGCAAGCACAAGAAGTCATGAAACTTTGTGGTAAAGCTCCATAATTAACTGTTAGGAGATAACTGAAATGAAGAAAGTTAAAACTGTTGCGTTTAATATACTTAATCCAATAGATAGGCGCTTATATAACCATATGAGACGGCAAAAATACTTTAGTACACACATTAAAAGGTTGATTCAAAGGGATTTAGAGAAAAGGAAAAATGTATACTCTGAAGGTAGTTCTACCAAGCTTAAGACAGAATAAAGCTATATAGCAAAACAAGAAAGAGGGTTTCTGTAAGCCTAAATTCAACTTGGGAAAGATGAAAATAGTACAACTAAATAAATCGAACACTAAAGCTGTAATTCACTAGTAACCTATAGAGGTTGCTTGTTGAGTTGCAGCTTTTTAACGTTCTCGAGGTGATCTAAGAGGCGTGACTCGCTGGCTACATCTATTAAATTTCAATTACCGTATTAAGGTTATTCCTCTCAGGTAACGCACTATGTGCACCTTTGTAGTTAAGCTTAAATTTGAGTCCATCTAACGAACGTAAATTTGCGTTCTCAGGGGCTGAAGCAAACAATCCTTGCATCGGGTGAGAGCGCCAAACCCTTGATACTACCGGGTTTTTCCTTAGCACGTCCCTCTTGGGCTATCTACCTATATGAAGGGGAAAAAATGAGAGAAATTATTTTCCTCTATATTAACTCTGAGACTAAACACTTTGCGTATCTACATTATGAAGGGGAAATTTTGAGAGTTTTACCTCGGTGGATTAACACTTGGAGCATATTAGTAATGAGGACATCTTTTTGAGGGTTTTCCCCAGATGTTACACTTCCGGTATATCTCTTATGAAGGGGAAATTTTGAGAGTTTTACTTCGTTATGTTGCACTTCGTTGATATTAGTTATGAAGGGGTAAAAAGGGAAAGTTTTCTTCCGGGTAACCCTCATGTCACACTTTTCGTATATCCCTATTGAAGGAGAAATTTTGAGAGTTTCATGTCACACCTGAAGCATATTAGTTATGAAGGCAATTTTTAGAGATTTTTTAATTTAATACTTCGAGGTGAATTCTAACCAGTTTATAAACTAGCTTGTTTGTAGATTGGTAGAGTTCATCTCTAAGGATATATTGTGAAGCTTTTCGTTGTAACTCACCTCCATTGCTTGGCTAGTCAGTTCTATCCCCATTGAGCTGGCTGGCTCCCTTTTTGGACTGCATGTGAGGTTAAATTCATGAGAGACAATAACAACAAAATAAACACCAAGGAGGCCGGTATGATGACAATCAAGGTATATTTCGATTTAGTTTCCATCTATGAGAAATATCGAACAAACCCATCAGATTTATCAAGACGGACTGGTATAGATAGAAGTTACCTTTATGGAATACAAAAGAATCAATCCATTAGTTTAAAGAATCTAGCTCGTATTGCTGCTGGATTAAACGTGGAGGATCCAACTAAGTTATTAACTGTTGAAGTAAACAAGAAATAAATCAAAGGGGAAAAACAATGGAGGCGATACTATGAAGGAAGTAAATAACTTTGTTAGATGCGGTGAGAGGGAGAACTCTAGAGTAACTATCAATGTACTTTGTCGCAGCTCAGAAGGAGGAAAAAACTAAATGGTTATTGCAGAAATGACAGGTAAAGAATTACTCGAAATAGGATGTGAAATAATTTCACCGTCTCAAAAGGAAGCTCGAAAAAATTACCTAAATAGTATGAAACAACGAGATGGGAGACATTTTACCATGATGAAACGAGATAATTTCAAAGTGATCAAAGAGAATTTAACTTTACAGCAACATGGAGTATTACTCTATTTAGCGACTTGCATGAAAATCAATCAAGATGGGAGATTGTTCTCTGAGAAAGGTGATCTACTAACAGTTAAACACTTAGTAGCAAGCTTAGATAAAACACGCTCTCAAGTTAATAAAATTCTATCAGAATTAGAATCTAATGGATTGATCAGCCGTGAGACGGTAGGGAAAATAACCTATGTAGATATGACTGACGCAGTATTTGTTTGTGAGAAACTAAAAGAGGAATACAAGGTAGTTAAAATCTTCAAAGCTCACCTACAAGAGAAAGCAAAGTCTATCTCGTTAAATGCCCTAGGGTTGTTTGGAATGATGCTTTCTTATATGAGCTGGAATACTAATTTACTTGTTGAGAATCCTGATGAGGAAGACACTAGTAAGCTTGTACTCTTAAAGCGTAAGCATCTAGAGGAATTACTTGGACTGTCTCGGCCTACTGTTAAAAAATTAATGAACGAGTTAGGAAAGAATCGCTTGATTGTAGAGATTAAGAGTGTTACTGAAGCTATCTGTTTAGATCCTAAAGCGGTAAGTCGTCAAGCTAAAAAGATTACTTTGGAGAAACTACTCGATAACATCGAGAAAGCCTCCTTCTCTAAAGAAAACTTCAAGAAATAAAACTACAGAATTCATCACCATAACACCACTACAGAGAAAGTTCAAAAGTATCATCTTAAGGGGAAAAGCAAAGGAGATAAATCATGATGAATAACTTACAAGTGTTTGACCATGAAGAATTAGGACAAGTTAGAAGCATCAAACAAGGAGAAGAGATTTACTTTGTAGCTAAAGATGTATCAGACATTTTAGAGTTTAGAGACGCATACACCGCTACTAGAGGGCTGGACGATGATGAAAAGCTCTTACACACAATTTATGTAGCAGGTCAAAACAGAGAAGTAACGCTTATTAACGAGTCAGGTCTCTACAGTTTAATTCTAACGAGTCGCAAGCCACAAGCTAAAGTCTTTAAGAAATGGATTACCAGTGAGGTGTTACCTAGTATCCGTAAAGATGGTGGCTACCTCGTAACGACAGAGGAAGATGATGAACAAGCTATCATGGCTAAAGCGTTATTGCTGGCTCAGAGAACACTCGAAAGAAAGAATGTACAACTTAAGCAAGCTGAGGAGATTATCAAGGTACAAGCTCCTAAAGCGGAATACACTGATAAGGTTTTATCTACAGAGAATTACTATATAGCAACAGAAGTGGCTAAAACTTTAGGGCTTAGATCACCTCAAGAGTTATATAACAAGTTAGTAGATAAGAAGATTATCTATAAAAGTAAGAAACGTAACTACTTACACAAAGCAGAGTTTTCATTCTTACGAGATGAGAATTACATTAGATATCAAACTAATGCGTTCGGCATTCAAATGCTTTTCTCTGAGAAGGGACGTTATTGGATCGCTCAACAATTAGGAATTATCACACAGTAACCCCAGCAGTAAAACCCCTACATTATATCCTCATATTTCCCACCTAATGAGGTAGCAAATTCCAAACAAAATTAAATTAATAGGAGAGTGTTTATACATGGGTATCATTCAAAAATTCTTTAACAAAGGTAACGAAACTAAATTGGATCAATTAACCGTAGCACAAGGAGAATTGAACTCTAAAGTGAGTGAATTAAATAGTAAGCTATCTCAGGTAGCTGGGGCTCTTAAGATTGCGAGAACTCACTTGATGATCGATGAGAGCGCAACTAACAAAAAATCAGTTGAAAAGCTTGAAAAAGCTCAAGAGAAATTTAACTCAGAGTTATCATCTACACAAGCTGAATTAAGCAAGGTTTCTAGTGAGATCGCAAGCATTACTCAAGAGGAATTACATGCTGAATTGGTTCAAGCAGCTAAACAGGATGCTGAGAGTATGGAATACTCAGAAAAGCATTACAAGGTTAAGAAATTATTCCAAGCTAAGATTAACAGGATTGATAACTTCATGGTAGGATTTACTCCGAATAACCTTAGAAGTTTGGCTAAACGCAGAGGAGATTTAGAGTTTACACATGAGCGGGATACGACTGGCAAAATCAATGCAGACTACCAAGAAGTATTAAATGAGGAGTCCCGAAAGGTGCACGCTAAAATAGATAAGGATTTTGAGGAATTCTTAAAAGCATTCAATAAATACTTTGGAGAAGGCAACTAAGGAGGCTGTCTCATGGAACAGACCATTAAAGATAACTATAAACGCTTGCTAGTGGTTTACGAGTATGCTAGCAAGCACTACCAAGAAACTGGAGATGTTGAATTGCTAAGTTATTCACTTGATGCGCTACATTCTTTTGAGTCGGCATTCATTAAGTATTACTCGTTAGACGAGCTCAAGAAGTTAATGCTACAAGTTCAGACAGAAGGAGTATACATTCATTAGTTGACTTATAACCCGGCTCATGGGTTAGCACCTCACCCAGCTATTGCTAAAGTAGGTGCAACTATTCTATTAAACTAACGAGGTGAAAACGCATGAAATTTAATTACGACAATGGCAAGCTTATTGAGTCGTTCTCAGAGGTAAAACATGGCGAGGACATGATTAAGGATGCTGAACTTTTTACAGTAGGCAAGCACCGAGGAAGAGAATACACAAGGGATGACCTACAGAGGTTAGCGGATGCGTTTAACCCCGAGGAGCAAGTACCTTTACAACTAGATCACTCTGAGTCAGCTCGTGATACTATGGGTTTCCTCGATAATGTACGTGTGATAGGTAATAAGCTTATGGGACAAATAAGAATTATTGACGAGGATACGAAAAAGAAAGTAACTCAAAAGCTTATGAAAAAGTTATCTATCTCCTTTTATGCTGACTCCGCAGGTAATCCCCAAAAGATTAGAGAGGTTTCATTCGTAGCATTCCCTCAAGTGAAAACTGCTCAGTTATTCCAAGAAGAAAATCCACTGACTGAACTACAAAAGAAAGTAACTGCATTGCAATTCGAAAGTACAAAACTATTAGCTCAGCAACTAGAAAGAGATATTAATAAGCTTACTCGTGAGTTTAGCAAGAAAGATAAACCTAAGAGATTAACTGACGAGGAGCGTACTAAACAAGCTCAAGAAGAGTTTGAACGATTCTATGAAAACTATCAGAAGACAATGAATTGGTAAAATCCAGCTTATATAAATAACAACTGAGGTGATAACTAATGAATAAACCAGCACCAAGAAAAGGAGCTAGGCCATCTAAATTAGATGATCCAAGACTGAAAGCTTTAGCTGAGAAGGTTGCGGTTGCAAAGGAGAAAGACAATCAGGAAGTTCTCAAGAAACTCCGTAGCCAGCTCAAGAAGGAACCGACTATATGCGGTGCTATCAAGGGTGACGGTAGGTTGTGCCTGAGAAAGCCACACATTAAAGAGGATGGTTCTACTAATGGAAAATGTCCGTTCCATGGCGGTAAGTCTACAGGGCAGAAAACTGAGGAAGGGAGGAAGAAAGCTATGGAAAATTTAAACCCAAAAGCTAACCTGATTCACGGAGCTTACTCAAAAGACTTCAAGGAAATGCTATCTCAAGAGGAGACGGACTTGTACAACGGGTTAATGGATTACTACATTGAAAACTATGAGATCGATCCGTTTAACCTTGTACTCGTAGACCGATTTGCTATAAATACAGTTAAATCTATGAGAATGGACTCTAAGGACTTCTTGCGAGATAGCAAAGCTTACAATGATACGGAGGTAAAACTAATTCGTTTCGCTGAGTCTCTAGGACTGAACCAAAAGTTTAAGCAGTCTAAAGAACACAAAGATAATGCTAGTACAGTTGATCTTAATGCGTTATTTGATATGGGAAACGATAACTAATTAAATAACTTGTTAGGCTTCCTCATGTGGGGAATCCCTTGAGGAGGCTTATTTGAGTTTAATGATGGAGGTGGACGAAATAGCTAGCTTAATAGAAATTGTAATCAATGCAGACGATAGAGCCTCTCATAAGTTTGACCAAGTGAGCAGGAATGCTCGTAGGATGCAACTTATCATAGCTGCAATCACTGCTGGAGCAGCTGCTTTCACACCAGCCTTGTTAGGTGGATTAGGAGCAATTGCTGCTTTGTTTGGAACCGCAGGTGTAGCCGCCGCAGGATTTGGAGCCTTAGCAGGTACCACCATAATGCAGACCTTTGAGAAGGCAGGGGACTTAGAAGATGCGCTCTTAGATGTTGATGCCGCCATGATAAACAATGATGCTAAAGGTTACGCCAAAGCAATGGCTAAGGTTCAAGCTATTTGGGATAGTATGACAGACTCTGAGAAGCGTGCTGTAATAGCTATCAACGAGTTTAAAAGTGAATGGCAAGATATGCAGATTCAGATGTCTCCTGTCACGTTAGACCTAATCACAGAAAGTATGTACTTTATGAGTAATGCTATGTCAGGAATCTTCCCTGCTATGAAAAGGGTAGGTCAGTCCTTTGTAGATATGATTGCATACATGAATCAAGCTATTGAGACAGGACGAGTTGACCCTTTCTTCGAACATATGAATACCTGGGCTGTTCCAATGTTTGAGCGAGTAATGATCTCAGCAGGTAATATTCTCAAAGGGTTTGGTGGCCTCATGGTGAGCTTTACTCCTTTAGGTATGGCTTTTGGTGATGGCATGGTAGATATGACTGACAAGTTTGCTAAGTGGGCATGGAATTTACAGACTAATCCAGCTTTCCAAGACTTTACTGATATGGTGAGAACGAACACTCCAATCATTTTCCAACTCATAGGGACTATTGTAGATGTTCTATGGCAGATCATTGTAACACTGAATCCGTTAACTATGAAAATTCTCTTAGCAGCTGATGCATTCCTCAAGTGGGCTATGGAGTCGGGAGCACTCGACAAGGTACTTCGCATTCTAATTGGTGCTGTTGAGTTATTCCTAGATAACGCTGAATGGTTAATACCAGTACTGGCTAGCTTATACTTGGGGTTTAAAGCTCTTAGTATTATTCAAATAACAGCCAAGCTCATGGGTGCTCTTTACAATGCAGGTGCTTTACTGGTGGGAGGCTTTGGAAAGCTAATAAATGTCGTGAGAACCGCAGCAGTAGCTCAAGGTACTCTGAATGCAGTCCAGTTGGCATCACCTCATTTCTGGCTCATTGCTGGTATTACAGCGTTAATTGCTGTAGGTGTCCTATTATGGCAGAACTGGGATACCATCGTTAAGTTTGGTAAGTACCTATGGAGTGAAACTAAGAAGGCTTGGAACGGTATCAAAAATGACGTAGTCGATTCTTACAATGAACAGGTAAAAAAGACTCAAGAGTGGTGGTCTGATACTAAGCAGAAATGGAACGACACAGTTTCAACTGCTAAGAGAAAAGCTGTTGAGATGTATAACGAAGTAGTCTCTAAATATAACAGCATGAAGACAGACACTAAGAACAAGATGTCTGAGATGGTCAACGATGCTCAATCTAAGTGGAACGACCTAAAGAGCTCAGCTTGGAAAGGTGCTACCTCGTTATGGAATGCTGGTGTAGAAAACGCTCGTAGCTTTAAAGATGGCTTTCAGAGTAGGCTTAATGGATTAGGAAACCTCATGTGGAATGGACTCAACGACATGTGGAAGTCAATAAAAAGCTGGGGAAGTACGTTCTACAACTCGGGGAAAGGTTTACTCTATGAGTTCGCTGATGGTATCTGGAAAGGCGTTCAAAAGGCTTATGATAACCTTTGGGAAGGGATGAAATACATCCGTAAGTTACTGCCGTTCTCACCTGCTAAGGAAGGCCCTCTAAGCGACCTAGACAAATCAGGTAAAGCATTCTTCCCTACATGGTACGAGGCAGCAATGACTCAAGTGGGAAGTATGGAAAAGGCCATTGGAGGAGCATTCTCGGGGGTTGCAAACTCAGCTAATACTGCACTAGCAGGAACTGGATTAGAAGCATTCACAGGAGGAGCTACAACCTTTACAGTACGTCATGTAATTGAAGGTGAGGTGGGACTAGATGGTTCTGGCTTAGAAGAATTCCAAGATAAAATGCAGATAGCTGTAGAGAACGCTGTAACTACAACAGGCTCAAGCTTTGGAGGTGGAGGATTAAGTAAGATGTCATTAAGAAAAATCTAATTGGTTGCCCTCTTAGGGATAGGAGGGCTTCCCATATTATTTAAATTGAGTAACCAAAATTTAGCTGTCTTTGATGCTATACCAACTAGAGGAGTCGTCAGAAGTTTTACAGAAAGTAACATAACAGGACAACGAGTGTTACTAGCTAGGTTTAGTGGGGTTACTGTAGTGATAGATGTACTATAAGGCATTCCCTTCTAAGGGGATTGCTACAGACAAATAAACTAATGAGGTGGTAGCTATGAAGAAATATATCAGTATTGAGACGGTGGTTTACTATAAAGAACTAGATGAGAAGCATGTTTATACTAACTATCGTACAACTAGTGAGGATATGGACAAGATAAGACACTTTATAGCTACTACTTATAAAGATATGTGGCAAGAAGTGATTGATGAGCATACCTCAGGAGGACTTGTTTTGTCTACAGAAGTTAAAGAAATTAGCGAGCTGGACTATAAGAGAGAAGCCTTCAAGCCACACAACAAATACAGTAAAGCAATAAGGGGATATTGATTGGCTTAAACTGTTTGTTACCTGTCTCATATGGTGTAATAGTATTAACCAAATAAGATAAACGAGGAGCACTCAAGGAAGAGAATAAGTTCAAAGAAGCTGTGAAAAAAGCTAACCAGCAACACCGCTAAGAGTGAGCTCAAGAGGAGTAGCCTACACAGGTTGCTCCTTTCTTTGTGTGCATACGATTTGGGGAAAATAAGGATGGGGGAGTCTTTCTATCTCGGTATCAGCTATCTGTTAATTTATTAGTTTTGACTAAAATTGCTTTACCTGAGGAGGAAAAAGATTTCGTAGTTTTAAGAGTATAAAAAATATTCTTCTGTTTAATTACTTTCCTGTGGTAAAATCTACTATATAAATATTTAAAAGGGGAATGGCTATGGGGAATATTAAAGTAACTCCTGAACAGTTGCGCAAAGTTGCATTTTCTATTCGATCAACAATCACCAATGCAACTGCAACACAAGAGCGACTTAAGAAAGATATTGATATGATTTCTAATGTTTGGATGGGTTCGACCTATATGAAATTTAATACAGATTTTCGAGATTCATCTTTCAAAATGGCTCAATTTATAGTCATATTAGAACCACTTGAGAAGTTTCTTCTTGATTCTGCTAATAAATTCGAACAGGTAGATAACATGGATGTTGCTATTGCAATGGCTTCTGGTATTCTTAATCCAAATAATGATAAAGTTGAATATTTTACAGGTTCAGCAGAAGGTGCTCAGGAGGGAAGATTTGGTGGAAAGTTAGAAGGTACGATATTAAATTCAACAACTGAAATTGGAAAAGGAACAACAGTAAATAATAAACTGGGAACGGGGACTTTAGAAGCTAATTTTGGAAAAAGCCAAGAGGCTATAATGGAGGATATCACCACAGGTGGTCTGTTTGGTTTTAAAGCAGAAGCCTCATTTATGGAAAATTCTATTGAAAAAGAAGGGTTATTGGGAGAAAAAGCGTCAGTAACACAAAAGTATCAAAACATAAGTAGTGCATTTGGCGTTGATGAATATACTTTTAAAGCGGATGCTGCTTATACTGCACATAAGTATGAAGTGTTATTTGAAAAAATTGATATACCGGATATTATTCCATATTTCCGTGATCATGACATTACCCTGCGTTTTGAGTTGGGAGTTGGAAACTTAGGTTTTAAAGTACATGCTGGAGCTGAGAATGGGATTTATACTCCTTTGTATAAAGACTTTGCAGCTGGCTTTTTTGTAAAACCAGAGAAAAAGGAGTAAATAAATGCGTCCTTTCAAACAAATGAGAACTATATATTTAATAACAGTACCTATTATTGCATTACTTTCATTATTTTTTCCGCAGTCATTAGGAGATCGTATTCTTACTTTCTTTTTTATACTTGTTTTTGGTGGATTAGCAATTGGATTTACATATTTAATGGACTTTATTGGAAGAAAAGTGAAAAAATAAAGGAGAATATATAACTATGAAACTTTTACCAATTGGAACAGTAGTGAAACTAGAAAATTTAGAACAAATTGTAATGATTATTGGAAGAATGGTTGTTGCAGCGGATAAACGTGATTTTGATTATGCAGGTGTTCCTTATCCTATTGGCTATTTAGGTGACGAAAAAGTATTATGCTTTAATCACGATAAGGTTGTAGAGGAAATGCATAGAGGATATATGACTGAGAGTGAATTAGTTCTACGTGAAAAATTAGTAGAGTTGTAATGAAGAAGTGAAGTTAAAGAAACTAACAGGAGCAGGGAGAAATCCTTGCTTTATTTTATTACTAAGTAGAATATCATTAAATTAGGATATCTGAGGGGGATAAATAAAAAAGCCGACTCAGGGAGCCAGCTTGGTAGTGTTACTTATTAGCAGAATTATATCTGCTTTCAACCTCCTCGATACTCTTGGTAATCTTATCCTGACAGTAACCTTTGTACTCGGTTGAGAAGTCCTTCCATGCTTGAACTACTCGTTTACAAGCGAGGTTGTGCTTGATAACTAGCTCTGTAGCTTCTTCCTCAGGTAATTCATCAATATAGTCAAACTCAGTAATTAATTTCTCTTGTTCATCCTTGCTAATCAACAACTCTGAAATAGCTTCCTTGACTACATCGCTTGTTACTTCGTGGTATAGAGTTGGTAGCTCTTGCATAATAAAGTACTCACTATCGGCTATAGCTTCGTCGTAAATCTTAGGAGCTTGTGCTTCCTTGTATGCATTGTCAAGTGCTTCCCAGATTCCTACCAAACGACTTACCTTGATTTCTAATTGAGTTTTCATAAATAATCTCTCCTTTAGTTTTAATTGTTTTCTTACTTCTATTTAGCTACGTTTCAAAACAAGACACAAGATATAAGAATAAATTTGTTGAGCCTTCTTGTTATTTAACCTCGCTTAAATCAAACAATAAGGTTTTACTAGCGTGCCCGCTTCTAAGGTAGACTAGGTAGGCACTACCAATAGAGAACGTGTTCACTTCAGTTTCTACTCCAGTGATAGCTGTCAAAGCATTCTGGAATTTTTCCACTAACTCGTCAATACTTTGCATAGCTTTATCTAAATTAGTTACTTCAATAGTGTTTGTTGTCATAATAAAATTTCTCCTTAGTTTATAATTAGTAGTTGACTATTAAGAGTGATAGGAGATAGCCGACTCCATAAAGAAAACCTGTCATACCACTTGCTATAAGTACGGACTCTAGGTTTTGCTTTCTCACGGTATGTCCCTCCTTTGAGGAATCACCTTGTCAGTCATCTGCTAATCATGCTAAACTAGAGGATGACTGCAAGGTACTTCCTTGTGGTGTGCTAGGAGCGTTCACCTCAGCGACCAAACTGAGAGGGTGAACGCTCCTTTGCTTTTGGTTAGTTTTCGGTTAGTCTGTTAACTTCTTGCCAGCGTACATACGAGTCAGCATTTTGTCGATCTTATCCGCTTTGTCTACTGTATGTATCTTATTGAGTTGATTAAAAGCGGTATAAAACCTTTTAGCGTCCTCAATTGTCTCTAGCTCGTAGAAGTCTTTGACTTTACCGTAAAACTTTTGTTGTTTACTTTCCAATGGCTCACCTCGTTTCCTTAGTGGCTTAAGTACATCATAATCCAAAAGTTCTAGAACCGTCAATTATTATTTTCGAGTTTTTTAAATTTATTTTCATGAGGACGCTGAAATAGATAAAATCTTACGAAAGACGCCTCTGATTCTCTCTGTTGAGGTTTATTTTGTTTATATATATAAAGGGTTGGTCGTTCTTGTAAAATCCCATACAAGCGAATCTGAGAGGTCGTTTTCTTTGATATGGCAACTCAGCGGGCATTATAACTAGAATATTCCGTCCTCACAGGTGTAAGTAGAGTAGGATCAACTAGATTACTATGTTCAATAATTCCCCCCCCTTAGCATGCAATTAAGAATATACTTAATAGCACCACCTCAAGGGTTAAAGCTGAGAAGGACAAAACCCAGTTGTTAGGGATTATTACTTATCAGTAATTACAATGAGTGACTCTCCTCAGTTTAATCTTGTAGGAAATTGAATAACTTACATTTTAGCTTTCTTTGCTCAACAGACATCATCTTTACGAGAACGCCAAACAGATAACCTTTGAAGTCTTTTCTAATTTTGTTCATCTTCAGAGCAAATACTGATTGCTTAAATGCTGAGATCGCCACCTCAGTTGTATCGACTAAATCAGGTGCGTACTTGTTAGCAGCCAATTTAACTTTTCCCCACAGAGAATAGATTTCCTTAGCTGTACTAAAGAAAGGGGATACTGTATTGATAAATTCCATCGGTACACATGAGCTAGCCAAATAAGATGAATCTAACTCATTAATACTAACAGGTGCGCTATTACGTATCTTTAATTCTTTAGAGCTTTTAGCTTTAAGTGTAATAGCTTCGTTCTCGTGAGATGGCTCCTCAGGTTGCTCAGGAGTAGACTCGGCAGCTTCTTTGCAAGATGCCAACTCAAGGTGACGCTCGAAAGGATTAATTACACAGATGAAAGCTGAGTAGCCACCTCTAACAGGTTTAAACTGTTCAATACGAGTAATGATTCCCAACTCGCTGAAACGCTTGAGGGCACGCTGAACAGTACGCTTAGAGTATCCTGTTAGATCTGCTAACGTGTTATTCTTGAGATAGCTAACTCCAACGAACTTACATGAGTAGTTTGATAGCTTTAAAAGTATCACTCGTTCGCTTTCCTTTAAGTCATATTCTTTTAGAGTAAGATCAATAGTTTTGTCCATTTTAGCAACGGACTGAAAGCTTTCATATTGTCTTAGTTTCTTCATTACACATATTCCTCCTATATGAGAAGGAACAACCCTTGAGCTAGTACCAATGAGCATGATACAATAGCAAACAAGGAAGCTCCTTCGAGTTTCTTTAGTAGCTGTAAAAGAGTCCTGTGTGGTCGCCAAACTACAAGCAGGGCTCTTTTGTTTTGTCTAAATATCTAAATTGTTCAAAGGGTTGTACTTGTCGTTAGTCTCCTTGAGGGAGTCACTCCAAATGTGTATGTACCTCTCAGTCATCTTTATAGAAGAATGTCTCATGAGTCGACTCACAGAGTAAGCATCTACTCCGTTTCTTAGCAGCTTGCTGCAATAGTAGTGCCTACAAGTGTGCGCACTCACTCGTACGCCTTTGAAGTTCATTATCCTAGCTAGTCTAGTGAATACGAGCTTTACAGCGTTAGGAGTAAGTGGTTTACCTTTTTGGTCTGTAAACACATGAGTAGGTAACTCATTAAACTGTCTCTCTAGGTAAATACGATACTCGCACAGTTCCTTCACGAGCTTGTCACTAAGAGGTTGACTTTGTTGTTTCTTCAACTTTCCATAGAAAACAACTGAATAGTTGACCAAATCGCAATCACTCCATTTAGTGTTGATCATCTCGCCAAGTCTAGCTCCAGTACCTAGGAGGAAGACCAACATAGTGTAATTGCGATAGTTCCAAAACTGTTTGTCCCTCTTTTGCCTCCTGTAGTACCTCAACATCATCCTCACTTGTTCATCTGTAAAGACTTCTAACTTACTGTCAGATTTATTCTGAGTCAGCCTCCTAGTTGGGTTATTCCTCTCTAGGATGATCTCCTCATCTATGAGGAACCTAAAGAAGCTCTTAAGATGCTGTAACTTGGTGTTAACTGTGAGTACTGCATTGTTGCGTTCTCGTTGGCAGTACATGAGATAGGACTTAATAGTTTTCTCACTTATGTCCTCGGTGTCTATAAGCTCCCTGTCAGAACAAAACAGTTGAAACTCGTTGAGTGTATCCCCATAAGCTTTAATTGTGCGAGGTGCTAAGTTGTTGAACTCCTTCTCATCTAAATATTCCTTAATGGCAAACTTAATCAGCATAGTTATTCCTCCTTTGTTTAAACGCAAAAGGAGACTACCTAGTCAGCCTTATTGGTTTCCAATAAAGCAAAATAGGTAGTCTCCTCTAATGAGATAGTTTCTGTTAGTAACAACCACAGTTTTAACTCTTGAGTTAACCTCTCAAGCCTTGATACTCCTGCGGTTTCCAATTTGGATGCGTACATACTCCTACAACCATTGCAGATAAGGAGTTTTCAGCTGATGTGGAAGCAGAAGCGACGATTTCACCATCTTCTTCAATGTAATATGTACGTCCTGTGTTCGTTTCGAGTGATTGGTGTAAAATCTTTTCTGATTGCTCCGACTGTGGAAATTCTTCAATGCTGTTTCGAAGATTTATAATTCGTTCAACATCCTCTATAGTTGCTAGCTTAATTGTAGTATGAAGCATTATTTCTGGTAGGGCAGTACCATCTTTACACTCACAAAAATATGTTTTATTTTTTGTGCCGAGTTGTATATTAGGTATATCTTCAAAATTTTCGACAACTTCTGCTTTACCGGAGATTTTTAATGGTTTATAAGTAGCAAGAATTTCTTCATAGTCAGTTGCGGAAAAATCATCTTTTCCATATGGGATAAACGAATCATGAAAGCGCAGTAATACGGATTGTAACGCTCCGTTTTCTGTAAATACACCCCATAATTCTTGGGAATCTGCCTCATAACCGAATGCTTCAATGTCTCCAATTATGAATAGGTTAATGGCTGCCTCCTTTTTTAAAAAGGCCAGTACTTGTTTATGATCACCCTTTGTTAATTTTCTTATCATCATAATCCCCTCTTTATTTTGTTTTTTCTAAATATTATTACTTATTGTTTTTGAAATCAATATGAAATTTTATGTTTAGTTCACAAGGTTTCGGAAAAACTAGGAAAGATATGACAAAGGAGGTTATGAACGGTGGATCATCCAATTCAAGGATTAATGAAAGCGGCAATGGAAAATTTAAAGGAAATGGTCGATGTTAATACGATTGTTGGAGAGCCTGTTCAGACGGCTGACGGCGGTGTAGTGTTAACTGTTTCCAGAGTAGCGTTTGGATTTGGAGCAGGAGGATCGGATTTTCAGACAAATGGTGGAATGAAAGCACAAGGTAATCCGGCATTTGGCGGAGGGAGTGCGGGTGGTGTTTCAATTACTCCAGTAGCCTTTCTTGTAGTGAATAAAGATGGTGTGAATATTCTTCACTTACAAAATGCTACACACCTAGCTGAAAAAATGATTGAGTTAGCGCCGCAAACAATTGATAAGATTCAATCCATTTTTCAAAAAAACGAAAAGCATACTGAAAATCATCATCCGCAAAATCCGGACGAAATCGCGTAAAAAAGCCTGTTTTTCAACAGGCTTTTTTTCTTGTAATCAGTATGTAATAAAACTCATGAAATTGTAAATAGTTTTTGAAGTTTTTTCTATGTTTCTAAAATTTTTCATGTTAAAATATGCTATAGAATTGAAACATATAAAACGAAGGTGGCTAGGTGCTTTGTCTGGAGGATCTGACCAAGTAAAGAATATGATATATATTAATGGTAATCGTCGGGGTCATTGTTTTATTACATCTGGAATTACATTTGAAGAGTTTGCAAGTAATATCCCTTCACCGCTTCATCAAGTGTTGCTTTTAAAACATAATTTTGAGTGGACTGATTTTCACTATCATACATTATTCGAATATGTTGAAGAAGAAAACATACATAGATTAATTAAAGCAGAGATTGATGAATTTGATGAGTTTTGTTGGGTGGACTTTGATGATGCAAGCGATTTAGATGAATTGGAGCCAAAAGAAATTGCAGAATTGTTATATTTGGCTCACAAAAAAGAACCACTTGGGAGAGCGTTTTTCCCACTTTTGAAAAATAGATTTGTCTATTTTTCACATGATGACGGTTGGTACAACAAAGTGTATTACCGTAGAATCGCTGATTTTGTAGGAATGCTTAGCAAAGTAATTCCGTACAAACTCGGTTCATTTGGAAAAAAACGATTTTCTTTCTTTCAAAAATCAAAAATATTCCCAGCAATTTCAAAAGAAGTTATTCTTGGGCTTGTTCCATTAATGGAAGATGGAATGTATATTGATTTAGCGGGGAAAATTGAGTCAAGAAGAGGTTTAGAGATTCCTGTATATGTAGTTGGTTCGTATGAAAGTACGGATGAAGTATTAGATAACATAGAGGAATTAAAAGAAGATGCAACCGAAACCGGCTGGCTTATTTTTGATAAGAAAGAACAAGAGTGGCAATGGGTTGTGGACTAAGAGAACTTGACGGATTAGGTCAAGTTTTCTTGTTTTTTGAAAGGAGAAAAAATGAAGAAATATTATACAGCAGTAGGTATTGTCAGCATTATCCTTGTTGCAGTACTACTTTTAACTTGTCCGAAAGAATCTGATTTCAGATCTTATTTAGAGAACAAGTATGCATTGATTTGTAATCAAGATAGCTTTGAATGTACACAAAATGTAGATAAGAAAGAACAAAAGATGAAGTTTGTAAGCACGGATACACGAAACGGTGTATTTTTTATCACAGTGAAACAAACTTTTGAAACAGAAACTGGTAAAAAGAAAGAGTATAGCGGAATAGGCATATTTGGTACATTTCTTTTTGTTACAGAAAAGACTTTCTAATTATAGAAGGTCTTTTTTTTATGCATATGTTCATATAGATGAAGTAAGACAAGCATAGGAGGGATGAGAATGAAAAAAATATGTGTAGTTTGTGGTGGAGAAGAATTCTTTTCATCGACATTATATGCACGTACGAAACAAGACTGGGCTTATGCCCCAAACATGTATCGTTTTGAAAAGGTATTTATTGAACACCGGGATGAAGAAAATTATCCAGTGTTTCAAGAAATTATAGCAAAGCATTGCTGCGGATGCGGACATATTATGTTGTATCATGAGTGAACACACCAAGTAATTGAAGTGAACCCAAAAAGTTAGACAAATATTCTAAGCAGCTAATAAGGATTGGATTCTGTATTCCACAGGGCTCAA
>NZ_JAGDQK010000001.1:0-97052 GCF_017498755.1 Bacillus sp. XF8 | reverse complement strand
CTGCTATTACATCCGCTTCCTTTACTTCTTCAATGACTTCAGCTTCTGCTATTACATCCGCTTCTTTCTTAGTGTTTATTGCCTCTTCCTTGGTATCTGTTTCTGTTTCCTTTTCCGATACAGATTCCACTTTTGTTTCTGGCTTTATAACAAATGTCTTTTGCATACTCAAATTAGCAGCGTCAACTGTAGGTTGAGCAATATATATTATCGATCGCTTATCTTCTCTTTTGCTCTGTTTCCGCTTCAAATCCTTTCCCTCCTGTTCTTACAAACTCCTACTGTTAGATGTATATTCACAGGATGTGGAAATTTGCTTTCTTTTTTGTATGCAGGCATGATACGTGATTTTATACACCTTACCCTCTCATACAATAGGAATTGTTTATCAGCTTATTTCCTCACTTATCATGATTCCAGCGTTATAAACCTTAAGGTATAGCATTGGGCTACACCACTATCATTGAAACAACTACTTTTTAAAGTTTCTATCCTTATCATTCTTTTGTTGTGCCATTACCATTACCCCTATAAAAAACATTTTCACTTTACTTCTCTTCCCATAAAACAAAGAGATAGGAGGATTCCCATCTCTTTGTTGATAGATATACATGACATTTGCCATTCATAATTTAAAGTTCGCATCTCTAATTAAACTAAATTTTCGTATTAAACATCTCTAATATTAAAAATAGTGCTTTGTCCATGGCAAAATGACTCCTACTTGCATTAAATATAATGTACTCTATAAGAAAAGAAGGTGAATATATGTTTAATCATTGTGGATCAAATCATCATGATTTCCGGTGTCCAGACGCTGTTCCATGCCCTACTCCTGGACCTATCTCTGTTCCTTTTCCTGGCCCTGCTGGTGATCAGAGTGCTTTTGCTGTTCAGGATGGCACAGTACCTCAAGTAATTACACTAGCTGCACTACCAGCAATAGGAATTAACAGAGTCGCAATCGCTTTTGACCGATTCTTACCTCCTCTTCCAAATGCAATTTCTGTAGTACCAGCAACTCCTGTCCCACCAGGAACAACTGGATCACTCGTACTACCGCCAGGTGCTTTCACTGGTGTTGGAGTAACTACAACAGGTATATTCGATATCACTGCAGGACTTTCATTGATTGGCCTTGATGTAGCTATACTTGGCGCTCTTACTGCTCAAGTTGTCAGATTCCCAGGAGGAGTTGGCACTGATACTCCACAAATTATTGCTACAATTCCTCTATCCTCGACAGCAAGTATTGCAGCACTCATTGCGCTTCCATTACTAAGAGGAACCATTCGTGTCCCTGATGTACCGTTAAATGCTGGTGATGTAGTTCAAATTCAGCTTGTCCAAACTGCGGCTCTTGGTGCTACAGTAGTAGCTGTAACTTATGCTTTCTTAGAAATTGAATAGCATTTACTTCCTCATAAAAATAGCAATGTATAGAGAATCTTCTATACATTGCTTTCTCTTTTACTCCAAAATATAATATTTAAAATTTACATAAATGTCCTCATCTCTCTATATCAATCCTATATACTATCATTCCCCATTCAGTTCTTTTTCAGGAAAAACTATGCCAAGTAATTCTAAGATTCTATGTGAGAAAGTGTGTTCATTTTGAACTCTGTTGAGAGCTCTTGATGCTATCATTGTTCTTTCTTGTTCATTGTTTAAATAATATTCTATCTTTTCTATAAGTCCCTGAGGTGTACGATATGTTTCAATATCATAACCAGGTTGATAAAATTCACTTAAATCCGGACGAATATCAGTTAGTTGAAAAGCCCCGCAAGCAGATATTTCAAATGTTCTAGGATTAAGAGATAAAGCTTCTATCTTTTCGCTATTTTTATTAATAGTTGGGTCATCGTGTGAACGATGTAAGTTGAGCACAATTTTTGCCCCATTGTAGTAGCTTGCGGTTTCTTCAGGAGATAGCCAATGATTTGCATTGATTCTTTGCTGCAGTAAATGATAATTCTTCAAACTTTTCCAACCAACACCAGAGATTAGTGTCTTTTTAGTTGCCAAATAACCAGCAATTTCATCAAACATTTTCACCCGATTTGAAAATGCAACTCCAATAAACAAAATATCTGTTTTATATTTTTCATCAACATCTTTCGGATGAAATACGTTAGGATCTGCAGCGAGTGGCAAATGATACACATTCTGGCATCCTATTGATTTATAAAAAGATATACAATTTATTTCTTGTGTAAAAACATAATCATAATAAGGAGCGATTTTTTTGCTTTGGTCTATAACATAAGGATCATCTGTCATCCATACAGCTGTTTTTACCCCGTTCCTTTTCAGCATTTCCACTTGATGACAAAGCAATTTGAACCCGCTAAAAACAAGCACAAAATCTGGTTTTATTTTTTGGGAAATTCGTAACAAATCTTGCTGTGGTGATACTACATGCATTTCTCGAACTGTTTTTTTTAGACTATCAATAATTCCCTGTTCTAACGGCCAATATGGTACATCATATTCAGAGGATACGAATATGATGAGGAGATCTTTAAAATTATCCTTCACATAAAAGGCATTCGAAATATGTTGAGGAGCATTTGTAACATTGTCATGAGAATTTTGATATTCATGGTCTTCCTTCATAATATTTTAATACACTCCTTCCTTAGGTTATGGTTATAATCATTACCAAAACAAGCGTTTTTCATATTAAACTAAGGGAGAATGTTTCATTCATTTAATAGTTTAATTACATTTTCAAATCGTATATCTTCCTGTTCTTTACACTATAATTATTTTAAATACATACAGACTTACTAACTATAAAACCGCCATTACATTCAAAGCTCTTTATACTATACATATTAATTAATCATTCTCCTTAAACCCGCTAATCCATGTCAATGTATTCAATAGGATGTTATTGTGAAACAAAATTAAGTATCTTTTATATAGCTCAAAGTTAATATGAATTCAGCTCAGCTATTCTTTAATACCTTAAAAAGAATCAACCCTTTAATTTACATTCTTAACCTTTCCTAACAATAAAGTTACAAGAAAATTTAATTTTTAATCTCCACTTTCATCTTCTTGCACAGTAATTGCTATTAAACTTTTAGTTATTCCTCATCTCACATTCCTTTACTTTTACGTATCTTTTTAAATTATGCAGTACATTTCTTTTAGTTTACAAAAAGGGGGGCAATAATTTCTTTATCTACGAATACAGAGATAAATCATATACACTCCGTACATCAGCAATGGAAAACATCTGATTTATAACTTTTATTAGTAATTTCACTTGAAAATTAACTACAAAGAATATACTGATGCTAATTTAGGTGCGTGTTACCACCTACCTCCTTATCCCATCCACTCATCACCAACTCGGAACTGGAATAAACATAAATCGTTCTTACAAAAATAAATTCCCAAAAACCGCTGTCTTTTCAATTAACTAATACTATAAATCACTTTACTTAACGTACAGGATACACATAGATTCAGTGTTTAATTCAGAATAAGATAGTATGTTTAGGAAACAATCTTCATTCTCTTGAATACGCTATAAATGTAATATTCTGTGCCCTTGCGTAGTTATTTACAGTCAATCTGGTTAAAGAAAAGTAAATTTTATAGAAAACACTTAACTCACTAAATCTAATACATCAACCTAAAATTTATTATTTCAATTTCCCCTACTGACAATCAGAAAGAATTAAACCATGCACTCATATAGTCTAATCAAGCAACTGCTATTATTTTTAGATTACTAGCATCCATTCTAAGATTATTAGAACGAACTTTAAGTTTCTTTACTTACTCATTGAATAACTATCTACAAAAATTACAGCCTACTAATAAATCTTATCGAAACTCTCTTCATGATAAAGTGAATCGATAAGGTATTTAAAAACATGCATTTAATTTAGTCTTGAACATCTACACAATTGTAAAATGAATTGATTATTTTACAGATTATTATATTTTTATCAAACTATATTTTAAGTCAATGAAATCACTTTAAATATTGGATAGGAGCTGATTCATTTGGAAAAAGCTATTTTAAATTTGCCTTTTGATCAAAAATCATTTGTATTTTACGGAAATGAACACGATAAGAGCATATTCCAGGCTGTAAAAGAACATGGATACTACGAAGTTCATATAATGAATCATCTAAAAAATATTATTAAGCCCAATAGCATTTGTCTAGATATTGGTGCAAATATTGGATTAACCTCTCTTGCATTAAGCTATTTAGCAAAAGATGGGCTAATTTACTCCTTTGAACCATCCGACATTAACTTTTCTTATTTGATGCAGACGATAAAAGAAAATCAGATTAAAAACATTTTGCCAATTAATTTAGGAGTATACGATAAAAATACAAATATCGAGTTTTTTAACAACAGCGATGGTGGAGGTTGGTCATTTGTATTTGAAGAACCAGGAATCGCTGTCACGCCAAATCAAGTTATCACTTGTGTTAGATTAGATGATTGGATCCCAGCTGCTGGAATTACAAATGTCGATTTTATAAAAATAGATATTGAAGGTTCTGAAACTAAGGCGTTACAAGGTGCTTTAAATACAATCCATAAATGGAAACCAGATTTAATAATAGAATTTAATCCACTATCTATTTCTTCGATTGGAGGCTTTGATCCATCGGAATTGTATGAGCTGCTAAAGTCAATATATCCTAAAATTTATCATATCAATCACTTTACTACAGCAGTAGTACAAGTAACTGACTATTCTCATCTCCGAGAATTAATAAAACCAACTATTTGGGGTGATTTATATTGCACGTTTAACTAAATACCTTAAAAAACAAAATCCACTTCACAGAAAATTTAAACATTATTGCATTTGTTAAATAAGATATCCGTATGTAATATAAAAAGCTTGTAAACGTGACATTCAGCGAAATACAAGCTTTTTATATTTTTCTTTTAGAAAGTTATAATGTTCTCATACATTATAAGCTAAATATCCCTCAACATACTTATCTTATTTATATTCTTTCGTCACATAGTATTTAATAGTTATTCCCATTTATACACAATATTGAGATGCATGAATACATTATTTTCACTGTCATTTTTTAGTTATTCCGCATACTATAAACAACGAAAAGAAAGCACCTTGGAGTTGATAACATGAAAAAAGCATTAATTACCGGTATTACAGGGCAAGATGGCTCTTATCTCGCCGAGTTATTAATAAATAAAGGTTATCAAGTGTACGGTTTGAAAAGAAGAACAGCAACACCAAACTACAGCAATATTTCAAATATTTTAGATAAAATTGAGCTTATCCCTGGAGACTTATCAGATTTATCTTCATTAATTCATGCAGTAAAAATTGCAGAGCCAGATGAAGTATATAACTTAGCCGCTCAATCGTTTGTAGGAGATTCTTGGACACAATCTATTTATACGAGCAATGTAACAGCAATAGGTGTCATAAACATGCTAGAAGCAGTACGCTTAATAAAACCAGATGCCCGCTTTTATCAAGCTTCAAGCAGTGAAATGTTTGGAAAAGTGGTTGAAACTCCTCAAACGGAGCAAACCCCCTTTTATCCGAGAAGTCCATACGGCGTTGCAAAAGTATATGGTCATTGGATTACCGTAAATTACCGTGAAAGCTATAATATGTTTACTTGTTCAGGAATTTTATTTAATCATGAATCACCAAGACGAGGATTAGAATTTGTAACACGTAAAATAACAGATGGAGTGGCTAAAATAAAGCTAGGCTTACAGAATGAACTACGTTTAGGAAATTTAGATGCGAAGCGTGATTGGGGATTTGCTGGTGATTATGTAGAAGCAATGTGGCTTATGTTACAAAACGAACGTCCTGATGATTATATTGTAGCTACGGGGGAAACACATACCGTACAAGAATTTGTTGAAATAGCATTCCAACATGCAGGGCTAAATTGGAAAGAATATGTCGTTCAAGATGAAAAATTTATGCGTCCGGCTGAGGTTGATCTATTACTGGGTTCTCCAAATAAAGTAAAGGAACAATTAAATTGGAAACCAAAGGTATCCTTTAAACAATTAGTAACAATGATGGTAGATCATGATTTAGAAATAAATCGTGTGATAAGATGAAAGCTTTAATAACAGGGGTTACAGGATTTGTTGGTCACCATCTGCAAAGTACTCTAATAGCTGAAGGAGCTGAAGTATTTGGAACCTCAAGGCAATCACATTTATATAAAAATATTTATCAATTAGATTTACAAAGGCAAGATGAAGTTGTGAGTTTATTGAAAAGAATTTCACCAACTCATATATTTCATTTAGCAGGGATGAGTAATGTAAAAGACTCGTGGGCAAACGTCTCCAAAACAATTGAAGCTAATACAATTGGAACTATTAATCTATTGGAAGCAGTTAAAGAAGTAAATAAAAATATACGAGTAATCACTATTGGTTCTTCAGAAGAGTATGGGAAAGTCATTACTAATAACTATAGTAAAATATCTGAAACTACATTATTAAACCCATTAAGCCCTTATGGAACAAGTAAAGCAGCTATTGGCATGTTGATAAAACAGTATTATAAAGGATTTGGTTTAAATGTTATTCATGTTCGACCCTTTAATCATATTGGTCCTGGTCAAAAACTAGGGTTTGTTACATCTGATTTCGCTCATCAGATTGCCTTAATAAATAACGGTAATACAAACTGTAATAAAATAAAAGTTGGTAATTTGGAATCTTTTCGAGATTTCACAGATGTACGAGATATTGTTCGTGCATATTATATGATTGCTTTAAAAGGATGTGCGGGAGAAATTTATAATGTTTGTTCCGGAACAAGTACATCAATTCAAGAAATATTAAACATTTTACTATCTTTTTCAAATAAAAAGATAGATATAGAAACTAATCCTGATAAAATGAGACCTTCTGATATTCCATATTTTATTGGTGATTATACAAAAATAAAAAATCTAACCGAATGGGAACCTAAAATCTCTATACACCAATCCCTTCAAGATATTTATCAATATTGGTTATCAACATTAATATAATAGGAATTAGAGATTATATTAATGTTCCCCTATTTTACACCTGCCTATAAACAAACATAATCCATACACTTTGTAAAGTGTGTATACCGGAATCCATCTAAAAAACATCCCGTTCCTTATCATGCTGAGGTTCGGGATGTTTTTTTATTTACCTTTTTGAATAATCAATCCAATCGAAGTAGATACATATTGTGCCAATTGTAACCGTAAGTGAGGGTTTTGCTTATACGGTGGAACATCCACATATGATTCAATACTTCCTGTTCCTACGCTATAGTCAATATCAACTAAGTGCCCCTCGGCTCTTAAAGAATCTACCATTTGCTCTATGTCCTTCTTTCGAAAAATGACGGTTATACCAGATTCGATTGTGTCATTATTTGAACTAAGATTGTACTCTGTTGTATGAATGGCCACTCCCCCAGGCTTGAGACATTTCATCTGATTGAGGATAAATTGAAAACCAAGTTCAATTGAACCACAATGTTCAAAGCTACAGGAAGACCATGTAAAATCATATAAGCCAGTTAAATGATCGGGGATACAATTCATATCTACAGTTTCAAAATCCGCTAGATGCATGAGTGTGTTAGGATCGCACAACTCATACTGACAAAGATCGATAATCTGCTGAGAATGTTGATTCGTATCAACCCATCCTTGAACAACAGCTTGGCTATAGTCCAAATCTGTTGCTGTAATATAACATCCATGAGAGGCAAATAAAGAGGCAAGTGGTTCTTTTCCTACTCCAAAGCCTAAACCTTTTTTAAAGGGAATAAGCATATTTCTTTCAAGCAGCGCCTGATATATATAGCACCACTCCCATAATTTCCGATGATAAATCGTATTATTGAAAGGTAATGGCATTTGTTCCATATAAAGAAAGAAAGGCTCCCTTAGTTTTGTTAAAGCTTTAGTAAACCATGACTCGTTATAATCAGACTCACTTACTATTTTAGACTTTAACATATCTCACTTCTCCTTGAAGTTTTATCTTATTCTATTAATTCTAGATGCCTAAATCTAAAGCGCACCTTATTTAACAAATAAGAACAACTTGCACAGCATAATTATATTTTTGACCCATCTCTTAAACTTTGTTTTATGCTTATTGTTTCTTAGTAATGATCTATTGATTCTATACTTTTAACCAAACATGGAAAAAAACTTTATGGATTATTGGAAAAGAACGTAGTAACCTTTTATTTTCGATTCACCTTTTCATACCCTTCTAATGCATGTTGCGCAACATGCGTCCATTGAAATTCAGCTGACTGTAGAAGGCCTTTATCTCTAAGTGAAATACGTAATTCTGAATTCTCTATTAGATCAATTAGACCTTTACTGATTTCATCGATATTGTAAGGATCAACTAGGTAGGCAGCATCCCCAGAAACTTCACTAAGCGAGGACGTTTTAGAAGTAAGAACTGGTGTGCCACAGGCCATTGCCTCTATCACAGGAAAACCAAGTCCCTCATAGAAAGAAGGAAATGCTACTATTTCAGCTCCATTATATAATTTGACTAAATCTTCATCTGAGACATAGCCAGTAAAAATGACATCATCGAAAACAGAGGCTGTCATTCCAGAATTTAAAAGTTGCTGTTTATCCGAATACACGATTACAAGTTGAATTGAATTGTTTAATGCCACCTTAGCTCTGGCAAATCCTTCAACTAAGCCATTAAGATTTTTACGGAAATCTGCACCTCCAATATTCATAATATACGGCTTAGAAATTCCATATTTTGTAGCGAAATAGGATCGATTTACTGTAGGGTCGATTTTAAATTGTTTATCAATTCCTCCCATAATAACTTTAATCTTATTGGGATCAATCTCTAAAAGACGTACAGCATCTGTCTTAGTCGTTTCAGAAATCGCATACAGAAGATCACAAGAATTGATAAAATTTGTTACTTGATTATAGATTGCTTGCATCCCAGGGTCAGAAAGGTAGTAATTAGGATACAACATTGGAATTAAGTCATATATTGTCGCTACCACTTTTATTGTCCCAAACCACTCTCTATGTAGAATACGATGATTTTCAAGAGGATAGTATGGACTGAGGATATGGAAGACGTCTATTTTATTAGCAACAATAAACCGCTGAAGTTCATCTTTTAAATAGGCGTCTTCTTTCGTATAGTCTGGATAAAAATAAAAGAAATTATGACTATCATTTAACATAACAATGTGCTGAATTATATTTTTTGAATAACGTCCAATTCCTCGCTTCATAATTTCCTCTTTGGCAAAAGACATATCAAATGCAATATTCAATTTCAACACCCCCGGTAAAAATGTTATGATAGCCTGCATGCTAAATTTTCATTTACTTCACTCAAAGTTAATCAATTTATTGAATTAAACTAATTGTATGAGAAAATAGCTTACTTCATTCTACCTACATATTAAAACTGAGTGTATAAGCTGTCTTGGCCATTCGAACCTTTTATTAATTTGGATATACTGAGATTATTATTCTATAAAATAAAAACTGGAAAGAGTAAATACTTTAACTTAACCATTATTAACTTTCGATAATGTAATTGTTTTCACTTTCACTCTAGTAACTTGAGGAAGGAAAGTATTATTTATCAGCCGTATCTCAACGTTATATTCAGGATTATTTAGATGTAAGTTATCTGTTAATACTATAGAATTGTTAACTTTATATTCTAATAGTTTTGTAGTTCCTAAATTAGAAGTTATCTCAATTACACAATCACAAGGATGATCTACCTCTAATTCTAAATTAAATACGTAAGAACCCTCTGCAAGGTGAACATAGGGACCATAAAATACTGCCCCAATGCCTTGAACAGGTATCCACCCCTCCAAATCATAATTTGTAGGAATATAAAATGGTTTAGGAGAGTTTAAATATAGGGAATGAATAACATAAGGAGAATGAAATTTTAGTACTGTATTATCAAAAAATATTTCCTTATCACTCTTCTTATTTATTTCTAAAACAGCAATTCCATTTGAACCAGGAAATGGAGATGAAAAAATAGTATTAATCAGCTCCTCTTTTGAGCAATGTGACCATATTTGTCGCGGATTAGTCCAGGTCGTCTCCATATCAACTTTTTTATAATATCTAATAGTAAGTTCATCTTCAGGCATTTTATATTTCTTAGTCAATAATTGCATATAAAGATCATCAAATTGTATTAACCACCCTAAATCCATCAACTTTCCAAAGGGAACTGTTATTAATGCATGCCCATCCTTTTTTAAGAGGTTATAAATCTTGATAATTGCTTTCAGAGGCCCCTCTTTATCTCGACTTATATCTTCTTCTCCATAAGAACCTGTTGGGTCTTTTAATTGTCCAATATGCTCAACAGTTGATACACTTATAATTGCATCATATTTTTCAGTAGGATTATATTCCATTAAATCCACATTTAAAACCCCTGAAGAAACTTCGAATTTATCAACAATATCTCTTGTGATAGGTTCTTGCAAATAAGATTGTAATACGTTTCCAACTTCAAGTACGCGGCTAAATTTATGCTTTATTAGAAAATCAATACCTATTGGCACCTCGATGCACCTTTCTGATATATTATTAATCGGCACTTGATTATACAGAAGTTCCTTTTCACCATACATAAAAGTATCTGAGTATGGAAGATTAGTAAATAGTCCCATAAATCCTCCTCCTTTACTCACTTTGTTTTTAAGGCCAAAAGAGAATATGATATCACGGTATCCCACAGCAAGTGTTTCTACAGTCGCAGAATGACGTGAAGCACTTTGCCCCATTTGAATTCTCAGACTTTTGTTATTCACTAAATGAATTAACGCTTCCTTTAAATCTTGAATTTCATGCTCGTCAGTTCTAACTTTTAAACATGCCTCATCAGGAAGTTCATTAAAAAATCCTATCTTACTTACAATACTTGGTTTCCCTGCAGCCATTGCTCTAATAATTGTAGAAGAAGTCTCACCGACAGATGGATTCCTAAGATTTACAATAATATCACTTAATGTGATTAACTTTGAAAAATCTTCTTCGCTTACTTCACCCATGAACCTAATCCGTTGTGAAAGACCTAATTGTATAATCAAATTATTTATTTCGGTAGTATATGCTGTATCAAATTGAGGTCCAATAATTAACACCATTGTATTCTCGCTAAATGAAGACATTGCTTGTTTATATGCAAGAATGAATTCATATATTCTTTTAGTGGGTGCTACAAAACCCGGAATAGAAATTACTACACCATTTGGTATAAAAAATTTATTTCTTATTGTATTCACATTATCATTAGGGGTTTTATCTAAAGGCATCGCCATGGGAAGCCAAAATACAGATGCTTCAGGGAAATCAGCTAATAATTTATTCTTCGAAAATTGACTATGAACAATTAACCCCTTTGAATTGTCTATTATTCGCTTTAATAACGGTTTGCCGTAAATATCTGGACTTTTTCTCCCGGCAAGAACTTCAATTGCTTCTCGTTCCCCTATCTCTCCGTAATTATATTTCATCTCTTGAATGTAAATGGAATTATCTTCATTCATACCAAGTAAATAATATACAAGATGTTGATTAATATCATGAAGTACTGTTAAACCAGGATATAGGTGTATAAAGGGAAGCATGTAACTATGAAAAAGACTACAACCAAATTGGTAAACAATTTCATCATAAAGTTCATACTGAAATTGAGGGTATGGGATAATATTACAGAAGTGTTGCAACAAAGGATTTTCAGGTAAATAATTACTTCCGATAATGATATCAATATCAAAAAAATCTTTTAAGTGTATCAAAAGCTCTTCACTATAATCTGAAACACCAGATTTTAATGGCCTTAACGGTGTAAAAAAAGCAATTTTTAGTTTGCTCATAATTTTTCCACTTTTCCTCCCGCCAAGAATTATTTCCTTTTTTAGAAATTATTCTATATTCATTACCTCTATTTCCATCAAAACAACATTTTAAAATATCTTAAAACAACACTTTCTCTTTACACTTACTTATGAGAATTTAACTTACTTTTGTTTAAGATCGCTACAAAAAACCCGTATTAAATTAAGTTTAACTTTTCAAGCCGTTCATAAATCATTTTACCTACTACTTGCGCTGAAAAATTTTTATGAATGACTGCTTTCCCTTTTTCTGCAATATTGCTATACCATAATGAATTAGAAACAAGTTTCCGCATATAATACACTGCATGATCAATATCAGGTTCTGCCCAGATTTGATCATGTTTATAAGGACCATAGTCTGCTCCGACTTTAACAAGCTTATAATCAACCACACAAGAATTCTCGCTATTCATAAAATCCGTATTTCCAGACCAATTCGTACCAATTACCGGCTTCCCTAAGTACATTGCCTCTGCTAATACGAGTCCAAAACCTTCTGATCGATGTAGAGATACTATACAATCAACAGCTTGAATCAACGCATTTATCTCTTCTCGGCTCAATGTTTGATTAATAAGATAAATGTTACTATTATCTTGAATTATATTCTGCAGCTGTCTTAATTCTTCTACATTATTTTGTGAACCATTCACTTTCAATACCAATCCCACAGAAGCATCGTCTTTAGAGAACGCCTCTTGAAATGCTTTAATAGCTGAAATTGGATTCTTTCGTTGCGATACACTTCTAGTATCATACATAGCAAGAAACAAAAATCGATCTATTGGTAATCCAAAGTACCCTCGATCTATATCTTTAGGGCATTCGACCTGAATACAATGCGGAATACGAATAACAGAAAGGTTGGTTTTCTTGGATACTGCCTCTAATACAAAAGACGAAGGCACCCAAACTTCATCTAAAATTCTGAAACTACTAATCCATTCTGCTGGAAGTTCTGGTAACTCCCAATGCCAATAGCCAATATTATAACGCCCATAAAAAAAACGATGCCCAAACTTCCTATAAGCTGTCGGAAGCACATCTGGATTCATATGAAAAATATTCACATTATGGATAGGAACCTTTATTTCCTTATCTATCCAAGATAAATCCATTGATGGATATGGAAGTCGGTAATTAATAATACCAAATGGAATATTTGTACTTTGAATAGACCTTGCTGCTAAGCGACAAGATTCTCCTAATCCAGCTTCAAGCCGAGCAAATCCTACTAAATTAATACCTTTTTTTAAATATGGTAATACTCGTGTATTAACTTGCTTTAGTGAATAATCTTCTGATTTTACAATATTAAATCTTGAAAAAAAATCTTCTTCCTCATAATATTCATTAGCAAAGTTATATTGCGCCCATTTCAATAATCCCGTTTGATTCTTTTGCAATGGATCTGGGAAAGATTGTTGTAAATCAGACCTACTTTTATAGATTTCATAAAGTAAATTTGGGATATATGTATTATGACGAACTGGAGCTAACGCCCATTGAAAAAAAGAATCCCATTTTGAAAATAAAGAAGTGTCTTTTATCATTTTAAAATGTTTAGGCAGATCATCACCAATTAAATATTCCTGCGCTAAATAAGTTTGTGCCCATTTCAATAATTCTATTTGATTTGTTCCAAACGGATCCGGAAAAGCTTTTTGTAAATCCGCTCTACTTTTGTAAATTTCATATAGCAAATTAGGAATATGAGTATTTTCATGAACGGGAGAAAGGCACCATTGAAGCGTTTTGTAAGCTATTGAGTCCCCCATATTGCTCCCTCCTATAATAAAACAACAAAAAATATCGTAAAAATGATTTAACAGATCGCCTTATGTAATATATGCTAATAGACTTATCCACATGATACTACAGTAATAAAATACACACAGAGCTTTAAATTATGCAGCTTCCTTAAAGCCCACATATTTGAAACTAGTGAAAAACTTAGACGTTGGAATCATTTTTAAATTTTCATGCATTTTATATTTCACTTGTCCCACTTTTTCATATATTAATATTAAATGGTATACAAAAATTATATCTACTCTCATTTTTCTTCTCTCTAAACTTGAAATAAAAATTTTTAATGATTATATGATCCAATATGTAGAAAGATATATCATAATGCAAGAAACGTACTATATACAGAAAACAATAATGTCAAGTTCCACTTAGTTACTTTTTCACAACAAGGAGGTATATTATATGAGTATAATAAATAGAGAAGTTTTTTTTAAGATTTTTGGAAGCGGCACATTCAATGGCCAACCACCTCTTTTTACAGGGGCTGATGTTGAACCATTAATAGCATTTTCACGAACCTTCCGACCTAAAACAGTAATTGAAATCGGTATTCAGCGTGGAGAAACAGCAAAATGTATCTTAAATAATAGCCCTTGGATTGAAAAATATATAGGTATCGACTTAGCACCTGGCTCTCAAACTTCATTATCCGTCCAGCAACACGAAGTACCTCAAATTGTTGGAGAATATGTTAAAGACGACCCTCGAGTAGAGCTAATTATAAAACCTAATGGTTCAAGAGATATAAAACCATCCGATCTTCCTACAGCAGACTTAATATTCATTGACGGTGATCATTCTTTAGAAGGGGTTATGTTAGACACTCTTTTAGCACGCCAAGTCATACGAAAAGGTGGAATTATATGTTGGCATGACTATGGTAATCCACCTGTAATCGATGTAACAATCGCAATTAATAGTTTGAACATAAGCGAAGGCGATCATATTTGTCTAATTGAGCATGGTATGTTGTGTTTTCAGTTTTCTAGAGTAGGCAGATAATGTCTTCTTACTATATTAAATTCTGTTTACATTAAGGAACAGTCATCCTTTTTGATTCACCAGAAAATATGTAGATTTGAGACTCCCACGACTAAAGTCGCAAGCCCTAACCCTTACGGATTAACGGGTGGAATTCTTGAATGACTAAACGTTCGCAATCCATTTCTGTTTTGAACAGCCTTCAAGATGAGGGCATCTCATTGCCCCTCCTAAGCCAGACCGTATAGGTGCTTAGGCTGACTGACTATTACCATCAATCACAGTTGCGTAGTGAACATTCATCGCCCCAACGATATCACGATGTTTCTTAAACCCACACTTTCATTTGTATTTTCTATCTTGTGCCTTGTTTTTTGGGCAACATTTTGGACATGCTTGACTCGTATAAGCAGGGTTCACATATTCAACTTTGATACCAACTAGCTTTGCTTTATATTCGATAAACTGTGCCAAGCGATAGAATGACCATGTGTGTAGATTTTTTTCGTTATTATATATAAAAAATTCTATAACTCCTCGTTTAAAATTGAATTTTTCTTATGAATTCAATACCTCGCCTTTTAGTATTTCATGTATGTAACATATTGATTCAAATCCCACGATAATACTTCATATGCTGTGACTAAACTCAAGTGCACACATTCGTTAATAAAGATACATTATACGACATGTCCTACAAAAATAGGCTGCTGCCCATAACAATTTTCTCCGCTAGTGCATTAAATAATTGTAGTAACTATATGTAAAAGGTGCTCTTTCTACATTAAGGAATACGAGAGTGTACTCAAAATCTTTCCAAACATAAATCGTTCAACCTATTGCAGAAATTCGAGGCTCTTTAGCTTAAGTAGTAGGAACTCATATACTTTAGTAAATGCACTTGTTGGCAAAATTACAAGAAAAATCAAACGATAATAAGATTGATCTTTAATACTTATTAACTATTATCATTTAAAAAAGCCTCGAGAGCAGAAAACAAAGAAACTAGCAATCCCCCAACAAGCTGAATATTTCTAATAAAGGAGCTATTTGTACAGCTTTAGTTAGCTTATATAGGCTAAAAATATACATTATAAACCAAGTATTAAATACAATACTACATTCTTGACGTATACAAGTAAAACAGAGAGAGGGAGCTCCCTAATATGAGCGTAAGATTACGAGAAAGGCGGTAAAGTATGAAACTTATTTTATTATCTGGCGGCTCAGGAAAACGACTTTGGCCGTTATCAAATGATTCCAGGTCAAAGCAATTTCTGAAAGTTCTTCGGGATGAAGATGGAAATCCAGAATCTATGCTACAACGTATATGGCGGCAAATCCGTTCAGTTGGTTTAGACAATTCCACCTACATTGCAACGAACAAATCTCAAACAGATATCATTCAAAGTCAACTAAGCGACGATATTCACCTAATTATTGAACCAGATCGTCGGGACACATTTCCTGCTATTTCTTTAGCATCTGTTTATCTTCACTCCGTTCTTAATGTTAGTTTAGATGAAACAGTTTGTGTAATGCCTGTTGATGCTTATGTAGAAGACTCTTTCTTTAAAACATTGCTGAATTTCGAAAATGTTTTAAAGAATTCAGAAGCCTCACTTGCCCTAATAGGGGTACAGCCTTCATATCCATCTGAGCAATACGGCTATATTGTTCTTAATAATCCCAAGCCCTCTTTCCCATCCTTATACCTGAAAGTTAATCATTTCATCGAAAAGCCTAATCAGGATACTGCCAGCAATCTCATAAATGAACATGCTCTTTGGAATTGCGGTGTCTTCGCTTTTAAACTAGAATTTTTAATTCAACACTTATCCGATATAAAAATACCTCTACAATATGAACAACTTACTAAGCAGTATTCCACCCTTCCTCAGAAAAGCTTTGACTATGAAATTGTAGAAAAATGCTCTCATATTGTCGCAATACCATATAAAGGGGCGTGGCGTGATTTAGGAACTTGGGATACCTTGTCAGAAATTATAGAAACACCAATTGTCGGAAAAGGTATGATTAGTGAAAATTCTTGTAATACACATCTTATAAATGAACTGAATCTCCCTGTAATTGTGGCAGGTCTTTCTGACAGCATTGTAGTAACGAGCCCTGACGGTATTTTAGTAGCTGATAAATCACAGAGCGGACATATTAAAGAATTTATTGACTGTTACGTTCAAAGACCCATGTATGAAGAGCGACGTTGGGGGTGGTACCGCGTCCTAGACTATAGTAAATTATCCGATGGGAATGAAGTACTTACAAAAAGACTTAAGATACTTGCCGATAAAAATTTGAGTTATCAAATGCATTGTAAGCGGCAAGAGGTTTGGAGCATTATTTCAGGTGAAGGCGTAATCATTATTGATGGGGTATTTAAAACTGTAAAACCTGGAGATGTAATTCAAATATCGGTAGGGACTAAACATGCACTGAAAGCTACTTCTGATTTAGAATTTATAGAAGTTCAAATGGGAAGTGAGCTTATCGAAGAAGATATTGTGCGCATTTATATGACTTGGGAAGAAATTGAAGAAAATTTAAGATAAATTTTGTAATATAATTCCGTGGTATATTCAATCTATTTTTTCCCCCTTAGTATAACCTCATAAAATTTACCTGTTGTAGAAAGAGTGTCAAAATGTTCTAATATTTCATCTTTATTTAAAGCAACAGCCATATCTGGATGATTTGGTATTACAACTCCAAAATATGAAAAATGATCAAGTACATCTCTTATTTGTTCTTTTGAAGTTCCATTTCGAAGTAAATGATAGGGGGAATATTCCATAACAACTGTTGAATGTTCCTTCACAAGTGGTAAACACGATTCAAGAATTTCAAGATCACTTCCTTGAGTATCAATTTTTACTATATCAAAGTAACTTGGTGATTGCTCGTCCAAACATTGCTTTAAAAATTCCATAATATTTACCGAATGAACACGATTTGGCAAAGTGCTAAATTGTCCTATATCCGGCTCTTCATTTAATGGTTGTGAAGTACGATGATCCCCGTAATTCATATTATTTTTATAGAAGGCTATAAATTTTTTTTCTTTACCCAAAGCATAATTAAAAGTATAGATATTTTTTATATCATTTAGCGCAATATTCATATTTAAAAGTGAGTAATTTATCGGATCAGGTTCAAAACAATATATTGTTACTGTAGGTGAAAGCTTTGCTAAGGGAATAGAAATTACACCAATATTTGCACCTGCATCCAGAATGTGATTTCCTGGCTTAATAATAGAGCTTAGATAGTTTAATACGTGAGCCTCAAAAACCATTCCTGCCCTTAAAACATCACTAATCACTTTATCTTCTTGATGGGTGAGAAATTGAAATGAAATACCATTAAACATTACATTTGCCATTACAAAAGGATTCAATATAACTCCATCTCCTTATTAATTTTTAATATACTTATAATATGATTATAAAAATTAATATGTGCTGAATAAAAAGAAAACTCGTGATCCATAAGCTACCCGATTCTTATTATTAAGATACTACGTTGTTTCCGTTTCACCTCTTATCCTATGCTAAGCTATCATAATATTATTATGATAGCTTTTTATCATAGTACGTACAAGAAGTATAATAATATTCACAAATCAATATTCGTAATACAAAACTAACTCCTTTCTCACTTAACAGTTATCCCTCTTATACTATGCATTATTTTTCTCTAGAGTTTTTCTTCTCTTCAAGATATTCCCTCAATCCTTCTTGCCAAGGTTTCATTAAATCGAATCCATTTAATCGTAGCGCACAAGGATTCAAAACCGAATAAGCAGGACGTAAAGCCCCTGCCCCAAACCCCTTCGTAGAAATAGGTGTCGTATTGACATTTATATTACATAAAGCAAATATCTCTTTCGCAAATTCATACCATGTACAAGCCCCAGTATTAGATACATGATATGTTCCATATAGTTCTGTTTCCATCAATTCCTTCACACATTGCACTAAATCCTTTACATGGGTTGGAGATCCTGTTTGATCATTCACCACTTTAATCCCCAGCTGAGATTTTGCAAGCTTCAACATCGTTTCAACGAAATTGTTTCCATACTTGCCATACAACCAAGAGGTACGAACAATAAAATAATGTGAATGAAAACTCTTAACAAAATTCTCTCCTGCATATTTGGAGGCTCCATATACATTTATCGGGTTAGGAGTATCGAACTCGTCATATCCAGTTTCTTTTGTTCCATCGAATACATAATCCGTGCTAATATAAACAAGCTTAGTCGAAATCTTCTCGGCTACAACAGCGACATTTCTTGTTCCAAGAGCATTTACAAGAAACGCTTTATCTCTTTCAGTTTCAGCTAAATCTACCTTTTTGTATGCAGCGCAATGAATAATAATGTTAGGGTTTATTTTTCTTAAAATAAGATCGACTCTTGAAAAATCCGTTATGTCCATATCCTCTCGGCTTAAAGCACAAACCCGATAACCTAAATCATGTAAATCCTCGGCAAACTGTCTACCTAATTGTCCATTCGCCCCGGTAATCGCTATTACTTTCTTCATAACCCTCTCCCTCTACTAAGATGTACCGTATTTTAGAGGCTTCCACCAGGTTTCATTATGGATATACCATTGAATGGTTTCCTGAAGGCCCTTGTCAAACGTATATACCGGCTTCCATCCAAGCTCTTTTTCTATCTTGTCAGCATTAATAGCGTAGCGCCAATCATGTCCTAGACGATCCTTTACAAATGTAATTTGCTCTTTAGATTTACCTAGCTGTCCAGTAATGCTCTCTACGATCTCAATATTACGCTTCTCATTATTTCCACCGATATTATATATTTCTCCTTTTCTTCCTTTATGCAATACTAAATCAATAGCAGTACAATGATCATATACGTGAAGCCAATCTCGAACATTTCTGCCTGTTCCGTATACAGGTAAGGGTTTGTTCTCCAAAGCGTTTGTAATCATAAGAGGAATCAATTTTTCTGGATATTGATAAGGACCATAATTATTTGAACAGCGCGTAATATTTACATGTAAACCATATGTTTTACAGTAAGCCAATGCGATCAAATCAGCACTAGCTTTACTAGAAGAATAAGGACTGTTAGGATTCAAAGGCGTATCCTCAACAAAATATCCAGTTTCCTCTAACGAACCATACACTTCATCAGTAGAAATCTGAATAAATTTTCCAATCTGATTTTCCTTTGCAACTTCTAATAACGTTGTTGTTCCTAATATATTTGTAGAATAAAAAATTTGTGGTTTTTCAATACTGCGGTCAACATGAGATTCTGCGGCAAAGTTAACAATACTGTTAATTTCGTATTGATTTATTACGTAACGAAGCAATTCTTTATTTTGAATATCTCCTTGAATAAACCGGTAATTCTTTCTATCTTTTATCTCTTCTACATTCAATAAATTCCCAGAATAAGTCAACAAATCATAATTAATAATATTATCGTTCGGGTACTTCTTAACTAAAAATCTTATGAAATTACTACCAATAAAACCTGCTCCGCCTGTTACTAAAATGTTCATGTGCTTTTCTCCCTAAAATGAAAATTATGATTACCATCTTGTAAAGATGGTAATGACTGATCTTTCTCGGATAAAATCGGGTATTGAACCGGCCAATCAATTTGCAGCTCTTCATCATTCCAACGTATTCCACTATCATATTGAACATCGTAATGTTCATCGACCTTATACATGACAATTGTGTTCGGAACTAACGTACAAAATCCATGTGCATATCCTTTTGGCACAAGTAGCTGCCGATGATTATATTCACTTAATATAAATCCTTGCCATTTCTTGTATGTGGGAGATTCTTTTCGTAAGTCTACGATAACATCAAATATAACTCCTTGTATCACTTGTACAAGTTTCGTTTGAGCTTTAGGATTTGTTTGAAAATGCAAGCCCCTTATTGTACCTGCTTCCACCGATTTTGATATATTGTCCTGAATAAATTGATACGATACTTGTAATTGTTCAAAGACTTTTTTGTTATAGCTTTCTTTAAAGAACCCTCTATGATCCTTATATACGTCTGGCTCTACAATATTTACCTTATCGAATAAAGTTTCAATTACTTTCATTTCCGTCAGCACCTCCATTCTTCAGGACTCTCATCAAATTCCTTCCTGAATCGGATGTCTTTTGCAAGTACATTGCTACAACAAAGAGGATCATGAACCTCTCCTCCACTCCATCACCCCCATTAATATATAGGTCAATATTCCTCGTTATTTTAATATGTTATTTCTAATTCACCGCCAGAAAGTAAATGATTACTTGTTACCTTTGTAATGGGATATAGACGTGATCCTGTACCATCAGTAAGAATAGCCCCTCTCATCTAATCCCTCCTCTTCTTGTAAAATGCAACTTTAATCAGTGGATTACTACCCATGAATAGCAGCATAAACATATCTCTTTATTCATTTTACTTTTTAAACATGATATATATGCCGCTTATAACCATACGGTACTAGCTAAATCTTGTACAATTTATATGATTATAGCGTAGAAAATTAATTTCTTTTGTTCATTTCATTGCTGATTCTAAAACGACATAAAACATCCAATACTAAGTTCTAGCTTAGCTTGGCACGCACATAAAAAAGCAGCCAGCTGTTTCTAGGCGATTTCTTGATTTTTAAATATATGGAATTTATTATCCCAAAATAGATATTTAAATTATTATAAAAGGGTGTATTTACTAAGATATCCTTCGCACAAAAATCTATCTATTTGCATATAGTATAAGTGTTATCAAATATCAACTTAATTAATGAAAAGGAAGGAGCATTTGTCTATGGTTCTATCAATATGCAAAAGTAGCATCTGTCGCCAGTTCTCCAACATACCACTTGGAACTATAATAACAGTCGTAGGTAAATCCGGTTTTGTCTATGGACCAGCCAAACTTATAGACTTTAATAACTGGACTGGCATAATCACATTAGAAGAAGAAGATTTACCATCTCCAAGTGTGACGAATATTATAAAAATTAGTTGTAATAATGTTGAAAGCATCATAACAACAGAAGAATAAAAATAATTGCTACAATTGGTGATATATAATGAAGTTACTGTATATTTCTTCTGGTTATCACGGTATTTACGATTATTTAGATCACAGTATGAAAGCTGGGCTAAACGATAATGGTTATGAATGGATCTCCTTTCATCCATTAGAACCTATAGAAAAGCTGCAATCTATTGTTGCCACGTTTCAACCACAGGTGGTTCTAACTATATTAGGAGACTATCTTTCTGTACAAGCTATTCAATATTTTAAAGAAAACGGTATCAAGCTAGCATGTTGGATGACTGAGGACCCTTATTATTTTGATAAGACTTATCAAATTATTAATAGATTTGATTATATCTTTACCATCGATACAGGATCTTTAAAACACTATCAATTAGTTCATCCAAATGCCTATCATTTACCATTAGGAACAGATTCTACAATTTTTAGACCCCTACTAGTGGAACACGCATACAAAAGCGATTTACTCCTTGTAGGATATCCATATCCCACAAGGATAAATCTCATCCATTTTCTATTAAAAAATACAAATTATCACATCCGCCTAGTTGGGAAAGGATGGCGTAATAGACTACAACAACTCTGGAGAAACAACCCCAGAGTTATGATTAAAGATACATGGATGAATCCAGAATTGGTTTCTTATTTTTACAACGGGGCCAGCATTGTATTAAACCCTCATCGAAGCCACAATTTCTTGCATAATCAAAACACATCTGGAATTATTAGCGAAAGTATTAATAACCGAACGTTTGATATTGCGGCATGTGGAGCTTTTCAACTAATAGAGGAAAAACCTAATCTGCGTTCTTTCTTTACTGAAGAAGAAATGGTATCTTACCGGGATTATGAAGATTGTCTATGTAAAGTGGTTACCTATATGAATAATAAAGAAAAGAGACAGGTTATTGCTCAAAAGGCTCAAAAACGAGTGATAGAACAGCACACATTTCGTCAAAGAATTAAAGAAATGATGAATATTATTCAATCATAAAAATCATATTCTTTCGCAAACATAATTTATCGAAAAAATAAAATCTTAATATTCATTCATTATGCTCCAAACAACTTATGTTTGAACTCAATCTTATTTGAAGCAAACTTTACTTTTCAAATTTGAACAAGAAAAATCATCGGTTATAATATCGATGATTTTTCTTGTTATAAAGTATTTCCTCACCCCGTCTTTCCAGGGATATATATATGAAAAATTTTTCAAAAACAAAAAGATGTTCCACAACCAAACTCACCCGTAGAAATCGAAAAAAAGGTGAATGTTATGTTGTTTCACTGAAAAATTTCTTTTGCAACTCCATATCTTGTTCGTTTCCACCAAGTCTATCTTTGTATAAACAACACAATGGATAACAATATCAGGATCCATTTCCTATGAAATAGATATCACTTCCGCGATAGTTTCAATATGCATTTCTTTTTTATATCCAACCTCTTAAAGTGTGCTGTCAAACCCATTCCCAAAATATAAATCTTTTGCCAGCGTATTTGCTCTATAAAGGGAGTCATGGGTTCCAGCATCAGTCCACCAGCCCTTTAATACGTCATAAGTTAAAGTACCTCTTTTAATATATTCATTGTTCAAGTCCGTTATTTCCAACTCGCCGCGGCTAGACGGACTTAGCTTTTTGACCATCTCAAATACATCTGCATCATACATATAAATTCCTGTTACTGCATAAGGACTTTTTGGATTCTTTGGCTTTTCCTCTATTTTTACAATATGATCGTCCTTTATTTCAGGAACTCCAAATCTTTTCGGATCATCAACTTCCTTCAAAAGAATTCTCGCCCCTTCTTTTTGCCTCTGAAACCCTTTTACATAATGAAGTAATGTATCAGAAAATATATTATCACCTAAAATTACAATCATTCTATCATTACCAACGAATGTCTCACATAGCCCTAAAGCCTGCGCAATCCCTCCTGCTTCTTCTTGTACTCTATAAGTGAATGAAACACCAAAATCAGTCCCACTTCCTAAAAAATTCACTACATTTCCCATATGTTCTTTTCCTGTTACGATAATAATATCTGTAATCCCGCATTCTTTTAACTTATAAACCGAGTGATAAATCATTGGATAACGTCCGACAGGCAGCAAATGTTTATTGGTCACTCTAGTGATAGGATATAATCTCGATCCTGTACCTCCAGCTAAAATAATCCCTTTCATAAGATTGCTCCTTTCTTCTATAAAAATCTAAAATGTAGCTTGATGTTTTAGTAAGAGCAGAAAAATATCCATATTCCCAAAGCTACTAAAGATATCCTTCTGTATCCATCCGTAAATCCCACAATGTACCAATGAAATTTCTTTGCAGTATTAATACAATTCTTTAGGGCTCATTTTTCTTCATCTTTTAATAAATGCTTTTCTTGCTACGCACGTGACACCTAATGAATAAAATCTTTTTATCCTTTTCTTGGATACCTCTATCTACTGAGATGCCTTTGAAGAGAACACAGTGAAGTAACAATAGTTTCAAAACAAAAATGCTGTATAAGTTGATTTATTATAAAAAACATACACGCTCTATAAACTTTGATTTTTCATTCTATAAAACAATAAAAACCCTTGCTAAAAAGGGTTTTTTATCTAACTAAGGAAGTTACGTTAAGCCTCACAGAAAGCAAGGGCTCAACTTTTATTAGATGTTATTTCAAATAAATCAGGAGCTAATGTTCGAACACTCACTTCATTTTCATTCATTTCTATTAAATCCAACTTTTTAAAGAAACTCTTTATTTCTTCTTCTGAGGTCAACGTATGATTCCCTTTTATTGTAGAGAGCGCTCTTACAGACGATTCCTCGATGGAACTTTCACCCGTTACACTGATTTTATCTAATAAACTGATAATATTCTTATAAGCATAGTTTTCTTCATCCATGGCCCCATAATAATTTTTTGATAGAATTTTTTTCCCTTCACCTACTTCCCCTTTAGATAAACAGAAGTCGATTAAGTTAAATACTTCACTACTATTTACTGATTTATGGGTAACTGCATTAGGTAAATATTTTCTCTCTTTTTCATAATCAACCGGCATATAAGCAATGACTGGTTTATCAAGTAACAAAGCTTCAATGCCTGTCGTACAACGATTGTGTATAATTACTTTTGAGGCTAAGATCCACATAACCACATTACCATCATGGGCAACAAACACATTTTTATAATCCGACAATTCTTTTCGATAACTCTCCACATTTTCATGAATATGAGGACGAACAACAATATTAAGATTCGGATATTTCCCACTTAATTCTTTAATTAATTGGATAAAATGCTCATATACCTTCTTTATATAACGTTCATTAGGATTAAATCCTCTTAGAAAGTGATTATATTGAGTAAATCTTGTATTCACTAAAATAAAATCTCCAAACCTCTGTTCAATCATTTTAACTTCATCACTATATAACCCCCGGAACTTTTTCTTGAGTAGATCGAACCGCGGATGACCAGTTAAATGAAATTTCTGCTTAAATTCAGGAAAAGTATTTGTAACTATTTCTTTATGAGCATCTCCCCAGCAATATACATGCTCGAGTATTTTAACATACTTATCATCTTTTCCAAGACGGCTATAATTATTGCTATTAAGGAATAATCCTTCTTCTTCATCTAATTCGACGATAGAATAGCCTAGTTTGTATGCGTGATCCATATATTCTTTCCTTGCATCACCATAAGGAGTTCCCTTTGAACAAATAATCCCCTTAGGTAATAACTCCAAATGAGCGAGAATAGGCGTATGTGTTCCCAGAATAATTCGATAATTTTCTTTGATAGCATAATAGGTTAAGAGTAATTTTGCGTCTAATTCCCTTGTTTTTGATTCGATTGGTAAGTAGAGAAACTTTTGTGACATAAACATCACCCCTTCTTATTTTTTCAATCGAAAATAACCTTGTCTTCAGTATCATTTATTATATTCTTTCTTATAAAAGACAGTAATGGAATTTATTACATGAAAAATCCTATTTTAACTACAAATCTATTAGATATGTGAACCTTATCCTAAAATTGATTCTCTTCCCGCAAATCTTTTAATTTCTTTGCTTTCTCGTGAATTTCTTCTCTATTTCTTAATAAGGATTTTAATAAATTTAATATTTCATTACTAGTCATATTATCAAGAATCCATCCACACTGATGTTTCTTTACTCGTTGAGCAGGGGCACCTAGATTAAATGTAATAATGGGGTATCCCGATAACATTGCTTCACTTGTTGTATAGGAATATGTTTCAGGACAAATAGAGGGATTAATAACCAATGCTATTTCATTTTTAGCTAACATATCTGATAAATTATCCACTTGATACCTTCCTGTAACTTCAAATTTACCTTCAGCACTTTTGTGTGGATTAAAATGAATATTTGTTATCCCAATCACCTTTATGTTTATTGGTAAATTTTCTTTAACAATTAAATCCTTTAGCTCATATATAATACTTGATCCTTTTGGATAATCAATAGCTCCTACAAAAGCAATATTTAAAGCCTCTTTATTTAAAAACTCCTCCTTAAAAGAGTGCGTTATTTTTGAATCAATAACATGTTCTCTTACTTCTATCTCAATATCTTTATAGTATTTTAGAATAATGTCTTTCGTATTATGACTAGGCGTAATTACCTTTTTTGCGCCCATTAAAAGAGAATGAAATGTTTTTCTCCATTCTTCAATATGAATAGCTTGGTTTGAAAATATTTTCGCAATACATCCCTGACAGGTTTCTACGTTTGTTTCAGCATTACAATATTTCTTTTGATGATTTATTAAATTATAGCTTGGGCAAACACAATAAAAATCATGAATATAAAAATAATAATCCACAAGTGAGTGTTTTATTAAACGAAACATTTTTTCAATGGGATACTTAAATAAATGATTAATAAAAATCAAATCAATGTTTAAAGCACTTAATAATTTTTTAAAATTCGTTTCATTTAGTTTGCTTATGTTAAGATTATATTCTATTGGTTCAGGATGATTATGATCCGTTAAAATTACATAATCAGTCCCAGGTGTTAACGTGTATATCCTCTCGTCATCTTCTAATGTTTTTATATAGTTAGTTTGATAGATTGAGGCACCGCCACCTAAGCCATGGTCAATAAACAATCTACCCTTTTTATAAGAATATTTATCGGCGACCATTACACTTTTCATGAATTCTCTTATATTTTTTATTGGATCCAACCTTATGAATTCTTGTATGATTTTATTATAATTTGGGTATCGATTAAGTAATTTTTTTAAATTACTTGACATTAGCTTTTGTTTGCTGCCATCTATTTGATTAAAACTTACACCATGTTTATGATAAACAAACACATTTGGAATCAGTATATTTTGATATCCTTTATGCTGTGCTCTCATACACCAATCGTTTTCCTCGCCATACCCTTTACCAAAAACCTCATCATCAAAGATTCCGATATCGTGAATAACATTTCTATTTAATGCCATACAGAAGCCTACACCTGTTGGGATTACTATCCCTTTGTTAATAACATATTTTGAAAAATATGAATCGACTTCATTTGTATTCATATCGTATGGTAATTCATTATCTTGAAGAAAATTTGGATAAGAACAAATCGTAGCACTATTTGAGAAAGGGGTAACGGATGAAATTTTATCATTTACTAAAATAGGGTTGATTAAGCGTCGAAAACAATGAGGGGGAATTTCTGTATCGCTATTTAATAAAATGGGATGATTTGTTGTTAAAAGTAAGCCTTTATTAATACTTTTTACATATCCCAGGTTTTTATCATTGTGTATAATCACTAATTTTTTTAAGCTTTGAGGTGATTTTTTAGATTTCAAGTTCTCCAAAAAATCACCTATCCGTTCATCTGTACTCGCATCATTAATCAAAAATAAATTAAAACGAATGTCTACGTTATTGTATATACTTTCTATACATCTCTTTGTAAATTCGTAGCCATTATATATTGGTATAATCACATCCACTTCAGTATCTTCAAGCAAGTCATTATTATATTCAACATAATTTAATTCATTCAATGTTTCTAAACTAAATTGATTAAGAATAGAATCATTTAAAAAAGATGGTTCATCAGCTTCTTCGTTTGTATTCGAAATAGATTGGATATCCGTTGGCTTTTCATAGTTCAAATTTAAAATCAATCCTTGTTCGTCACCATTTAAATATTTATCTGTATGGAATTTAATCTCTTTTTCGCTTTTTGAATAATCCCAAATCCTCAAATGATTTACTTGTCCTTCAAAGTATCCGTATACTTCACATCCTCCAATATTTCCTGATGCAAAGATATTATTCTTAGTACTTTTTAATCCTTTTTTCACAAAATTTCCATTCACATATAAGTTTGGCGTTTTATTTTCATAAACAATAGCTATATGAGTCCAATCGTCTATTTTTATCTCATATGTGAGTAGAGTAAGTACATCATTGTAGCTATGTTCATATACCGTTATACCATTCGTTCCAAGTGATACTCCAGCGCTCGATTCATCTTTTTGTTCAATTTCAGGATTCCCTGAACCAATAATAAACCCTTGACCGAAAATCCCATGCTTTCCTTCATCCGATTCCCATTTTAAGTTAAGTTCCTTTTGAGGTTTTATCCAAAACTCATAGGTGAAATTATTTTTAACATTTCTAAACAAATCCTTTGTCATTATCATTTCTTGCCCTTTGAAATTTAAAAATCCTTCAAACACATTGTTCACCCTCGCTTATATAATTCATTCTATAATTCAAAAACAAAAATATTTAACTATTAAAATCAAAAGATATATATACTTTTTATTATTATTTGAGTTTTATAGTCGACTAATTATACACGATCGATGTTTTTATTCATTACTAATTATTGATATAAACTATGCGATCGAACAATAGAAATCGGACTTAGGCTTTACTTTTATCATGCTATGTTTTGTTTGGCTTTTTGTATAGTTACATAGTCTAGCTTGAAAAAAGATGGTGCATTATCTCTATATTAAATACATAATCTCTCTCTGAGCTTGACCCGCTTATGAACATGTAACACTTTTTGATTAGAAAACCTGAAGATACTTCTTATATCTAAAAACGAATATTTTGATTTCTAACCTTTCAATAATATAAAAGAAACTATTTAACAAATTTATCATTTCCTGAACCAAGAAATAAAAACGGTCAAACACAGTTAAAAGTAAATTTCAATCTAGGCTTATTCACTATTTCGGGAAAATTATAAAGAAATGTAGCGATGATACCCAAACGTTTTCCCGAAATATTCATAGTAATAGATAGAGAAAATGGATTTAATAAAAAAAAGGCTGTGAATAAAATGGATTTAACAGGAAAAACAATTTTAGTTACAGGTGGAACAGGCTCTTTCGGTAAGAGATTTATAAAAAAAGCTCTGGAACTTGGTGTAAGCAAGATCATTGTCTTTAGTCGTGATGAGTTGAAACAATATGAAATGGCTCAAGAGTATACCGATTCGCGTATTCGTTTTTTTATTGGGGATGTACGTGATAAAGCTCGTTTATACCGAGCATTTGCTGGGGTCGATATTGTAGTTCATGCAGCTGCTCTGAAGCATGTAGGTGCATGTGAGTACAATCCATTTGAAGCCATTAAAACAAATATCTATGGTGCTCAGAATATAATTGAAGCTGCTATAGATTGTGGCGTGCAACGCGTCATTGCTTTAAGTACAGATAAAGCTGCCTCTCCAATTAACTTATACGGTGCAACAAAATTAGCATCAGATAAACTTTTTGTTGCAGCAAATGCTTATGTAGGGAGCAAGAATACAAGATTTTCAGTAGTACGTTACGGAAATGTAGTAGGCAGCAGAGGCAGTGTAGTACCATTTTTTAAAAGCATAAAAAAAACTGGGAAAATCCCTATAACAGATGAACGCATGACCCGATTTTGGATAACACTTGATCAGGGAGTGCAATTTGTTCTTAATAACCTTCAACGAATGAAGGGCGGAGAAATTTTCATTCCTAAAATCCCTAGCATGAAAGTAACAGACTTGGCAAAAGTAATTGCACCTGAATGTAAAATTGAGTTTATAGGCATCCGTCCAGGAGAGAAACTTCATGAGGCTATGATCACTGAAGATGATGCCCGTCATACTTTGGAGTTTGAAGATTATTATATCATTCACCCTGAATTCAATTGGTGGGATAAAGCAAATACAAGTGAAGGCAAGCCACTTCCAGAAGGTTTTAGTTATACAAGCGATAAAAATGAACATTGGTTAACAAAGGACGAGTTAAAAAGATTAATTAATGAATAAGATAACAGAATAACTAAAATGAATTAAAACAATATATAAGGGAGTATTAATGATCATGAAACATCTTTTAGCGCTTCATGGAGGAAAACCTGTACGGGATCATTATTTGCCATACGGCAAGCAATCCATTGATGAAGATGATATCCAAGCAGTAATAAACATTTTAAATAGTGATTTTATTACAACCGGTCCAACAATAAAACAATTTGAAGACCAAGTGGCAGCATATGTAGGCGCAAAATATGCCGTAGCATTTTCAAGTGGAACAGCCGCCTTGCATGGGGCTTGCTTTGCAGCGGGGATCTCCACTGATGATGAAGTCATCACGACATCGATGACGTTCGCTGCCAGTTCTAACTGTGTCCTTTATCAAGGTGGAGTACCAGTATTTACAGATATTAAATCCGATACTTACAATATTGATCCTGCGCTAATAAAAGATAAGATTACAGATAAGACAAAGGCAATTATACCTGTACATTTCACAGGACAACCAGTTGAACTTGAAGAAATTTCAAAAATTGCCCGAGAATATAACCTAACAGTAATCGAAGATGCAGCTCATGCATTAGGAGCTACTTACAAAAAGAAAAAAATTGGTTCAATTAGCGATATGACCATGTTCAGCTTCCACCCCGTCAAACATATTACAACAGGCGAGGGTGGAATCATTACAACAAATAATGAAGACTACTATCAAAAACTTCTTCAGTTTCGAACACATGGAATCACCCGTCATCCTAATAACCTAACTGAGAATCATGGTCCTTGGTACTATGAAATGCAATTTCTTGGCTATAACTATCGGATGACAGATATCCAAGCCGCTCTTGGATTATCACAACTGCAAAAATTAGATTCTTTTATCGCTAAAAGAAAACAATATGTAGCAATGTATGATGCGGAACTAAAAGATTTACCTGAGGTTATTCTTCCAAAACAATTAGACCATGTTGATTCAAGTTGGCATTTGTATATCATTCAGTTAAATTTATCAATGCTGAAAGTTGACCGAAAAGAAATCTTTCAAGCATTACAACAAGAAAATATCGGTGTCAATGTTCACTACATTCCGGTTCATTTACAACCCTACTATCAAAAATTAGGTTATCAAAAAGGAATTTGCCCCCATGCCGAAAAATTATATGAAAGTATCATTACTCTACCATTATTTTCAGAAATGAGTGAACAAGACGCTAATGATGTCATTCATGCAGTTAAAAAAGTAATAAATTTTTATAAAAAATAAATGAATAAAAAGGTGATGAAATGAAAGTTGCCGCTATTATTCAAGCTCGAATGGGCTCAACTAGACTTCCGGGGAAAATTATGAAGAAAGTGCTTAATAAAACTCTATTAGAATATCAAATTGAACGAGTAAAAAAAGCAAAAACAATTGACCAAATTATTGTAGCAACTACTACAAAGCTCAATGATAATCCAATCATTGAGCTTTGTGAGCAACTTTCTGTTCCTTATTATCGTGGATCAGAAGATGATGTATTATCACGTTATTATGAAGCTGCAACGCAATTTTCTGTGGATGTTGTAGTTCGATTAACTTCAGATTGTCCCATTATCGATCCCGATATTATTGATAAGATAGTTAGTTGCTATTTAAAACATCAAAATAAATATGATTATGTATCTAATACACTAACCCGTACTTATCCGAGAGGACTAGATACAGAGGTTATGCCCTATCGAATTTTAAAACGAACATATGAAGAAGCCACTGAGCCATCATATCGTGAGCATGTGACTGCTTATATATATAACAACCCTGGGAAATTTAAACTGTTAAATGTCCAACATGACTTAGATGAAAGTAAACATCGCTGGACTGTTGACACGAAAGAAGACTTTATTCTTATTAAAAACATTATTACAAGATTATATCCAGTTAATAACCAATTTTCTTTCAGCGATATTTTAAATTTATTAAAACAAGAACCAGATTTGTTTTATATGAATAGTCATATAGAACAAAAGAAGATGGGTATATAAATCAAATGAACATATTCATTCGTGTAGATGCTTCTATAGAAATTGGAACAGGTCATGTTATGCGATGTTTAACTTTAGCAGAGGAATTAAAAAATCTGGGACATCAGGTAGCTTTTATATCTAGGAAATTAAATGGCCACATGTGTAACTTTATAAAATCTAAAGGATACACAGTATATATGTTACCCAAAATGAAGCTAGTGAACAATAATTGTAATACCGCTCATGCTCACTGGCTTCAAACTAGCTGGGAAATAGACGCACAACAAACAATAAATATTATACGTCAGAACGTTTCCCCTGTTGATTGGCTTATTGTAGACCATTACGCTTTAGATAAGAAGTGGGAAGAAAAATTGAAGGAATTCACCCAATATATAATGGTTATAGATGATTTAGCAGATAGATTACATACGTGTGATGTACTGCTCGATCAAAATTATTATACAAATATAGATCAAAGGTATACAAAATTACTTCCTAAAAATTGTATAAGATTATTAGGTCCCAAATATGCACTGCTAAGGACAGAATTTTTAAAGGTACGGAAAAATATAAGAAAAAGAACTGGTAATCTTAAAAGAGTACTCATATTTTTTGGTGGAAGTGATCCCACTAATGAAACATCCAAAGTAATCAAAGCTCTAGAAGAAATAGACTGTAAGCAGCTTCTTATTGATGTAATTATCGGACGATCAAATCCTCAAAAAGATTTCATCCAAAATTTATGCAAAAAACAGCCAAATATGGCCTTCCATTATAATATTAATTATATGTCTAGATTAATGAATAACGCAGATCTAGCAATATGTGCTGGAGGTTCAACGACTTGGGAAAGATATTGTTTAGGGTTACCTGCACTATTAATCTCAGTGGCATATAATCAAATTGAAATATGTAAAGCAGTAGGAAATTTAGGTATTGATTTTTATATTGGAAAATCAGAAGAAATTTACGAGCGAGATATTTGTAATGCGATTGAGATTGTTAAGAGCGGAAACTTTGATTTAGAGAAATCCTCTAGAAAAGCATTAAAAATTGTGGACGGTTTTGGGAAAACACGTGTAGTATCAGCGATTTTACAAAATTAAATGTTAAGGAAGATATTATGAATATTCTATTATTAGGATCTAAGTGTAATAATGTATACAGTTTTCTTAAATCATCTGGAAATTGTGTTGTTTTGTATGAGAATAAACTAGACATTCAGTCACCTATTCTTATTAATATTGACTTTATTATCAGCTATGGCTACAGATATATGATTCCTCCTTCCATTATTGAGAAATTTAATAACAAAATTATAAATTTGCATATATCTTATCTTCCTTGGAATAAGGGTGCTGATCCAAATTTATGGAGTTTCCTTGAAGATACACTTAAAGGGGTTACAATTCATTATATAAATAACGGCTTAGATACGGGAGATATTATCGCTCAATTGGAAGTTCCCTACAAGGAAAATGATACATTAAAAACTTCTTATGATAGACTATGCCAAGAAATAGAACGCCTTTTTATTGAGAATTGGGAGTTAATTCGTTCTGGAAAAGTTATAAGAAAACCACAACCTCCTGGCGGCAGTTATCATAGATTAAAAGATAAAAAAAAATATTTGCCTTTACTTACTGATGGGTGGAATACATCAGTAAAAAATATAATAGGTAAAGCAAAATCGAATGGTTAGAAAGGAGAAGATCGAATGAAAGAAGTTGAAATTAATGGAAGGAAAATAGGACGTAATCAACAACCATTTATCATTGCTGAAATGTCTGGAAACCATAATCAGTCATTAGAACGCGCATTACAAATAGTCGAAGCCGCTGCAAAAGCTGGCGCACATGCTCTAAAAATTCAAACTTATACAGCCGATACGATGACACTCGATATAGATAACAAAGATTTTAAAATAGAAGATGCAAACAGCTTATGGAAAGGAAACACACTTTATAAACTATACCAGCAGGCTTACACACCTTGGGAATGGCATAAACCGCTTTTTAATAGATGTAAAGAACTAGGTATAACCCCATTTAGCACCCCATTCGATGAAACAGCGGTGGATTTTCTAGAATCCCTAAATGTTCCTTGTTATAAAATTGCTTCTTTTGAAAATACTGATATTCCTCTAATCTGCAAAGCTGCCTCTACTGGAAAACCGCTTATTATATCCACAGGTATGGCTACAATTTCAGAATTAGATGAAACTGTCAAAGCCGCCAGAGCAGCCGGCTGTAAAGACCTTATTTTGTTGAAATGTACAAGTACTTATCCTGCTTCTCCGGAAAACACCAATATTTATACAATCCCCCATATGAGGGAATTATTCCAATGTGAAGTAGGTTTATCAGATCATACATTAGGAGTAGGAACTGCAGTCGCAAGTGTTGCACTGGGAGCGACTGTAATTGAAAAACATTTCACTTTATCTAGAGCTGATGGAGGAGTAGACTCCGCTTTTTCAATGGAAGCAGATGAATTAAACTCTCTTGTTATTGAAACAGAAAGAGCATGGAAGTCACTAGGGAAGATTCATTATGGACCGACTGATATGGAAAAAAGCTCATTAAAGTTTCGACGTTCTCTATATGTGGCACAAGATATGAAAGCTGGCGATCTTTTAACAACCGAAAATATTAAAGCCATTCGACCTGGGTATGGTTTGGCACCCAAATACCTTCCCATTTTGCTAGGAAAAAAAGTGAAAAAAGATGTTGTTAAGGGGACACCTGTAAATTGGGATTTGATTTAACGAAAAACTCCTTAAATAGAAAAGCAAGCTTCCTGTCTCTGTAAATTAAATTTCCCACATGAATTTCCCCATTTTTTCACCTATGAAACATCTCCTATTAGGGGCTATTGTCGCGTTCCGTCAAATAGCCCCCTCTTCACTTACTATGATTTAAAAAAAGCCTCTAAAAATTCTTTATCAACAGCTGTTCTATTGGTCGTTAAGGGTCAATAATTCATCCCATTATAGAACGATTTAATGTGCCTCTTTTATATACATAATTATCATTTTTGAATTTGAATTACAAAACACGATAATATCTTAATACATCTTTTCCTCCTTTTCATTGATGAAAAGATTAGAAAATCCCTTTATTTTGACAAGCTACCGATAGATTACTCGCTTTCTCCAATATTTCACTGCGATTTACGAAGAGCTTTTGTAATACTTGTAAGACACTCCTACTACTAATTTCTTTTAAAATCCATCCCCCTCTATATTTTCTTATTTGCTCCGCTGGTGCTCCCATATCAAATGCAATGACCGGATACCCTGAAAACATAGCCTCATTGGTTGTATAAGAAAATGTCTCTGGACATATAGAAGAAGTTATAACGATAGCTATTTTATGTGTTGCCAAAAGATTAGAAATTTCCCTGTTATCATATGGTCCTGTTACAACAAAATGTCCGCTTGGGCTGACAAATCTTCTTTTATGCCTGTCTGTTAACCCAATTACTTTTATACAAAAAGGTAGCTTCCCCCTTTCAATTTCCATTTTAAGTTTATATAAAATTTGCGATCCTTTATTTTTGTGTATATTTCCTACGAAGGCGACATTAAGCTTTTTTTCACTTGCAAATTCAGGGGTATATGTATAGTAGATATTAGGAGATAAAGGATGTTCCTGTACATCTATATCAATGTCAGGGAAATGTTTTTTTACAATTTCTTTTGTACTGTTACTTGGAGCGATTACCTTCTGAGCATTTGATAAAAAAGATTCAAATGTTTTTCTCCAAGTTTGAATATCTGTCTCCCTTCTCCCACTCAAACACGCCTTACATATATTCACATCTGTTTCATTATTGCAGTAAGGACCATTCCTTTTAACCAAATTAACGAGAGGACATATACAAAAAAAATCATGTATAAAATAAATATAATCAATTCCAGAATGTTGAATGAATTTTATAAAATCAAATATAGGAAATTTAATGAGATGATTTATATAAATTAATTCAATATCCATTGACTTGAGTAGTAATCGGAAGCTATTTTTATCATAATTATGAAACTCTAATTCATCGTACAGAGGGACTTCCTGATTTATATCTTCTATACGAAAAATTCCAGTTCGAAACGTCATCTTATAAATTCTATACTTATGTTTATTTTGCTGAATATACGTATTTTGGTAGTATTCTACGCCCCCGCCTATAGGATTCATCACAAATAAAATACCTTTCTTTTTTGGAGTGCCGACTTTTTCCAACAACACTCCTCCCTCCTTCAGTTAAACTTTTTAATTTACCATCTCAACTCGTCTTCTTCAATAATTTATAAATATATATTTTCATAAACAAAAATATTACACCATTTATTTTCACATGAAATAATAAGGCGAAATTGTGTCCTCGTCATCAAGTAGCCACTACCATAAGACGAATGGTTACTAAAGTCCACTTCCTTTAATCACCAAAAAATGGATGCATGTTTACTTTACCCAAACATTTTATATTCCTCTACATATATTAAATATATCTTTATTTAGAAAATATGTATTCAAATAACAAATTTAAGGTTAGGTGAAAAATATGGCAAATTGCAAAGGTATAGCTTGTTTTTTATTTGATATTTGGCCACCAGGAACTATTGTTACAATTACAACTCGATCTGGACAAATTATTGGGCCTGCTTCTCTTGTTGCGTTTTATTCTGATCTTTGCCTAGTTATATTAGAAGAAGAAAGTTCAATAACACCACCATCTACTAATTTTATATTCATAAGTTGTGAGGATATAGAGAGTGTCACTGTCTCCGCTTAACTTCATAAACTGTACAAATTACTTTGTAATTTCAGTGGGAAGAAATAATTACAAAACGTTCTAAAAATAAGTCCAATCTAAAAAAACATTTTTTCTAACTCTAGCAGGTTTGATTTTTACAATTAAATGATTGTTACACCAGGCATAGCATGCTTTTAGACAACAACTGGTATGTATAAGTTTTTTCCTAATAAAGCTGAAATTTCCTTCTTTTTTCTAACAAATGACACTTGTAAAAAAGAACCTTTATGTATTGTTGGGTATTTCCTTGTACCATTTATAACTTTGCATTCCATTAGTTCTTGCAATTTTCCCTCAATGCTAGCTCGAAGCATAATAGAAAAAATAAGAACTGTAATTCATCTTTAATTAAACGATTCAAAAAAACGCTATTCTTTTTGCAAAAAGAATAGCGTTTTCTCTTTATATTATATGGAAACGAACTCCTCTTAGCTTAAGGAACATGTTTGGTGCTTTTGTGCCTGAAAAACATCACACCTAATTTTAACACCCGCCCTACAGCTTAATAAAACTCTCCACTACCCTAAAATATGATACCCAGAATCCACATGAATGTTCTCACCAGTAACACCACTTGCTAGATCACTGAATAAGAATAACGCTGTGTTACCAACTTCTTCTTGTGTTACGTTACGACGAAGTGGTGCACGTTCTTCGATTTGTTTTAGGATGCTGTTGAAGTCGCCAACACCTTTTGCTGATAGCGTACGGATTGGTCCTGCTGATACAGAGTTTACGCGAATGTTGTGTTGTCCTAAGTCGTTTGCTAAGTATCTTACGCTTGCGTCTAGTGATGCTTTTGCAACACCCATTACGTTGTAGTTCGACACAACGCGCTCTCCACCAAGGTATGTTAATGTAACGATACTTCCGCCTTCTGTCATTAATGGCTTCGCCGCTCTTGCTACAGCTGTTAATGAGAATGAGCTAATGTTTTGTGCTAGTAAGAATCCATCGCGAGATGTATCAACGAATTCACCTTTTAAGTCATCACGGTTTGCGAATGCGATGCAGTGTGCTAATCCGTGAACAACTCCAACTTCTTCTTTAATGGATTGGAAGCAACGAGCGATATCTTCATCGTTTGTTACATCACATGGTAATACAAGTGATTGTTGCCCTTCTAATGATTCAGCTAAATCACGTACGTTTTTTTCTAAACGTTCACCTGCATAAGTGAAGATTAAGTTTGCTCCTGCCTCATGTAATGAACGAGCAATTCCCCAAGCGATGCTTCGTTGGTTTGCAACGCCCATGACAATAATGTTTTTTCCTTTTAAGTTGAGAAGATTCATTTATTTATCCCCCTAAATTTATTAAATAACATCAGTTATTAGTACCTGGTAATATATTTATATCATATCACAAATTTCAAAGAAGGCAAAATAAAATTATTATTATGGCTGGTTCTTTATTTCTCTCTTGCTCTTCCCTTTTCCTGCTATTTATGAAAGCCCAATATTTATTTCCTATATTATTAAAGGTACTTGCTGGATAAATAGGGGCTATGAAGAATAAAGGAGAACCGCTCTCGTTTTCTCCCTTTGTTTTCACTTGGTATGGGGCTAAAAAAGGAGCTGACCGCTTTTATGGATGGATGGATCCTCTCTCACATCTAAAAAGAATGGTTTTTTATTAGTTTTTTAATTTGTATTTATGTAAAGTCATACTTCCATCACCAATCATACTTTTCCGGGATAACTCCCTTTTTGGGTTCCACATCTAAATTACTGCTATGAAAAATTCAAAGTGACCTACTCTCACTTCCTCCCTTTGTTTTAACATAGTACGAGGCTAAAATAGGCCCTGACCGCTTCTGCGCATAGCCGTAATCCTCTCTCCCATCCAAAAAGAATGGTTTTTATCGGTTTTTCAGTTTATATTTATATAATCTAACATCCCACATCTAAATTCAAAACAACATATTTGCAAACAGCCCAAAATCCGCTAATATGGTAATAGCGTCTTTTTTTCATTTCATAAAGAGTAATAGAAAGGACTACGTACGGTGAAAGATAAGAATTCCCAATATCGAATAGATTACATATTAATCCTGATTGTACTCGCAATTGCAACTGTTAGTTGTTTTGCCATTGCAAGTGCGCAGCCATCTTTACCACCAGCTCTGCAAAAAGTAAACTTTGTAGCAAAACAAATTCAATGGTATGTCATTGGGACCGTCGCAATTGTTGCGATTATGGTTATTGATTTTGACCGATATAAGCAAATCGCTTGGTATTTGTACGGATTTGCGATGATTTTACTCATTGGACTTGAATTAAAAATCCCTGGAGCTGTAACAATTAAAGGGGCTACTGCTTGGTATAGTGTGCCAGGCCTTGGTAACTTCCAGCCTTCCGAGATTATGAAATTATTTTTAATCATTGTTATTGGTCGCATTATCGTCAATCATAATGAAAAATATCCGTTTCGCTCTCCACGCGAGGATTTAATTTTACTCGGTAAAATATTCGCTGCGAGTTTACCACCGCTGCTTTTAATTGCGAAAGAACCTGATTTAGGAAATACAATGGTTATTTCAGCAATGATTGCAGCAATGATTTTAGTTTCAGGTGTACGCTGGCGCTTTATTTTCGGTTTAGCTACGATTGTTATCGCGGCTGCTTCCACCTTAACTTACATTTACTTTGAGCATACAGCATTCTTTAAGGAACATATTTTAAAAGAATATCAATTAGATCGTTTCTATGGCTGGCTAGCGCCTTATGAATACGAAACGCAAGGATATCAGTTAAGGCAAGCTGTTTTAGCAACCGGCTCAGGTGAACTACACGGAAAAGGCTGGGAGAATGGCCAAGTATACTTCCCAGAACCGCATACCGATTTTATTTTTACAAACATTGCCGAGCAATTCGGATTTTTAGGAGCAAGTGTTGTCATTTCACTTTTCTTCCTTCTTATTTATCGAATGATTCATATTGCTTTAGAAAGTAATGATCCATTCGGTAGCTATTTATGTGCAGGAACGATTGGAATGTTTACATTCCAAGTATTCCAAAATATCGGGATGACGATTGGATTACTTCCGATTACAGGGATTACACTTCCACTCATGAGTTATGGTGGTAGTTCCTTGCTGACATATATGATCGCAATTGGCTTTATACTGAATGTACGATCGCGAACGAAAACATTTATGTTTGACTAAACCATATCCGCTTGGGTATGGTTTTTTCTATATCCACTTTTGGTATACTAAGAAAAAACTCGAGATGGGGGTTATAGAATGAAATACGACATTATCGGGGATATTCACGGCTGTTTAGAAGAGTTTCAAACGTTAACAGAGCAGCTCGGCTATCATTGGGAAAGTGGACTTCCAATTCATCCAGAGGGACGACAGCTCGCTTTCGTCGGTGACATTACAGATCGCGGTCCAGCCTCCCTTCGAATGATTGAAATTGTGTGGGAGCTTGTTATGAACAAAAAAGAAGCTTATTATGCTCCCGGCAATCATTGTAATAAGTTGTATCGTTTTTTCATCGGACGTAATGTAACAATCGCGCATGGATTAGAAACAACCGTCGCTGAATATGAAGCATTGCAAACTCGTGAACAGAAAATAATACAGAAAAAATTTATTGATCTTTACGAACAGTCACCGCTCTATCACGTACTTGATAATAAAAAGCTCATCGTTTGTCACGCTGGTATTCGTCAAGATTATATCGGAAGGAGTGATAAGAAAGTCCAAACTTTCGTATTATATGGTGATATTACAGGTGAAAAGCATCCTGACGGCTCTCCTGTTCGCCGTGATTGGGCGAAGCATTATGAAGGAAAGGCTTGGATTGTATACGGGCACACCCCTGTGGCAGAACCTCGTTTTGTCAATCATACGGTAAATATTGATACAGGAGCTGTGTTTGGCGGGAAACTAACAGGACTGCGCTATCCAGAGATGGAAACTGTTTCAGTTCCTTCTTCAATGCCGTTTGTGCCTGAGAAATTTCGTGCAATTACATAAGAAATAAGCTGCCCTCATATGAACTGCACCCCAATTGTTCGACACAGTCTAACAATTGGAGGTGCAGTTTTTTTATAGCTACATTTTCTTCAAAAGAAAAAACACAAGCAGTGAGACGATATTTAGAGGGAGCTGAAGGTGGGAAAACAATTGCTAAATCGATAGGTGTTGCTTCCTGTGTATTCTCCGAGTGGATTAGGCGATATAAGTCTTATGGTGAAAAAGCTTTTGAAAAACGCTATACATCCTACCCAACAGATTATAAACTAGATGTACTTCATTAAAGAAAAAATTGATAAAGTCTTGCCGTGGTCAACGGGTTTACCGTCTAGATGCAGAGTACCGAAAAAGAAGTGAAGTAAACAAAAAATAACTCCAAAATCAACTTTTATTGTAGATTTTGGAGTTACTTTACGTTTACTCTATGTTTGTTTCTAAAGTTAAATCTGTATAGGAATTATCCTCACCTATATTTAAGATTACTTCACATTGACGTAATCTCAATTCAAATAGCGTTATAGAATCATGATAAACTTCAGGATTTGATTTCATTTTATGCAGTGTATCTTGTTTTTCTTGTATTTCTAAATGAGTGTTTTCTACAGCTTGTTTCAACGCGCCAAATGGATTTCTAAAGAATATATTAATATCCCGCTCTAGTGCGTTTTCAAATAGCTCAAATTGCAAGAAAAATTTGTTCATAATAGAAGCCGTTACATCGGTATAATCTTCATTTTCTAAATACTGTTTGTATTTGTTATATAGCATAGCTTTATTTTTAGGAAGAACTCCAAATAATTTACCGGCACTTTTCAGTAAAAATTGTGCTGGTGTAAATCGGCGTAAGATATTTACTTCTTCCATTTGTATTCTTGTTGTCATTCTATCAGTATCTCTGCGCCAGTCATCCAGCACTTTAAAGTCACATTCTAACTGTATTCGATTTTCTCCACATAAAGAATTAAGTCCTTCACTGATTTCTTCTAAGTACGATTGACTTTGAAGGAACTCGTTATTAGAAGTTGCAATCCAATTTTGCATAGAGCGAGCAAGATTAGGTAACACAGTTTGTTCTAGATATTTTTGAACTCTTTCGTTCATCGCTGTATTTAGTTCAATATCAATGTGCCCAAAATCGCTTTCTTCACTAATTAAATCAGAAGAACTCTGCAATAGTTTCGGAATATGTTCTGTAAGATCATTAGTAATTTCGTTTTTCATTGTACGATATGATTCTGTAATTAAATGAATTTTTTCCTTCTCAAAAGCAGTAAGGTTATTAATACAACCATTTAGTTTAACTAACATATCTTCATTCCAATTAATAGAATCCACTAGGTTGTTTTCCATCTTAACGCGTTTATCCAAAAGATATGTAATTGTTTTTCGAATGAAAAACAATAGCTTTTCAGTACGTTCTGCGTCGATATTTTTATGATTAAAGTTAAAATGAATAAACTCAGTTAAATCGTTTAGTTGTTGACTATTTGTATATAACGAAGAGTAAGGGAAAATTCTTGCATGCGGGAAATATGCGTTTATTCTCGCTTGTGTATCATGTATAACTCTTTTTGCTTCTGCTTCACTGTAAATGTTATCGACTTTATTTAATAAGAAATGAATTTGTAGATTTGGTGTATGTTCTTGAATACTTAATAGAATGTCACGTTCTTTGTCAGTAAAAGGTGAATCCGCATTCAATACAAATAATAATTCGTCTACAGAATTTAAATATTCGAATGTCTCATCTCTAGTGTCGTTGTTCCTATTAAAGCTAGGTGTAACAACGAATGTAAGTTTATTTTTACTTAAAAATCTGCATGGTAATTTAAATTCAAAGCATGCTCTATCTCTATATGTTTGGCGTTGCAAGGACATCATGTTATGGAAATCAGAGAAATTCTCAGTTGTTGTAATTGCTGAATCTGTTATAGCCTTAATTTCTGTATGAGCGTCATTTTTAAAGACAACTACATTTGAGATTGAGTTTTCTAATATATTTTCTCCTAGTATAGAGTTAATAAATGAAGCTTTTCCGTTTCCTGAAGTTCCAGTTACTAAAAGGCGATTTGTTCTTAAATCTGCAAGCTCGCCAAATAACCATTTAAATCGCTGACCAATTTCTAAATCATGTTGTTGTGCCCACTGTGTAATAGATTCAAAAAGATGTAAACTATACTCTAAGCCATTCACATGATTAACAGAATATGACAGTAGGTTTTCCGCATGTTTTATATTTGCTGAATCTATTTTGGAAGGGAAAATCTCATCCCATGCCAATACTGCTGCAGATGGAATTACAGAATGAGACGGATTTGCTACCTTTAACCAATTTGTTAAAAAATTTGGAATGATATCGTGTAATTGTCTTAGCATATATTGACCTTGAATTAATTCAAAGTACGTTTCTTCGTAAAGAGAAGAAATTTTGTCCCATATATCGGACGAATGTATTTCGATATGTAAGAAAAATTCATTTATTGTTTTAAGCCATAATAAGTAATTTTGTTCATTTTTATAGCTATGCCAAAGTGATGAAACAATTTGCGTAAATTGTACTTGATCTACATTATTTAATGTAACTAATACTTTATAAAAATAGTCTGGTGCAATATTTTTAGTAAATCCTTTATCGATATATTCTTTTAGAACCTCAAACCATAGAAAAGATTCTGTTCGAATTAACTCATTCACAGCAAGCTCTACTGCACTGTCAAAATCTTGCTGTTCTTCATAAAAGGAACGTGCAATTGTTGTGACGTTTGGATAATCGGGATTTAAAGAAACCGCTTCTTTAATAGCAGCGAAAGCTGAATCAAGATTATTTTGCTCGATGTAAAGAGACAGTAATTGCAGTACAATTTCGATCATAAGTATTTTGTTATCAGTAGTAATCGAGGTATAAACATTTTCAGCAACTGATAATTGGTTAAGTTCGAAGTAAGCATCCGCAATATTTTTTTGTGCCCATGGTGCTAATTCATTACTGACTTTCTCCCATTTAAAAATAGCTGTTTCAAAATCTTGATGGTGATAATAAAATTCACCTTGTGCAAAACGAATATAAGATCCATCGGAAATCTCATTTTTTTGTTCGTTTAAATATGCTTCTCCAAGTACTTGAAGAGGTGGATGTGTTTCATTCTCCATTAGGAATGTTTCATAATATATCTTTTTTATTAATTGTTTTTCTAATATCATTTTTTCCCCCACTATATCTTGAAAAAGTACATTTTTCTCCATGTGTCAACACTTTTTTTGTATTTATACTTTTTTATTTTAACAAAGAATTTCTTTTGGAAAATTTCACTTTTCTTTCATTTTTTAAGTAAGATTGAATTTTAATGAGAAAAGTTTCAGTTTTTTTTCAATTTCCTTTCAGTTATGAAACAACATTATATGTTCCTAATAACTTAATGCGAACATAAAAGAATTAGGGCAAAACTAAAGGGCATGGGCCCGGTACAATACCGGGCCCATGCCCAAGAAACTGTCTAATGAAATAACCTGTCTAACTTTTTTGGGTCACTTCACATACTGAAGGCAGCTTATTTCAATATTTCTTTCATATCTTCTGGCACATCCGCATGAAAGGTCATCTGTTTTTCTAAAATAGGATGATAAAACGTTAAACTCGTACTATGAAGCGCTTGCCTTCTCATCTGCGACGTACTACCTCCATACAAGTCATCTCCTAACAGCGGATGTCCTAAATATGCCATATGTACACGAATTTGATGCGTTCTTCCTGTTTCTAATTGCAGTAAAACTCGCGTCTTATCAGGAAATCTCTCGATCACTTGAAAATGCGTAACTGCTTTTTGACCGTCTTCACATACAATTCGTTCAATAATGCTACCGTCTTTTCTTCCAATCGGCGCATCAATCGTTCCGGACTCTTCTATCAATTCTCCATGAACAATTGCTTCATATGTTCGTTTCACTTGCTTTTCTTGATGCTGTTTTGATAAAAGGTGGTGAATGAAACGGTTTTTCGCAATAAGCATAAGCCCCGACGTATCACGGTCCAGTCTCGTTACAATATGCACTGTACTCGCAAGATTCTGTCTATCATAATGATAAAGAAGCGCATTCGCAACACTTCCGGCCGGATGTTCCCTTGATGGAATAGTTGACATGTGTGGTTCTTTATTGATTACCAGTACAGATTCGTCCTCATACAGGACAGTTAGCGGAATATTTTCAGCCAGCATTCCTTCACTTCTCTCCTCAACCGGAAAGAATACTTGTAATTCTTCCCCAGCCTGTAATACGTGCCGTACCGTCGCAAGCTTACCGTTAACTTCAATTGCTCCGCCATGAAACTTTATATCTGTCAAAGCAGCTTTAGAAATCCCTTTCGTTTTTAGAAACTCCCGAATGAGCATTCCCTTCTCTGCTTCTGTCATACACCATTTTAATGTAAATCTTCTCAAATGCATAAACCCTTTCTATTCATCCGCAACAAACGAATCTCGAACACGTTTCCAAAATGGGAACGGACGAAAACGAACGAATCTCACCTTCTCGTTTGCGACGCGGTATTGAATTGACTTTACATCTTGATGAACCATCGTTAAATGATCGATCGTAATTTGTAAATTCATTCGTTTCGCCGGCTTTAAAACACATGTATGATGCTTTGGTAAAACGAGCGGTGAACCGACTGTACGGAATACGCGGTTATTAATCGAAGCCATTTCCGCAATTTGAATCGCTTCAATAGAAGGGTGAATAATCGCTCCGCCTAGTGCCTTATTATAAGCTGTACTTCCAGAAGGAGTAGAAATACATAGACCATCTCCGCGAAATGTTTCAAAATATTCTCCGCGAATTTCTACCTCCGTTACTAATGTACCTTCTGCACTTTTTACTGTTGCTTCATTCATCGCTAAATACTGTGATTCTTTGCTACCATTCACATAACGAATAATAACTTCTAAAAGTGGGTATTCCACTACTTGAAACGGCGTTTTAGCAATCGCAATAACCAGTTTTTCTACCTCATTTGGTAACCAATCTGCATAAAAACCTAAATGCCCCGTATGTACACCAACAAAAGCTGTCTCATCTAATCGATTATAGTAACGATGAAACGCGTATAAGAGCGTCCCATCTCCCCCAACAGAAATTACAATATCGGGTTCCGTTTCATCCATTATAAATCCAAAGTCCTGCAAGTAATCTGTCATTGTACTTGCAAGTGCGTCTGATGATTGATCTCCCTTTGACATAATTGCAAATTTCATCGCCCAACACCCTTTAGTTTATGATTCGGATTCTTTCGCTTCTTGTTTGCGCGAAAAAACCTTTTGTGCTTCTTGAATTTCAAGACGAATCGAAGACATTTCTTCATCTAATAAAAATGCTGCTTCTGCCGCACGCTGAAGGCGCACTTTAATATCCTCTGGAAAACGCCCACTATATTTGTAATTTAAAGAATGCTCAATTGTTGCCCAAAAATTCATTGCTAACGTTCGAATTTGAATTTCAACTAATACTTTTTTCTCTCCACAAATCGTTTGAACAGGATAACTAATTACAACGTGGTACGAACGATAACCACTTTCTTTCTTTTGCGTCACATAATCTCGTTCTTCCACAATTTCAAAGTCATTCCGTTTTCGAAGATATTCGACAACAGGCTTAATCTCATCCACAAATTGACACATCATCCGAAGACCAGCGATATCTTGCATTTCTTCTCCGAGCCGATTAAGCGGTACATTTCGCTTTTCCGCCTTATCAATAATACTCGCAACCGACTTTACTCGTCCTGTTACAAATTCAATCGGAGAGTGTTCAGTTAACATTGTAAACTGAGCACGCATTCCTTTTAATTTCACTTTTAGCTCTGCCACCGCTTGGTGGTACGGCGCTAAAAATTCTTCCCAATTACGATTCACTTCAACCACCACCAAAATCAATCCATTTGCTTATAGAAATACCTTTTCTACAGCCGTTACAAGTTCTTCTCCGTAATTTGCATTACCTTCAATATTTTCAATTAAATATTCCACTTCTTCTTTCAATTGTTCTAACTCAATTTCAGTATTATTTACGCGAACGAACATTGCTTTATCATTCTTCATTGCACTGTGCATTGCTTCCCAGCATGTATGCGGAATACTTACATAAATAAAAGCTGATTCGTTTTCTAAAATATATAAAAAGGATAAATGATCTGAGTCTACAAGTACGTGATTACGTGCTGTTAACTCCTCCACTTGTATTTCAGTATTTTCCGCACAAAAAATAAGAGCATTTTCTCTTTCTTCTACGCTCTTAACTTGGATTTTATTTTGCATGCTCTAACTCCTCCATATCGACTTCCTGTCTTACTTAACACTATTATTGTATCATAACATAGACGCAAACAAATAAAACATTGAACCAAATTTGTGAAAAAGCGATAATGTCTACAGAATTACTTTTAAGAAGGAGCCTATACAATGACACAAGAAATTGAAATTGAATTTAAAAATATGGTTACACAAGAAGAATTCCAAACATTATGTAATGCGTTTTCCATTCAATCATTTACAAAACAGGTGAATCATTATTTTGAAACGCCTCATTTTTCTTTAAAAGCAGCAGGCTCTGCTCTTCGTATTCGTCATAAAGACGGAGCTTATACATTAACTTTAAAACAACCGGCTGAAATTGGGTTACTAGAAACGCATCAACCTTTAACAGAAGAAGAAGCACAGCTAATGATGGAAACAAATCAGCTCATTACAGGTCCCGTAGCAGATCAACTACATACGCTGCAAATCCCTGTTTCTACTTTAGCTTATATGGGAAGCTTAACAACAGAGCGAGCAGAAACTACATTTGAAGGCGGCACACTTGTATTTGATCATAGTTTCTATTACAATCACGATGATTATGAACTTGAATATGAAGTGCAAGATGAAATAGCAGGCAAAGCTGCTTTCCTCAATTTATTGAACAAATATCATATACCTGTTCGCCATACAAAAAATAAAGTACAACGTTTTTTTCTTGCAAAACAAAACAAAGCACGCTAAAGTGAAACTTCCATCAGTAGGTGCTTTTCCTACTGATGGTTAGCCCTCACCAATCGAGATCTTACGGTCAGTCCTTCCTTACTTCTTTGTTTTTTCTTCTTTGAAGAGGAAGGTTACTGACCGTTAGTAGCGGGGTAAGGTGAAACTTCCATTAGTAGAAGTTTTTTCTCACTGGTGGTTAGCCCTCATCAATCGGGCACTTATACTTAGCTTTATCTTAAGGTAAAAAATGAGCAAAAGATTGCACGAGAGCTGTTTAGTTGCTCTTCGTGACAATCCATTGCTACAATAGATATACATTTGATGGAAAAAGGAGTTTATACAGGATGAACAAGCAACCGATGACACCATTTGAAGCAATTGGCGGTGAACAAGTCATTGCAACATTAGTCGATACGTTTTATTCCTATGTCAGTAAACACCCTGACTTATCTCCCATCTTCCCAGACGATTTGACAGAAACAGCCAGGAAACAGAAGCAATTTCTAACACAGTATTTAGGTGGACCAAACTTGTATACAGAGGAACATGGTCACCCTATGCTAAGAGCACGCCATCTCCCTTTTGAGATTACACCAAAGCGAGCAAAAGCCTGGTTAGCATGTATGGAGCAAGCAATGGAAGATACGGGAGTACACGGGCAAATTAGGGAATTTGTTTTTGAACGTTTAAGATTAACTGCGCAGCATATGGTCAACACTCCAAACGAAACAGGTGAAGCGTAATGGATAAACAGGAAGCAAAGCATATGCGCATTCCTTCTCTTTCCAAGTGCGAACATAAATCTGTAGAAGCCTATTTGTTTATTGATCCGCTTTGCACGGATTGCTGGGAAATCGAACCAGTTATGATTAAATTATGGCTCGAATATGGAAAATATTTTTCGATTCGACACATATTAACCGGCAAAGTGGATGGAGCAATCGCCTCCCCACACAAATGGAATAAACCTGCTAATATTCGATTTGTGTGGGAAAAAACAACAAGTTTGCACGGCTTTTCATGCGATGGAAAAGTGCATATGCAAGATGCCTCATCTACACCGTATTTAGTTTCTATTGCAATTAAAGCAGCTGAGTTACAAGGCCGAAAAGCAGGTTCGAAATTTTTGCGGAAACTCCAAGAATACATTTTTCTTGAAAATGTATCAAAACCAGATTTGGAATTACTACTTGCATGCGCAAAGCAAAGTGGCATTGATGTAGAAGAGTTTAAAAAAGATTTGCATTCGATTAGTGCAAAAAAAGCATTCCAATGCGATTTAAAGTTCACAAATGAAATGCACATTACCGAAATTCCTTCCCTTGTATTCTTTCATGCAAATTCAGATGAAGAAGGCATTAAGATTGCAGGAATTTATTCGTATGAAGTGTACGTACAACTCTTAAAAGAAATTGTAAAATGTGACATTGAGCCAGCACCTTTACCACCGCTCGAGCTCCTACTAGAAACAGTCCAGTTTATGTCATCAAGAGAAATTGCATTTATCTATGACTGCTCGGGGCAAGAAATAGAACGAGAGCTCAAAAAATTGTTATTAAAAAGAAAAGTACGAATGGTTGAAGTGAAATGTGAGCGCTATTGGAAATGGATTGCAAAGGAAAAAGACCTGGTGTAAACACCAGGTCTTTTTCTTTACGGCTTATAAAAATATTAAAGGGGATGGGAGAAATTTTCACGTTCAAACAAAGGGGTATATGTTTGTATGTGAATTCGTTCACGTCTATTATATTACAAGATTCGACGTCAGATGACAACCCTTTTTGTCGAATTTCACATTTTCGTCACATTCTAAACGTTTTCATTAATGAATAAGCTATAAAAAGAAGCTTTTTAGGAGGGATTTTATGAAAAAAGCACATATCTTCTTTCTATTTTTTGGTATCTGCGTTTCTTTTTTCCTATACATTCTTTCACTATTACAAGCATTTCCAAAGATTATTGCTTTGCCGCTTTTATTCGCAATCATTGTAATTAGCCTCTCGTATTTCAATCATAGAAAGCGGTTTAAAGGTTTTTAAAACAAAAAAGGCGAGAGTTTTCACTCTCGCCTTTCCTCTTCCCTATTATTTACCTTCAAATAATAGTTCCTCTAATTCGTTTAACTTTTCTTCAAATACTTGTAGTGCCTCTTTAACAGGCTCTGGTGATGCCATATCTACTCCTGCTTTTTTCAGTACTTCAATTGGATAATCAGAGCTTCCAGCTTTTAAGAATTCGTTAATATAACGCTCTACAGCTGGTTTTCCTTCTTCTAAAATTTGTTTTGATAAGGCTGTTGCCGCACTAAATCCTGTTGCATATTGATATACATAATAGTTGTAATAGAAGTGCGGAATACGAGACCACTCTAAACCAATCTCTTTATCGATGACTAAAGCATCGCCAAAGTATTTTTTATTTAAATCATAGTAAATTTCTGTTAACATATCCGGCGTAACTGCATGACCTTCTTGTACTTTTTTATGAATGATATGCTCAAATTCCGCAAACATCGTTTGACGGAATACAGTTCCGCGGAATCCTTCTAAATAATGATTTAATAAATATAAACGTTCTTTCTTATCTTCTGTCGTTTTTAATAAGTAATCATTTAAAATTGCTTCGTTACAAGTTGAGGCAACTTCCGCAACGAATATGGAATAGTCACCATATACATGCGGTTGTGTTTTTCTTGTATAGTAGCTATGCACAGAATGACCGAACTCATGTGCAAGTGTAAATAAATTGTTTACATTATCATGCCAGTTCATTAAAATATACGGATTTGTTCCATACGCACCAGATGAATATGCACCGCTCCGTTTTCCTTTGTTTTCATACACGTCTACCCAGCGGTTTTCATATGCTTCTTTCAAAATTCCAACGTATTCATCACCAAGGACATGTAATGATTTTAATAAAATTTCTTGTGCTTCTTCATATTTCACATTCATTTTCACTTCTGGCACAAGCGGTGTATATAAGTCGTACATATGCAGCTCATCAAGTCCTAATGCACGTTTACGAATATCAATATAACGGTGTAATAAATGTAAGTTATCATTTACTGTCTCAACAAGTTGATCATATACTGTTTCAGGAATGTTATTATTACTTAACGCAGCTTGGCGTGCAGAATCATATTTACGAACACGCGCGTTGAAATTATTACGTTTCACCGCACCACTAAGTGTGCTTGCAAATGTATTTTTATATTTTCCATACGTTTCGAAAACAGCATGGAACGCATCATGACGAACACGACGATCATCGCTTTCTAGAAACTGAATATAACGACCGTGTGTTACTTCTACTTCTTCACCATTCTCATCTTTAATAGATGGGAATTTTAAGTCCGCATTATTAAGCATACCAAATGTACTACTTGATGCACTCATTACTTCAGACGCCTCTGCTAATAATGCTTCTTCAGCTTCTGATAGTACGTGTGGACGCTGGCGTGTAATTTCTTCTAACGCATGTTCATATACGCTTAATTCTTTATTTTCTTGTAAGAATGATTGTAACTTTTCTTCTGAAATTGTTAAAATTTCAGGAACGATATAAGCCATGCTACTGGACGCTTGAGAATATAAGTTTGTTGCCCGATCATTCAGCGCTTGATAAACAGAATTTGTTGTATCTTGATCATAACGCATATGAGCATATGTATATAATTTTCCTAATCGCATTGAGACTTCATCTTCATATTGTAAAGCTTCTAATAATGAATCAGCAGAATTACCAAGTTTCCCTTTAAATTCAGCTAACTTTGGTAGTAACTCTTTCACTGCTTGAAATTCTTTTTCCCATTCTTCATCCGTTTGGAAAATGTCTTCCAATCTCCATGTGTTAATTTCTTCAATCTCACTGCGGTCTGGCAATGTTTTTGCTGTTTTTGGATCAGACATAAAATAAACCCTCCTTATTAATCTCTACATAGTACAATTCGATTATTCTTATGTAATTCCTTCAGGATACCCTTTTATTATATCCGCTTTTCCTTTTCCCATGTTGTACTTTGTTTCAAACAAAGATAGTGCATGTGACAAACAAATCGCATCGTATTCTTTTATTTCTCCTTCTGTTTTTAGCATCGTAAACTGCCTCATTTTCCGGTACTTATACATACCCACTTTTTCAATCATCCCTACTTTACATAAAAACGTTACATATTCTACGATTGCTAATTTCCATACATTTTGCGAAAAATACGGTAACGTACGCCTCTGAATACTACGCCTTTTATTTACATAGTAAAAAACAGCATGTAATGAAAAATAATCGCCAATTTGAAATTTGCCAATGAAGTCTATACAAAGAAAAGCCTGCCATACAAATGGATGTGTTTGAAATGCAAATGCATTTGGAAGAGGAACACCAATTTCAGATGGAAAACAAGAAGGAGAAAGATGATATTGATATAAGAGGTGTAAAAGTGATTTATGACTATAATTCCATAGCGTGAGGACATTCGTTCGAAAGTGGTTCTTTTTATTTTGCCATTCTCGCTCCAACCGTTCCTTCGTAAAAGATACTGGTAAAAAGAGTTTTTCAAGGGTAGTCGTACGCATTTTGAAATGAATAGTATGTGAAAAATAAACATTCGAAGAAAATGGGGTAAGAAGCTCACATTTCATAAATGATTTTTCATTTGGACAAAAAAAGAGAAGTGAAGGCTGAGGATAAGATTGTATGCAGAGAAAGTGAAAAGAGGATAATGAGATCCAATAAGCAGAGTGCCTTTTCATTTGATTTCCACCTAATATCCAGATGATTTGTATCCCTATTTTCCAATATGAACGAGTTCGTTTTAATAACTGTTCAGTGGATAAAGAGGCACATTGATATTCAATTGCCATCTGTCTCCCGTTCATTTCAATAAAGAGGTCGGGCCTTTGCCGAATCGCCGGGAGGTAATGTTCCACTTCTACATGGAATCCTTGCGACCTGAACCATCTATACAGTTGTTCCTTTCCATGCATATGGTAAGCTGATTCATGTTCGGATGAAACAGGGCACTGATTTGTTTTTCTATGGGCAAAGTGCCATCTCTTTTGCTTTCCTAACTTGAGCTGCACCTCTTGCCTACAGATTGGACAAAAAAATCGTTCTTTCTTTCGCATTGCAAGCAGCTTCTTTTCATCTCGGCTTTCAAGAAGGTGAATTTTCTCACCGTTTTCTTTCCTTGCGACAAACATAATACCACATCCTTTCTATACTGCTTTGTATTCTACAATTTACTACAAATTCCTTTCTCAACAAAAAGAGGACGTCCTTGTAAGAACATCCCCTTCCTCATAATAAAGGTGATAATAAACGATATGCCGATTCCACAATCCGCTTATGAAGACGACGCTTATGAAAGCGTTCCACATGAATTTCACTTGATACCTCTAAATCCTCTTTAAAATCCTTAACAAGCTTTCGAATACTATTTGTATCATATAAAAAGGCATTTACCTCAAAATTCAAATGAAAGCTTCTCATATCCATATTCGCTGTCCCAATCGATGCTAAATCAGAATCAACAATTACAATCTTACTGTGCAAGAAACCTTTTTCATATTCGTATACTTTTACCCCTGCATCTAATAACTCCGGGAAATAAGACCTTGATGCATAAAAGACAGTTCGTTTATCCGGTTTACTTGGCATCAATAATCGGACATCAATGCCAGCAAGAGCTGCCACTTTTAACGCCGATAAAATATCATCGTCCGGAATAAAATAAGGTGTGGCAATCCAAATGGACTTCCTTGCTGAAGCAATCATTGCAAAATAAAGATGCTTAATTGTCTCCCATTTATTATCCGGTCCGCCGGCAACAAGTTGTACACCGCCCCAATGATCTCCATCTACCGCTTTTGCCTGTAAATATTCAGGTGCTAGTACAGCTTCACCCGTCATATAAAACCAATCTTGCAAAAATATGAGCTGCAGACTTTGAACCGCCTCACCGCGTAAATATAAGTGAGTATCTCGCCAAAATCCAAAATATTTATTTTTCCCTAAATATTCATCACCAATATTTAGTCCGCCTACAAAGCCTTCATTTCCATCGATGACAACAATTTTTCGGTGATTTCGATAGTTAATTTTATCGTTCAAAATCGGAAAACGTACTGGAAAGAAAGGAATCATCTCTACACCAGCATCATTTAGTTCATCAATATATGCGTTTGACAATTTAAAACTTCCAACAGCATCATATAAAAAACGGACGGTAACGCCTTCCTGCGCCTTCTGAATTAAAATCTCTTTAATTTTTGTGCCAAGCTTATCATCACGTACAATATAATATTCCATATGAATATGATGCTTCGCTTTTTGCAATCCTTCTAAAATCGCTTGAAACGTTTCATCACCATTCGTTAACACCTTTGTTTCTGTCTGAAATGAAATATTTAAAGCACCAAGCCGATCTGCTAGACGAAATAGAAGTTCTTGATGTTTATGATTCTGTAAAATGCGTTCTTGATAATCTTCATGTCCTTTGTACTGTAAGAAAGCTTGTTCATCCAAAAGAGCCTTCTTTTGAAACATTCGTTTTCTGCGAAAGTTTTGTCCAAACAATAAATACGCAAAAAAACCAAATACAGGAAAAATACCGAGCACAATTAACCATGTCAACGTTTTAGATGGATGCCTGTTTTCCAAGAAAATAACACAGCCGATTAAAAATGCAGAAACAGTAAATAGAATACTTATAATTCCTAAAAACGAAATATTTTTTATGCCTATAACATCCGAATAAAATGCTACATCAATAAACATTCGTAACGAAACAAACACTGCGAATAAACCTAGAAAAAAGAAAAGTAACTTTAACGTGTTTTTCATTTCTTCCCCCCTTACTTACAAAATATTTTTATTATTAGCATACCCAGCATATAAAAAGCCGATTTCATAATATTGAAATCGGCCTACGTCTTAGAAGGAAAATGACTGCGAATTGTCTCAAGTGCATGTTCTTTAACAACTTGTTTGCCGTACTCACTCACACGGTGAACCGTTAAAGTAGATTCTTCCCCATATTCTAAAATAATACTTAAAATACGATCAATTTCTTCTTCATCGTGTAGCACTTCATCGAATTCAACATATACATAATAGCGGTCTTCAAACGAATATAATTCATCTTTTATATCTTCAAATATAAGACGATGACTTAACGAAATGACGTCTTCAAAATCATCAAATTTAATTAAAAAGCCAAATGTTCCATCTTCGTTAAAGTTTGTTCCCGCCTCTATCTCTTCCTCTAACTCTTGTTGAAATAGCGATTCAATCCGCTCATCTAGAGGAATATCAATGATTTTATCTAGACCTATTGGTAATTCTAATTTTTGTCCATCTTTTGAAAGCTGTGCTTTCGTTACAAGTACTTCAATGCCTTTATCAAGCGCCTGTACTTGAATCCATAGCGGTCCGTCAATAAAGAAATCATCATGATCACGAGCTTCATCCATCATTTCCCAAAATAATTGTTCGCTTCGTTCACGATTATACCAAATTTCTTCGCGATTAAACCCTCTATCTTCTATATCAACGTACGTAATAAAAAATTTCATCGTATGATCGTTAATTCTTTCAATGTCCAAAATCCAACTCTCCCTTCCTATTTGGAATTGTTATGAAGGGATTCCCCACTCATATGACAAATCAATAGATCCTTGTACTTTCATTTTATGATAAGATTCTCCAGAATGGAAATAAAATCGTTTTATTTTATAAAAACAGTCATTCACCTAGATGATTCTACACTATTGAACTACCCCACCTACCTCTAGGCGAGCTTGAGGTGGGGGATTCTACTGTTTCTGCCCTAACAAAAACACTTCCTCTCGATAAACCATAATTCCTTACCCTTATTTATTCCATTATGTACACTTACTATATGAACTTCATCCTTCCTCATTCATAAAAAATTGGACATACAATTACACCTATCGCCGTACACTGGTAATAAAGCCGGTCAAGCTTTTTCGTTGCATACATATATCTACACCTGTACTGCTTATTAAAACAGAATAAATGGAGGCAGAATAATGGAGTTAGATTTTTTGACATCTATACTAATGATTATCGGTATCGATGTTGTATTAGGCGGTGACAACGCAATTGTAATCGCACTTGCAAGCCGAAACTTACCCGAGTCTAAACGGAATAAAGCTATTTTTATTGGTACTGGCCTAGCAATTGTACTACGAATCCTTCTCACAGTACTCGCCGTCTACTTACTCGATATTCCTTTCTTGCAGCTTATTGGCGGCATCTTACTCACACTTATTGCCGTAAATTTACTTACCGATAATAGCAATGACCTTTCTTCTATACAAGGGAAAACGACATTATTTCAAGCAATTCGTACAATTGTATTTGCCGATCTCGTTATGGGTTTTGACAATGTCCTTGCGATTGCTGGCGCAGCTCATGGAAATTTCACACTCGTAATTATCGGATTATTAATTTCCATTCCCATTATCATTTGGGGAAGCAAGCTCATCTTACTATTTATGGAGCGGTTTCCTTTTCTCATTTATTGCGGAGGAGCAGTTCTTGCTTACACAGCTGGAAGAATGATCACCCATGAAACAAGGCTTGCACACTTTTTCCAGCATAACCCTACCTTTACAACAAGTATACCCTTCCTCTTTATTTTCACAGTATTAACTATCGGATTTATTGTTCAACATATAAAATTACGGAATATAAACAATTGATATATGTAAAACAAATGAAATTATGCGAAAACCTCCTACTGTAAGGTAGAAGGTTTTCGCATACAAAATTTTATAATTAATTTACAAGACGCTGTGCCTCACGTAACTGAAATGTTCTTACTGTGCGTGGTAAGAAACGACGAATTTCATCTTCGTTATAACCTACTTGAAGACGTTTTTCATCAATCATAATAGGACGGCGTAAAATGCCTGGGTAGTCACGAATCATCTTATATAAATCTTGAAGTGGTAAAGATTCTAAGTTAACGTTTAACTCTTGGAAAACTTTCGAACGAGTTGAAATAATCTCATCCGTTCCGCTTTCTGTCATGCGTAAAATTTCTTTAATTTCCTCAATCGTTAATGGATCTGAGAAAATATTACGTTCTGTATAAGGAATATGATTTTCCTCTAGCCATAATTTCGCCTTTCTACAAGACGTACAACTTGGAGAACTATATAGTGTTACCATACAAGACTCACTCTCCTTAAAGAGTACAAATTCTGTACTAATTACAGTTTAAATTTCTATTTCCCAGCAATTCTTCACTATGACTTGTCTTACAGCCAAATAAAAAATTGTCTTACATGTAAACAACAACTTATGAGCAAGTAACTCTTATTAAACAACAATTACTTTAAATAAGTAACTTCTATAATCATTATACAATAGATTCAGAAAGAAATATACAGTAAATTTCCTTACTAATGGGAAAAAAACTCATCTTTAACTACACTTAAAACAAGTAAAACTATCATGAATGTTTCATAACACAAGTCCTTCTATTCCATTAATATATAGACCTTTAGCGCCACTTCTTAATATGCTTATAGAAGATTTTCCCTTTCATATAATCCAATCAATCACGTGCTAAAGATAACGTTTTCTTACTCTTTTTTGAATAAAACAGTGGTGAAATGTAAGACATATGAATAGTCTGAGCATCTCATACAACCAGAACGTTTGTTCTTTTTGATTCTATCAAATCTTCTAGCTACTGTCTAGCTTGTTTTAAGTAAAATGATTATTTTCTAACTTTTCTTTCTTTTTTACTTTTTTTCTCATACAATAAAGATACAGACAGGCAAAGGGGGATTCCATATGGTTGCTTTTTTTATTGATTTTGCAATTGTCGCTGCCCTCGTCATTGGAATCACAGCATTGATTGGCGTCATTACAAATGGCATTGGTGAAAAGTTATTTGGTGGGAAAGAAAAAATGAAATTCGTTGATAAAAGTGCAGAAGTACAATCCGGTTGGAAACAAGTTGGTGGCAAAGGGATTTATAAAAAACGTACGTATTAAAAAGAAGCAGGAATTCTCCTGCTTCTTTTTTTATTATTTTCCTACAGAAGCCCATTTGAAGCTTAATTCTCCGCCATAATTGTGCTTATAAATATTTTTAACTGTTTCTCTTTCTAAATAAGCCATGCTACGTTGATATACAGGAGCAATTGCCGCATCATCCATAAGCATTTTTTCTGCTTCGAGTAAACTATTCCAGCGAGCCTTTACATCACTGCCATCCGTTTTTGCCTTCATAATAATTTCATCATACTTCGGATTAGAATATTTCATTTTATTTTGTGCACCATCTGTGATGAAAAGATCAAGATAAGTAACTGGATCTGGGAAGTCTGGGCTCCATCCAGCAAACGTCATTTCGTAATCTCCATTTTCTTCTAATTTAAGCTTTTGTGCAAATGGCTGTTGCTTAATTTTTAACGTAAACCCTGGTAAATTCTTTTCTAACTCCCCTTTTAAATATTCTCCTGTTTTCTTAGATAAATCTACATCTTCATTTAATAACTCAATTTCAATCTTATCTTTACCTAATTCTTTTTTGCCTGCTTTCCAATATTTCTGCGCTTCTGTTACTTTTGCTTTAACTAAATCTCCATTTTCAGCCCGAAAATCTTTTTTATTTGGTCCTGTAATAAATTTACTTGGAATCAATCCTGTTGCTTCAGTAGAACCATTATTTAAAATCGTCTCCACAAACGGTTTACGCTCAAAGGCAAGAGAAATTGCTTTACGTATATTCTTATTTGCTAAAGCTTCGTTTTTCTGATTGAAACGAAGGAAGAATACAGTAGCTTCATTTTCAGTCTTAAAATCTGAATTCCCTTTATATTTATCAACAAACTCAGATCTCAAATTAACACGGTCTATCGCTTTTGTATCATATAAATTAATTGCTGTTGCCAAGTCTTTTACAATATTAAAATTCACTTCTTCTAGTTTAACTTCTTTATTATCCCAATATGATGGATTTTTCTTCATTTGGAAACTTCTTTCATGCTTCCATTCACTTAATACAAATGGTCCGTTATACAGCGTTGTGTTTGCCTCTAGACCAAACTTATCCCCTTGCTCTTTTGCATACTTTTCATTTACAGGATAAAATAGTGGATAAATCATTAAATTTTCAAAATAAGGAACTGGATGCTCTAATTCTACTTCTAATGTATAATCATCAACGGCTTTTACACCTAATTGATCTGGTGTCATTTCTTTCTTATTAATTTTTTGTGCATTTTTAACATCAAACATAATATATGCTGATACTGCTGCTTTATCTGGATTAATCGCTTGTTGCCAAGCGTATACAAAGTCCTTCGCTGTCACAGGATCTCCATTTGACCACTTTGCATCTTCACGTAATTTAAATGTATACTTTTTCCCATCTGCTGATTTTTCACTTGATTTTGCTACACCTGGAACGAGTTTGTCCCCTTTACCAAGGCGGTATAATCCTTCCATTGTATTATTCATTACTTTTGAGGAAACAGCATCAGCTGATAGCGCTGGATCCATTGTTGGAATTTCCTGTGTTTCCGTTAAATTTATCACTTGCTTCCCGTTACTCTTGCCACTTTCCCCTTTTGCGTTCGCTTGCGGCTCATCCTTTTGATAACTACATGCTCCTAAAATCATGCTCACTGCTAATGTCGATGCTACGAAAACTGGTGTTTTTTTCTTCATTCTGCTACCCCTCCTAAAAATGTTAGCCCTTTCATTTTCGAACAGAAAGGAATATATGTATATTCTAATAATTAATATTATACACATAAATATATTCTTTGTATATTTATTTTTCTATCTTATTAAAATTTTCTGTCAACATTTTATGTTGCTTATTTATCTATCCAAATACCAATTGTAACTATTTTTATAATTATATAAATTATCAGAATATAATTAACTTTATATCTGATAATATCTTTTGTATAATTATCCTCCTTTGCTATACATCATTCTTTCGATAGAATCTGCAGAATTCCTATCATTTTTTTGCATGAATCCCATATAAAGTGAAACTTTAATCAGTGGAGGTTTTCTCCATCCCCCACTGATTATTAGCCCTCACCAATCGGACTTTTATGGGCAGTTTATCTCTCACCTAACTTCTTTAGAAAAGCGGAAGCGGCTCGCTCAAAATCGCAGGACGTTGGAGCACCCGACAGAGAAGCGCTTTTTGCCTCGTCCGAGGGAGCGAAACGACCGGAGATTCTAGCCGCTAGAGCTGGACAATACTTTCGCCGAATTTTGAAGCGGGAGTCTTACTGCCCACAAATAGCGGGATAAATCGCTGCCCCGAAGAACAAAAGGTGACCTGCTCTCGTTTTCTCTCTTTGTTTTAACTTTGCATGGGGCAGAAAAAGGATCTGACCGCTTCTATGCATGGCCGGATGCTCTCTCCCACCTTAAAAGAAAGGTTATATTTCGTTTTTTTCAATTTGTACTTACGTATGAAAATATATATTTGTTAACCAAGTTCCAAAATGAATGCAAGTGTTACTAAAGTGTGTTAAGATACATTTTGTTTAAAAAGGATATCGTAAAGTGGGGGATGATATGACAGAGATTACGTCCAAAAAAGGGCAGGGAGAAAAATTAAATTTATTCTTCTTAACGTGGCCCATCTTTTTAGAAGTTTTTCTTTTTATGTTAATGGGAATTGCTGATACTTTTATGTTAAGTGCACTATCAGATGATGCGGTGTCAGGTGTTGGAGCTGCGAATCAATATCTCCACATTGCAATATTAGTACTAGAGGTAATCGGAAATGGTGCTGCAATTGTTGTATCCCAGTACCTCGGTTCTAAACGATATATGGAAGCATCCAAAATATCAGCACTGGCAGTCACTTTAAACTTAGGAGTCGGGCTCGTTATAAGCGCCGGTTTTCTTTTATTCTCAAAACATATGATGACTGCCATGAATTTACAAGGTGATGTATTAGCTTACGCACAAAATTATTTATCGATTGTTGGAGGAGCGATCTTTCTTCAAGCGATTATCAATTCACTCGCTGCAATTATTCGTGTACACGGATTTACGAAACAAGCAATGTTTATTTCATTAGGAATGAATCTTTTTCATATTGCTGGAAACTATGTACTTATTTTCGGGAAATTCGGTTTTCCAGAAATGGGCGTTCAAGGTGCGGCCATTTCATCAGCTTTCAGCCGTTTTATCGCATTGATTGTCTTCTTCTGGTTACTGTACCGCGTCATGGAATATCGCGTGAAACTGAACTACTACATTACTTTATCAAAAGAATATATCGGCAAAATCTTAAAAATTGGTATTCCATCGGCTTTTGAGCAAGTTATGTATCAAGCATGTCAAATTGTCTTTTTATATTACGCGACCTACTTAGGAGCAGAATCATTAGCTGCAAGACAATACGCAACAAATATTTCAATGTTCACTTACCTATTCGCTATTGCCATTGGAATGGGAACAGCAATCATTGTTGGGCGTTTAGTCGGTGGGAATGAGAAAGACGAAGCATATGTACGTGTGTGGAAAAGCGTAAAGTGGGCCATTGGTGTTACGTTATGTATGGTCATTCTCGTCATAACATTTCGCATTCAATTAATGGAATTATTTACAGATAATCCTCATGTCATCGCTCTAGGAGCAACCGTACTTTTATTAAGCATTATGTTAGAAACCGGTCGTACGATGAATATTGTCATCATTAATTCACTACGCGCAGCAGGTGATGCAAAATATCCGGTTTTAATTGGAGCATTCTCAATGGTATTAATGAGTTTACCACTCGGATACTTTTTTGTGTTTTATTTAGACATGGGGCTGCCCGGCATTTGGTTGGCCATCGCGATTGATGAATGGACGCGTGCCATCATTATGTTCTTCCGCTGGAGAAGTAGAGCTTGGGAAAATTATGCGCTTGTTAAGCCAGAATCTACAGAGGAGCCGGCGTCTATTCAAGCCTAATGTGAATCATATATGCTACTTTTGTAACACTATAATAATATATATCTATTTTGTTTTTTCAATATACAAGTTGCTGCTATGAAAGATTCTCTCCTTTTGTTTTCACTCGGCATGGGGCGAAAAAAGCTCTGACCGCTTCTATGCATGGACGGATTCACTCTTCCACCTAAAAGAAAAGGTTTTCTATCAGTTTTTCAATTTGTATATAATAGAAAAGAAGCGGCCATAAAGGCCGCTTCTTTTCTATTATTGATAGATTTCTTTATATTTCTTGTATTCTGCTTCAGAACAAAGAACAAAATGTCCCGGACGAATTTCTCGCATAGTAGGTGTTTCATTTCCATATTGATGCTGAGATGGATCATATACAATACGCTTACGATTGCGTTCATAATCTGGATCCGGAAGTGGAATTGCTGATAATAGTGATTTTGTATACGGATGAATTGGATTCTCGTATAACTCATCACTACTTGTTAATTCAACAATTTGCCCACGGTACATAACACCAATACGATCGCTAATGTATTTTACCATCGATAAATCATGGGCAATGAATAGATATGTTAAACCTTTTTCTCTTTGCAGTTGTTTCAATAAGTTAACAACCTGCGCTTGAATGGATACGTCAAGTGCTGAAATTGGTTCATCGGCAATAATAAATTCTGGTTCTACCGCAAGTGCACGGGCAATTCCGATACGTTGACGTTGTCCACCAGAGAACTCATGCGGGAAACGGTTAGCATGCTCTTTATTTAACCCAACTGTGTTTAATAATTCATGCACACGATCCATACGCTCTTTTTTACTTTTTGCTAAACCGTGAATATCAATACCTTCTGCAATAATATCTCCAACTGTCATACGAGGATTTAATGACGCGTATGGATCTTGGAAAATCATTTGCATTTTACGGTTAAATTTCTTTAATTCTGCACGTGATTTTTTACCATGTACGTTTTCACCATCGAACAACACTTCCCCAGCAGTCGCATCGTATAACCTGATAATCGTTCTTCCAGTTGTTGATTTTCCGCAACCAGATTCTCCTACAAGCCCAAATGTCTCACCGCGGTAAATATCAAATGAAATATCGTTGACCGCTTTTACAACACCACCACTCACGTTAAAGTGTTGCTTCACATTTTTTACTTCAATTAATTTTTCACGTTGATTAGTCATGTTGTTCACCTGCCTTCATTTGAAGAATTCGTTTTTGAACGACTTCTGGCGGTTGTACTTCTGGCGCTTGCTCGTGAAGTAACCATGTTGCCGCATAATGTGTATCACTGACTTTAAATAATGGTGGTTCCATTTCAAAGTCAATTTTTAGCGCCTGTGGGTTCCGTGGTGCGAACGCATCCCCTTTTGGCGGTTTTAATAAATCTGGAGGCGTTCCAGGAATTGCATATAACTCTTCTTCTGAACCATCTAAACTTGGCATAGATGCGATTAATCCCCATGTATATGGATGTTTTGGATTGTAGAAAATTTCATCAACCGTACCAATCTCAACAACTTTACCAGCATACATAACAGCAACTCTGTCGGCAACGTTTGCCACTACACCTAAATCATGCGTAATGAAAATGATTGCCGCTTCTGTTTTTTGCTGAATGTCCTTCATAAGCTCTAAAATTTGTGCTTGAATTGTAACATCAAGTGCTGTTGTCGGCTCATCGGCAATCAATAACTTCGGATTACAAGCTAGCGCCATCGCAATAACAACACGTTGTCTCATACCACCAGAGAATTGGTGCGGGTATTGTTTTAACCGTGCTTCTGGATTTGGAATTCCAACAAGGTCAAGAAGCTCTAAAGCAACTTTACGAGCATCCGCTTTGCTCATTCCTTGGTGTTTAATAAGACCTTCCATAATTTGATTACCGATTGTCATCGTTGGGTTTAATGATGTCATCGGATCTTGGAAAATCATTGCAATCTCTTTCCCGCGTACTTGCTGCATTTCTTTTTCCGTTAATTTTGTTAAATCACGACCATCAAATACAATTTCTCCATTTTTAATACGTCCTGGAGGATTAGGGATTAATCCCATTAGCGCTTTTGAAGTAACCGATTTCCCAGAACCAGATTCTCCTACAATCGCTAATGTTTCTCCCTTTTTCAAATCAAATGTAACGCCGCGAACAGCTTGTACTTCACCAGCATGTGTATCAAAGGAGACTTGTAAATCTTTTACCTCTAACAATGTTTTCATTTTCACTTCTCCTTCCTTGTTTACTTACGCATTTTTGGATCTAACGCATCGCGTAATCCATCTGCCATTAAGTTAAATGCTAGAATTAACATACTGATGACAACCGCAGGGATGAACATCATATGTGGATATGTTTGAATTGATTTGTATCCATCATTTACAAGAGAACCAAGAGACGCTAATGGCGGCTGAATACCAAGTCCGATAAAGCTTAAGAACGCTTCGCCGAACACCGCTGAAGGGATTGTGAACATTGTCATAACGATAATTGGTCCCATTACGTTCGGAATTAAATGCTTCACAATTAATTGCGTGTTCGTTGCACCTAATGTACGAGATGCTAATACATATTCTTGGTTTTTCAATTTTAATACTTGTCCACGTACAATCCGTGACATTCCAATCCAACCTGTAATTGCCATCGCAAGTGTAATTGACCAAATACCTGAACCCATAATAATTACCATCAAAATAACGATAATTAAATACGGAATACCATTAATAATTTCCATAATACGCTGCATGATGTTATCCACTCGTCCGCCATAGAACGCTGAAATACCCCCGTATGCAACCCCAATTACTAGGTCAATTGCCGCTGCTAAAAGAGCGATATATAATGATACACGCGTTCCTTCCCATGTTCTTGTCCAAAGGTCACGACCAAGATCATCTGTACCAAACCAGAAGTACTCTTTAATATCACGTTTTTCATATTGATCAACGCCGTATTGATCCGTACCATCAAATGGTAGCCAATGAATGTTTTCTAATACTGGAATTTTCGGCGGCATTTTTGCACGTCCTAAATCTTGATCTTTATAAGAATATTTACTTACCATCGGTCCAAAGATTGCTAAAAGCGTAATAAGGATAAGTAATACAAGACCAAACATTGCTCCTTTATGTTGAAACAAACGTCTTCTTACATCTTGCCAAAACGTTAAGCTCGGACGGGCAATGACTTCATTATCAACATTGCTTCGATTGGCTGGTTGAAATAAATCTGGAGATAATTTTTGTACGTCTTTCATCATTTTTTCCCTCCCGCTAAACGAATACGAGGATCAATAATTCCGTATAAAATATCAACAATGAAAATTACTAAAATAAAGATTGCACTATAGAAAATTGTTGTTCCCATAATAACTGTATAATCATTCAATTGAATCGATTTAACGAATTGCTCCCCAAGTCCAGGTACAGCATAAATTTGCTCAATAACAAGCGTTCCTGTAATTAAGGCTGCGACCATTGGTCCTAAAATTGTAACAACTGGAATCAACGCGTTACGAAGTGCGTGTTTTACAATGATGACACCTTGACTAATCCCTTTTGCTTTTGCTGTTAAAATGTAATCAGCTTGCATAACTTCGATTAACTCTGCACGAGCAAAACGAGCAATCGTTGCGATAACTGCCATCGATAATGCGACGGTAGGCATGACTGTAAATTCAGGGCCTTTCCAGAATGCTACTGGGAACCATCCAAGTTTTACACCTACAAAATATTGTAATAATGCTGCGAATACAAATGATGGTACCGACATCCCGAGTACAGAAATAACGGTTGCTCCGTAATCCACCCATGTATTATTACGAAGTGCTGCGATAATCCCTAAGATTAAACCTATAAATGTTCCTAAAAGAATCGCTTGTAAACCAAGCTGCGCTGATGGTCCAATACGATCAATAATCATGTCTGATACTGGACGGTTATCGTACTGGAATGATACTCCTAAATCACCTTTTGCTAAGTTTCCTAAATAGCGTGCATACTGAACTGGTACTGGATCATTCAAACCATATTTTTCTAAAATGATTTCTTTTTGTGCCGGAGATAATTTCTCCTGGTTTTTAAGTGGAGAACCCGGCAGTAATTTCATTAAAAAGAATGTCAGCGTAGTAATTAAAAATAATGTCAAAGCCATGTACACGAAACGCTTTAATGCATAACGTCCCATCGTCAAGCACCTCCCCATTTTTCTCAAAAGCAATAAGATAGTTTGAAATATTCTTACTTTTATTTTTTTTAAAATAAGAGCACATGCCCATCATAAGCATATACCCTTGTAAACGATGGAATAAAGTGAAACTTTAATCAGCGGTGGTTTTCTTCATCCCCCTCTGATTATTAGCCCGCAAATAGCGGGATAATAATTAGTTTTGCTCAACAGATGCCCATTTAAAGGAGAATCTACCACCATAATTATGTTTGACAATATCTTTTACGGCACCTTTTTGCAAATACGATGTTCCTTTTTGGAAAATTGGTGCAATCACCGTATCTTCTTTAATTAATATTTTTTCAACTTGTAAAAGATTGTCCCAACGAGCTTGTAAATCTTTCGTATCTGTTTTTGCTTTTAAAATTAATTCATCATATTTTGGATTTGAATATCCTGTTTTATTTTGTGTACCATTGGTAACAAACATATCTAAGTATGAAACTGGATCTGGATAGTCTGGATTCCAAATACCAAAGGAAATATCATATTGTTGTGTATCCTCTAATTTATTTTTTTGAGCGAATGGTTGATGCTTAATCTTGATTGTCACTCCTGGTAAATTCTTTTCGATATCGCCTTTTAAGAATTCACCAATTTTCTTAGAATCTTCGTTATCGAAATTCAATAACTCTAATTCAACCTTATCTGTACCAAGCTCTTTTTTGGCTGTTTCCCACAATTTTTTTGCTTCTTTTGCGTTTGTTTCAACAAGCTTTCCACTTTCAGCACGGAAGTCTTTCTTATTAGGTCCTTCAGCAAAATCCTTTCCAACAAATCCATAGGCCGGTATAGCTCCATTATTTAAGATAACTTTAGCAATATTTTCACGATCAAAGGACATCGAAATGGCCTTACGTAAATTTTTATTTGCTAAAAATTTATTTCCTTGATTGAAACGTAGATATGCGACTCCAGCTTCTTTCGTTGCTTTAAATTCTGAACTTGATTTGTACTTGTCTACAAATTCAGATGTTAAACCAACACGGTCAATTGCATTTGTATCATATAAGTTTATAGATGTTGCTGTGTCCTTAACGATATTAAAGTTGACCTCTTCCAGTTTAACTGTTTTGTTACCCCAATATGATGGATTTTTCTTAAATTGGAAGCTGCTTTCATGTTTCCATTCACTCAGTACAAATGGTCCATTATAAAGTGTTGTATTTGCCTCTAAACCAAATTTATTCCCTTGTGATTGTATGTACTTTTCATTTAATGGATAGAAAACAGGATAAACTGTTAAATCAACAAAGTAAGGAACAGGATTGTCTAATTCTACTTCTAATGTATAATCATCAATTGCTTTTACACCTAATTCCGTAGCTGGTAATTCTTTTTTATGAATTTTTTCTGCATTTTTAATATCAAACATGATATAAGAATATGTAGCACCTGTATCTGGATTCACTGCACGTTTCCAAGAATAAACAAAATCATGTGCTGTTACAGGATCTCCATTTGACCATTTCGCATCTTTTCGTAATTTAAAGATATATTTCTTGCCATCTTCAAGTTTCTCATAAGATTCCGCTACGCCTGGTGTTGCCTTTTGGTCTTTTCCAACACGGTATAATCCTTCCATTGTGTTGTTTAATACCATTGAAGACGAGGAATCAGATGTCATAGATGCATCCATTGTCGGAATTTCAGACACTTCCGTCAAATTAATAATTTGTTTTCCATTACTACTGCTGTTCTCTTTTTCTTTTCCTTTTGCTTTGGTATCCTCTTTTTGATATCCACAAGCCCCAAGTAACATACTTGCAGTCAATGTCGATGCAAGTAATAGCGACATTTTTTCTTCATGTTGTACAGCCTCCCCTAATGCACTTCCTGTACCCTCACTTGTCAAAAAGCAGAATTGCAAGAATAATCTCCAAGTTTCTACAATTTTCATTATACATATAATACGACGATTGTGAATATAGTTTTTTGTTTTTTTGTTAAAATTTTTAATAAAATATTTATTTTTTATATTTTCTGTAAAGGGATACCTTAACATTGCTCCTATCATATTGAAATAAAATGCAGAATTGCGTATAATTTTCAAATAATTATTTCTAGTACTCATTATAACTTTTATAGTATAATAATTCTAGTAATATTTTGAAGGAGGGGAAGATTTTGAATAAACTTTATTTCCGCACTTGCATATTAATATTATTGGCATTAATCGCTTCTAGTATTGGCGCATTCCTATTTCCAGCGCAATATTTGCTGAATTTTGTCAATATTATGTTTTATATTGCGTTATTTTTTATTATTTTAGGTGGTTTTTTATTTCTATTTCAATGTGGATTTTTCAATATAACGATGTACGCTTTCCAAAAAGTATTTGGAACAAATAAAAAAGTAGAATCTTTAATTGAAGAGGAAGAATCCGAAATAGATAAAAAAGAAAGAATATATAAAACGTATTCTTTCGCATGGACATACCCCTTCTGCATTACAGGTGTTCTTTTAGGCCTCATCTCTACAGTCATTAGCTTTACTATTTTGCTGTAGTTTGCAAACGATTTTCCATATGATATAATAATTTGCAAAACATTTTATTATAAAAAGCGCAAATGGCTCTCTTAACTGTTAAAAGTTAAGAATTAGAGCTAGGTTATAATAAATTCATATGTATGCGATGAGAAAGAAGAGTACATATTGCAGCAATTTCAGAGAGCTTGTGGTCGGTGTGAACAAGTAATTGTACAGTATGGAATGGGCTTTTGAGCACCAAACCGAACCGAAAGAAGTAGGCTTTGGCGTTACATCCAGGCGTTATAATGGATAAAAGAGATTTCACTATTTGTGAAATAATTAGGGTGGTACCGCGGTCCATTCGTCCCTATATACATTTGGGATGAATGGGCTTTTTTGTATATATCAAAAAGCGGAAGCGGCTCGCTTAGAATGCGAGGGGGATGGAGCTCCTGACGTAGAGGCGCCTTTTGCCTCGCAGGAGGGCGCGAAGCCACCGAGCATTCTTGCCGCTGGAGCTGGATTACTCAAAAGGCGGAGGCGACTGCTTAGCCCTGGGTGGCTAAGGTTCTTTCACACAGAAGGTGCTTTTTATCTTCTCGTGTGGAAGGTTCTTAGACACGAAGGGCTAGGAGCCGGAGCTGGATTACAACAAAAAGCGGAAGCGGCTCGTATTAACCTACTTCCCCACTCTTCAACAATACATACAAATTTCAAGGAGGAGTTATTTATGTCAGTTATTTTTTCTGGTATTCAACCAAGCGGAACAATTACGCTTGGAAACTATTTAGGAGCAATGAAACAATTTACAGAATTACAAAACGAACATGATTGTTATTTCTGCATTGTAAACCAACATGCAATTACAGTCCCTCAAGATTCTGTACAGCTTCGTAAAAACATCCGTAGCCTCGCTGCACTATATGTCGCTTGTGGCATTGACCCTGAAAAATCAACTTTATTTGTGCAATCAGAAGTGCCAGCGCACGCTCAACTAGGATGGATTATGCAATCTATCGCATATGTCGGAGAATTAGAACGTATGACGCAATATAAAGATAAATCATCTGGCAAAGAATCTGTTCCAGCTGGATTACTTACGTATCCACCATTAATGGCAGCTGACATCTTACTTTACAATACTGAGATTGTGCCAGTTGGCGACGATCAAAAACAACATATGGAATTAACTCGTGATTTAGCAGAGCGTTTCAATAAACGTTTCCGTGAAATTTTCACAATTCCAGAGATTCGCATTCCAAAAGTAGGCGCACGTGTTATGTCATTAACAGAACCTACGAAAAAAATGAGTAAATCTGATCCAAATCCAAAATCAATGATTAGTATGCTTGACGATCCAAAAACAATTGAAAAGAAAATTAAAAGTGCCGTAACTGATTCCGATGGCATTGTAAAATACGACAAAGAAAACAAACCTGGTATTTCCAACTTATTAACAATCTACTCTTCATTCTCAGGCAAAACAATTGAAGAACTAGAAGCTCACTATGAAGGAAAAGGATACGGCGACTTTAAAGGCGACTTAGCTCAAGTAGTCGTAGAAGCAATTCGTCCAATTCAAGAAAAATATAATGAACTCATTAACTCTCCTGAATTAGATGAAATCCTTGACAAAGGTGCTGAAAAAGCAAACCGCGTTGCATTCAAACAACTACGAAAAGTAGAAAACGCAATGGGATTAAGCAGAAAGCGTAGGTAATAACAAAAAGCGGAGGCGACTGCTTAGCCCTGGGTGGCTAAGGTTCTTTCCCACAGAAGGTTCTTTTTACTTTCTTGTGGGGAAGGTTCTTAGACGCGAAGGGCTAGGAGCCGGAGCTGGATTACTACAAAAAGCGGAAGCGGCTCGTTTAGAATGTGAGGGGGATGGAGCTCCTGACGTAGAGGCGCTTTTTGCCTCGCAGGAAGGCGCGAAGCCACCGAGCATTCTTGCCGTTGAAGCTAGATTATATCAAAAAGCGGAAGCGGCTCGTTCAGCTCTGACTGGCTAAGGTTCTTTTGCATAGAAGGCGTTTTTTGCCTTCTTATGCAGAAGGTTCTTAGACACGAAGAGCTTGCCGCTGGAGCTGGATTATATCAAAAAGCTAAAAATAAACTAAATAAAAAAATCCGCCAAATTTGGCGGATTTTTTAATTTACCTTTTGTTCATTTTCCATTTCCCATAGCTTTTCAAAGAATGGTTGCCCTTTTACAAGGCGTTCACATAGCTGTTCATGCTTCTCTGACCAGCCATATTTCGCTTCCTCATAGAGGCGCTCCCATACATCTTCAAATTTCATATGTTGAACAGTCCCATATGCAGATGGATCCCATTCTGTATACCAATAGCGGATTTCAGCTGGATTTTTCGTTGTATGTAGTTGATCTAACGCCATAAAAAGCAATTGTTTTAATTGTCGTTCTTTACGAGTTAAGCCATTCATAATATATGGCGATGGCGATAAAATATGATGTTCTTTTTGTGATTCTTCGATTTGAAACTCATACTTTTCTGCTTTAACATTTTCCACCATCTCATATACCATCTGTTCTTGACGAGGAATAAGCCTACTTTTTCGAATCGGTATATTGTACCCAATTGAATCTACTGCAATAATTCCTTTTCCATCTGTAACAACAAAACAATACTCTTGTTGCAAACGCTCGTGATTTTTACGAATATATGCCTTATGATGTACGTCTTCCAATAGTTTTTGCGGAAGTTCCAATAATTCGTTCTCGATGTAATGATATAATGTGGAATCTACTTTTAATAATGGCACTTGATCTAATAATTCGATCGTATCATCCTTCCGCCATTCGTAAAAATGACAAACGTTATACCCATTTTCTTCACCTTCAAACCAATTTACCCATACATCATGTAGATATAACATTTTCTACCCCTCACTTCACTACTGTTTGTACATCTCATTATGTTCATTTTTTGTAGATTTTATTCCATTAAAGGAAATATATTCTACACATATATCCATTTTGATTTTCCGACATATAAGTCGCGGCTATGAAAACAATAACAGACTTCCACTCATTTCCTCCTTCTGTCTTCACACGGCACGGCGAAAAAAGCACTGACCGCTCCTACGCTCGGACGGACGCTCTCTTCCACCTGAAAATTAGGTTTTCTCTCGTTATATATTATTTCTTCACTACTTCTTACTTTCATTTTCATCATGCAAAAAAACTTGGCAGCGCCAAGTTTTTTCTATTCATCACCTATTTCTAATTAAGGATCTTAAGCAGTAAACGCATTCGCTTTATTTAATATACGTATGGCATCCATAGATAATAAAGAAAGCGTATTGTCTTTTTCAAACTCCACACAATCTTTTACAATATGAAATCCGACGCCATATCCAAGCATCTTTGGGTACATTTGCATTCCATTTAGTAAACAATCATGCTCCCTTGTTCCTCTCTTAATATCCTTTTTCTTTTTTACAACCTTCTCCCAATAATGAACCGCTTCCTTTTTTGTATAGTATGATGTCCACGGTGCATAATTCACTTCTGAGTGTCTTTCGTACACCGCTTGCTCTGCTAATCCCTCCATAATAATCGTATCAAGTAATGTATAGTCCTTTTCTTTCTTTTCAATTTGGTGTAACCGACATATGTGATGATATTCATGCGTAAGTAATGCTTTTAATTCTTTCGCTGTATTTCGTCCGCATACAAACAAAAAAATCACATGACGCATTGTTAAGCCAGCTTTCCCGTTATATTCCGCTTGTACAGTACGATTATATGGATCTGATAATAAAATAAAGACAGGAACATCCGGGCCTTGTAACCAATCCTTAAGTTCTTCATACTCCTTGGCAAGCTCTTTCCAAATCTGCCTTTCCTCTAACTGTCCAATTTCTTTTTCTCCATCTAATACCGGACGGTACATACCTTTAGAAATTAAAAAACGGTACAATCTTTCTTTTGGCAATGGAATGTATTTTGTAAACTTCTCGCAAAGTTTTTCTGGACGTCCATAGTAAAGATGTAACCAATCTGCCGTTTGAATAATCCCCATCTTCACTCCCCCCTTCCTTCTATATGTATGCAACAAAAAGAACGAAAGCGAAGTGATAATGTGGAAATTTATGTTAAATGAAATGGTTTTTATGATATGCTTGGAGTGTATCCTACAATTTTATGTAAGGGGTTGATTTTATATTAATATATTAGAAAACATAAATGAAATTTCTCAATTATTACTAGTGTTATCTACATTTTGTTTTTACTTGTATTTAAGGAAAATGAAACTAAAAAGAAAACTTTCCGGTTTTGAATTTTCAATGTACATCGTAACGCAACTTGCATACATACTTTGGGGGATTAGCTTCATTTCTAAAATATGGGACTAAAATAAAGTCATGCTGTTTTACACTTTTTTCAAAAGCAGATCCCCCACTCATTCCCTCCTTCTGTCTTCATACGGCATGGGGCTCAAAAAGGCTCTGACCGCTCGCACGGACGGACGCTCTCTCCCCCCCAAAAAAAAGAAAGGGTGTTTTAAGAAATAGCCCCTTTGCTACTTCTCAAAACACCCTCTTACTACAATTATTTATATGCTTTAAATACTAATACTGCGTTATGACCACCGAATCCTAATGAGTTACTTAAAACAGTGCGTACTTCTTGATGTCTCGCTTTGTTTGGTACGTAATCTAAATCACATTCTGGATCTGGTGTTTCATAGTTGATTGTTGGCGGAATCACTCCATCTGTAATAGATTTAACAGAGAAAATCGCCTCAACAGCACCAGCTGCGCCTAATAAGTGTCCAGTCATTGATTTTGTAGAGCTAATCGCCACTTTATATGCATGTTCACCAAATGTTTCTTTAATCGCCATTGTTTCGTATTTCTCATTTGCATCTGTACTTGTACCATGTGCATTAATATAATCAATATCCTCAGGCTGAAGACCTGCATCTGCTAATGCTTGACGCATCGCACGAACGCCGCCTTCACCGCCAGGAGCAGGCATTGTAATATGGAACGCATCACCTGTTGCACCATATCCAACAATTTCAGCATAAATACGCGCACCACGTGCTAATGCATGTTCTAACTCTTCAAGTATAAGAATACCTGCGCCCTCTCCCATTACAAATCCACTACGATTTTTATCGAATGGACGACAAGCAGTTGCTGGATCTTCATTAAATGTTAACGCCTTAGCTGAACTGAATCCTGCAAAAGCCATATGTGTTAACGGTGCTTCTGCTCCGCCTGTAATCATCGCATCTGCGTCACCACGCTGAATGACTTTAAAAGCATCACCGATTGAGTTTGCTCCTGATGCACAAGCTGTTACAGAGCAAGTATTAATTCCTCTTGCACCTGTTGCAATCGACACTTGGCCAGCAGCCATATCAGGAATCATCATTGGTACGAAAAACGGACTAACGCGGCGCGGTCCTTTTTCTGTAAAGATTTTAAATTGTTCCTCGTATGTTTCCATACCACCAATACCAGATCCTACCCATACACCAATGCGCGGACCATTTTCTTCTGTAATTTCTAATTTCGCATCTTCAACGGCCATTTTCGCTGCTGCTACAGCATATTGCGTAAAACGGTCCATACGACGCGCTTCTTTTTTCTCAATATATTTCTCGACTTCAAAGTCGTTAATTTCTGCTGCTACTTTTGCAGGAAATAATTCTGGATCTATGCGTGTAATACGTCCGATTCCAGATACACCATTTTTAATGTTATTCCAAGCTGTTTCAACATCCGTTCCAATCGGCGTGACAGCTCCTAATCCTGTAATTACGACACGCTTCTTTCCCATACAAAATACACTCCTTTTTCTCTCAGTCCTTATTTACCCCAACGAAGAGCAACTGCTCCCCAGGTTAATCCGCCGCCAAAACCAATTAATATGATTACATCACCATCTTGGATACGTCCATTTTGTAATTCCTCTACCATAGCAATCGGAATCGAAGAAGCTGACGTATTTCCAAACTTCTCTATTGTTGTACTCATTTTTTCTTGCGGTAAACCTAATCTTTCTCTCGCCGATTCCATAATACGAATATTTGCTTGATGAGGAACTAAAAAATCCACATCTTCTTTCGTAAGACCTGCTTTTTCTACAACACGAAGACAAGAATCACCAAGTTGACGAACAGCGAATTTAAAGACTTCTCTTCCATTCATCATAACATATTCATCTTGATAAAGGTGTTTAGCACCACTTCCATCCGCTCCTAATTCAAATGAAAGAATGCCTTTTCCTTCTGAAACGGCTCCCATTACAATAGCACCTGCTCCATCTCCAAATAGCACTGCTGTATTGCGATCGTTCCAATCTACAATTTTAGATAATTTATCACTACCAACTACTAGTATGTTTTTATAAGTTCCAGTTTGAATAAATTGCTGCGCTGTAATCATTCCGTACATAAACCCAGCACATGCCGCACTTAAATCCATCGCCGCTGCATGCTTCGCACCAATTTGTTCTTGAATAACGCAAGCAACCGCTGGAAAAGAACGATCTGGCGTTACCGTCGCAACTAAAATAAGATCAATTTGTTCTCCGCTAATCCCTGCATCTTCAAGTGCTTTCTTAGCAGCTTCTACTGCCATATATGAAGTATTTATTGTATCATCGGCAATGCGTCTCTCTGCAATTCCCGTTCTTGTACGAATCCATTCATCGGATGTATCCATGATTTTCTCTAAGTCGTGATTTGTGACTACTTTTTCTGGCACATATCTCCCGATTCCTAAAATGCCTACGTTCACACCGCAGCCCTCCGTTTTATATCAATTATTATGACTTGGTACTAATTCTAAAACATAAATGTTTATTTGTCTAGAATATATTTCTAAGTAAAAAAATAAAGCCGACATATTGTCGACCTTATCTTTCCGCTTTTCCAAGCTCATATGCTTCATTCATTACTTTTATTAATAACTCTAGTACTGGTTGCGCTTTTTCCATATCAAGCGCAATCCCATTATCATCCAAAATAGCCTTTGCTTCCGGCAGATGTTTCATAGCGATTTGTAAAAACTGCATATTTTTTTCGTTCATATTTCTTCATCCTTTCCATCAAAGGAGCACTAATCTCCTTACTTCTACACTATATAAATTCCTTTTGATTTTTCAACATATAAGTCGGTGCTACAAAACAAAAGGTGACTTGCACTCGTGTTCTCTCTTTGTTTTTAACTTGGTATGGGGTATGGCTTCTATGCATCTCTCCCACCTAAAAAAAGTTTTATATCGGTTTTTCAATTTATATTTGTATAGTTTAACATATGTTGTGTTCTTCGTATAACTCTTTATATCGTTTTAAATGTCTCAGTTGTTTATTTAAACCATATTCTAACGGTGTATTTTTCACAATACAGATACTCTTTATCTCTTCTCTTTTCACTTCTTTAACAGTTTTTTCTACTTTATCCTCGGCATTTAAAAGGGTAATTCCTTTTTCCCATAGATTTTTTTTACCACTGACCATATTATATACACCTAAATTTTCTATTGTTTTGCCTTTTTCCCATAAATATTCACACACATCCTCTACATAAAGAAGGTCCGCTCCATTTTCATTTTGAACAAGCGGACATTCCTTCTCCATAATTTCAGAAAGAATAAGCCTGTGATATGTCATAAAGGAAGGCTGCCACGGTCCGTATAAAGTTGGAACACGAAGTATACTATAATGAATATTCGCCTTCTCCACTTCTTCCTCTACTTTCATAAATAATCGTTTATTTTCAGATTGATCTTGCACATTCGCTACTTCAATAGAAGAAAGTACATTTAGCTTTACTTGTTTTCTTTCGCACATATGAATAACACGCTTCAAATATTGTAAAATGATTCGTTCATTCCGAAATCCGCTTTGCCTGTTCGGTTCACATAAACAAAAGTAAACCACATCAAAATTATCAATTTCAATCGTCTTCCATCCGTCTTCATCTCTTATAGACGAATAAGTAAACAAATCATTCCGTCCAATTAAAAATAACTTTTCTTCACTTACTTTTGACATACTTTCCAGATCAGCAAAATCAAGGCCATATACTTCTACTTCTTCTGCAAGCATTTTATTTACAAGATGATAACCTACAAATGAAAGTGCCCCTATAATAAATACGCGCTTCATGTCACCAACCCTTTCTTTCTCTAAACAAACAGCTCCTCATCTATGTATATTGGAGCTTCATAAATCTTCTTCATATTTTTTAAAGAAACGACATGTATGTTGAACCATTTTATATTTCACATGCTGTAAATGAAACGATAGTGATGTCTCACAATTCTCATTTATTCGCTTTTTTTCATATTCACGTAACAATTGCTTACGCGCTTTTTGTTCTTGTGTAGATACAAATATTTTCACAGGCACACAAGAAGGTAAATAAGAAAATGACTTCTTAGCAATTTTCGCTTCTAGCTGCGCTTCCTTCACATCATACGCAAGCACTAACTCTCTCACTAACCTTTTATAGAAAAATTTATGCTCTTTTTCAAATTCCACATGCGCAGGCAAATCTAGGCACGGAGCCAGCATCACTACAGATCGAACACATTCTGGGTACTGATTCATCATTTCAAGAGCCACAAGCGCGCCCATTCCATCTGCAATGATATGAATTTTCTCATTTAATGTTTCTTTTCTCATAACAACATGATATAAGCGCTTTGCTAAACGAACCGCTTGATCATTCCCCCAGTGTCTCCCATATAAATTAGATGAAAAAACCGTATACCCACTCTCTATCAGCCCATTTAGAAAGTGAGCGCGCCCCGCATGCTGCGTCCACAAACTTGTACTATTCTCAATAAAATAATTGTAATCACCAAGAAGCATGACACCAAATCCATTGGGCTTCTCTGGTAAATAAATAACACATGGTTCTTGTTCTAAGTAAAAAAAACGTTCCGTAACACTCATCATTCTCCCGCCTTATTTTCTAAACATAAAACTACTCCTTTATAATGTATGAGCAGAATACAAATTTGCGTTGAAAAATCTACAAATATTTTTTCTATATTCTTTTTTCAATTGTGTTACAATAAGGACAGATTGAACGAATAGGGGTGTGAAAAGATGCGTGTAATTTGGGCATTTATTTGGTCGTTTATGCTTGTGCATATGATGAGCTATGTAATTAGCTCTATGACTGGCGGTACATACGATTTCCAACAAGCGTCTATTTTCTCAGTTGTTCTTGCTGTACTTGTAATGGCAATTGCAGCAGCAATTCCAAACGAACCAGTAGAACAACACTAATAAAAAAAGAGTTCGGATGTAATCCGAACTCTTTTTTTACTCTACATGAACAACTAGTTCATTATTTTGTACATCAACAACTACGTGACTATTATCAGTAATTGTCCCTGCAATTAATTCCCTTGCTAATTTCGTTTCAATTTGACGCTGCACATATCTTTTTAATGGACGCGCTCCATACATCGGATCAAACCCAGATTCCACAACAAATTCTTTTGCTGCTTCTGTTAATTCCACTGATATATGACGATCTACTAGACGTCCTTGCAATTCTTTTACAATTTTATCAACAATTCCTTTAATTTCATTTGTTGTAAGTGGTTTAAATAAAATAATTTCATCCACACGGTTTAAAAATTCTGGGCGGAAATGTCCTCTAAGCTGCCCCATAACAAGATCTCTTGATTCTTCTTTAATTGTACCATCTTCTTGTAAACCTTCTAATAAATACCCTGAACCAATATTTGATGTCATAATAATAACTGTATTTTTGAAATCTACTGTCCGTCCTTGTGAATCTGTAATACGTCCATCATCTAACATTTGTAATAAAATGTTAAATACTTCTGGATGTGCTTTTTCAATTTCATCTAATAAAATAACGGAATACGGTTTACGGCGTACCGCCTCTGTTAATTGTCCACCTTCCTCATAACCTACATATCCAGGAGGAGCTCCAATTAAACGAGACACAGCATGTTTCTCCATATACTCAGACATATCAATACGAATGATTTGTTCTTCACTATCGAATAAAGATTGCGCTAAGGTTTTTGCAAGCTCTGTTTTCCCGACACCTGTAGGTCCTAAGAAAATGAACGAACCGATTGGGCGATTTGGATCTTTAATACCCGCGCGTGCCCGAAGAACGGCATCTGCCACAAGACTAACTGCCTCATCTTGCCCAATCACACGCTCTGATAAAATTTGCTCTAGGCGTAGTAATTTTTCACGCTCTCCTTCAACAAGTTTCGCAACTGGAATTCCTGTCCAGCGTGAAACAATATTGGCAATCTCTTCTTCACTGACTTCCTCACGCAATAGACGATTTTCCTGTCCATTATGCGTTCCCGCTTCTTCAGCTTCTCTTAACTCTTTTTCCATTGCTGGAATTTTACCGTGACGAAGCTCAGCTGCTTTATTTAAATCATAATTTCCTTCTGCTTCTTCTAATTCACGACGCAGACGTTCCAGATGTTCACGTAAATCACGAACTTTATGAATTTCTTCTTTTTCTTTTTGCCACTGCGCTCGCATTCCATTTGCAACTTCTTTTAAATCAGATAATTCACGTTGCAATGTTTTTAGTCGTTCTTGACTACCACGATCCGTTTCTTTTCCTAAAGCAGCTTCTTCAATTTCCAGCTGCATAATACGGCGCGTTACTTCATCTAATTCCGTTGGCATAGAATCGATTTCTGTTCGAATTGTTGCGCACGCTTCATCGACAAGGTCAATTGCTTTATCTGGCAAGAAACGATCAGATATATATCGATCAGACAATACAGACGCCGCTACAATCGCACGGTCATGAATATTTACACCATGATAAATTTCAAAGCGCTCTTTTAAACCACGTAAAATAGAAATCGTATCTTCTACAGTCGGTTCTTCTGCTAACACTTGTTGGAAACGACGTTCTAGCGCTGGATCTTTCTCAATATATTTTCGATACTCATCTAAGGTAGTTGCTCCAATACAGTGAAGTTCCCCACGCGCAAGCATTGGTTTTAACATATTCCCAGCATCCATTGCTCCTTCTGTTTTACCAGCACCCACAATAGTATGAAGTTCATCAATAAATAATAAAATACGCCCTTCACTTTTTTTAATTTCATTTAAAACAGCTTGCAAACGTTCCTCAAATTCACCACGGAACTTTGCACCTGCGACAAGCGCACTCATATCTAATGCAAAGATTGTTCGATCTTTTAATCCTTCTGGCACATCTTTTCGCACGATTCGTTGTGCTAATCCTTCAACAATTGCAGTTTTCCCAACGCCTGGTTCTCCAATTAAAACAGGATTATTTTTTGTTTTACGAGAAAGAATGCGAATAACTCGGCGAATCTCGCTATCCCGCCCAATGACCGGATCAATTTTCCCTTGTCTTACTTCCGCCACTAAATCACGACCATATTTTTCTAACGCTTCATATGTTACTTCTGGATTTTGACTAGTCACTCTCTGATTCCCCCGAACTTCCATTAAAGACTGTAATAATGTATCCTTTGTAATACGAAAGTTTGTAAATATATAATTTACATCACCTTTTTCCTCACAAAATGCGAGCAATACATGTTCCACTGAAATATATTCATCTTGCAGTTTTTTTGCCTCCGCCTCGGCCTTTACAAGTAGTTGCCCTAAAGCATTTGTCACATACACTTTGCCAGCTTCTACACCACTTCCTGTAACAGACGGCTTTTTTTGAAGCAATCTTTCTACTTCTTTCGTTAATTGTTCTATATTGACATTCATTTTTTGAAAAATACGTACTGCTAATCCATCTTGTTGCTGCAGCAATGCAAGTAATAGATGAACAGTATCTACTTCTTGATGATGATGAGATACCGCTAAAGATTGAGCACTCATAATCGCTTCTTGTGTTTTCGTCGTCATTTGATTTAAGTCCATCTTTACAGTCCCTCCAAAAGTTTGACTTTCTTTGACCTTTAATTTGATTATACGTCAATTGTCTTTTTTATACAATGAATTTGATTATGAATTTCAAATTAGCTTCCAAAAAATTATGTATATCATACATCAGATTCTCCTCTTATCCCCTGCTCTCCAATCACAAAAGCCGCAATATAAATTGCGGCTTCTCTTACGGTTTTCTTTTATATGTCCACTGACGATTATGATTCGTATTTTCAGGAAACCTTTCACCGGCAGTTAGTTTCACCATTTGTGGATCTTTAACCATACTCCCTGTTTCACCAATTTCTACATATATTCCATCATTCGGTGCTTTCTGTCCAGAACGAAACCTGTGATTTTGTCCCATCTTCATTCTCCTTCCATGACATCTTTACACCGTTAGTATGTCCATTTTTGAAAAAGCCTTTCTGTTATGTTTAGGAAACAAGTCATATTTTTTATTGCCGTTCACATGTATGAATTTACATGATAAAGCAGGAGAAAAAGTAGCTTTTGTTGAAAAAAAAGAAACCGACCTATTCTAGGCCAGTTCCAAAGGAGAGTCAAACATATACGAGAAGATTACGTTTTCATTATACGTCTTGCTGCGCGCGCAATGTAACCCTTTTCACAAATTGTACAAAATGAAAGAAACATTATTTGAACTTTCGAAAAAATCATTGACTTTTCTGATTTTTAGTAGGAAATAGTGGACACTAACACGTTTCTCGACGTAAGATGAATATATAATGAAACTTCCATTCATGGTTGTTTCTCTATACACTTTCCAACCTCTTATTTCTGCATATTACAACGGAAATACAGATAGAAACAAAAAAATTTTCATAAGAGGTGAAAACATGAAAAAACAACATTTAATCGCATTGGATTTAGACGGAACTTTACTTACTGACAATAAAATTATTTCCACTCGAACAAAGAACACAATTGAAAAAGCAAAAGAACAAGGGCATGTTGTTGTCATCTCAACAGGGCGTCCATTTCGTGCCAGTCACGCTTATTATAAAGAACTTGGTTTGAACACACCTATCGTTAACTTTAACGGTGCTTATGTTCATCACCCGCTTGATGCGAATTGGGGAACACACCATTCTCCTCTTGAACTTTCCACTGCACAAGAAATTGTTCGCGCTTGCTTTGATTTTGGCGTAAAAAACATTTACGCCGAAGTAATTGACGATGTATATGTTCGCGAAATTGATGAGGATAAAAAGCATATATTTGAATTTGGCTCTCCAAATATCTTCACAGGAGATTTACTAAACATTTTACAAGATCATCCAACATGCTTATTAATTGATGCACTGGATGAACAATCAACCGCTATTCGTCAGCATTTAACAGATATGCATGCCGAAGTGATTGATCACCGTAAATGGGGTGCTCCTTGGCCGATTATTGAAATTGTAAAAAGCGGTCTTAATAAAGCAATCGGACTTCAAAAAGTTTCTAGCTATTATAACATTCCACAAGAACGAATCATCGCTTTCGGTGACGAAGATAATGATTTTGAGATGATTGAATACGCAGGCCACGGCATTGCCATGGGAAATGCTATCCCTGAATTAAAATCATTAGCAAACCACACGACATTAACAAACGAAGAAGACGGCATCGCTCTTTATTTAGAAGAGGTTCTTGGATTGTAATCTAAAAATTCCCTACTTATAGTTTGGCGCAAAACGTTCATACTATAACCAGACACAGCGATGTGTCAGTTGTTTTCTGCTAAAAAAGGGGGAATTACGAATGGGTAAAAAGAACAAATCAAAACGTTTCACCCAACAAGGGGCCGATGCTGTTATGAAGCATGCTGAAAGATTCCCGTACCGCGGTACATTAGCTGATGCAGAAAAAGAACGAAACAACTCTTCTCTCGGAGGGGTTTAAATGGGTAACTTATTATTTAGGCAAGCGCGAGATGCTGTTTCTGACGCCGTTTCTTGTTCAAGCGGCACCCAGCAACAGGAACTCGTTTATAGAGCAAAAAATGCTTTGCAATCCGCTTATGCCAATTCTTCAACTGCTGAAAAGGTCCAATTACGCGAAATGCAACAGCAACTACAAAACATTACTAGCACACATTAAAACAAGAGGACCAAATTGGTCCTCTTTAATCTTTTCGAAACAATCCAAAAACACCGACTGTTTGAACCACATTTGTAAATGCACCAGGGTCTACTTGTTTAATAATTCTTTCTAGTTCATATAGCTCATAACGGGTAATGACAATCATGAGCATTTCTTTATTTTCATTTGTATATGCCCCTGTAGCTGGTACAGTGGTAATCCCCCTTACTAAACGAGATTGTATCGCCTTCCTTACATCGACACCATTTTTCGTAACGATAAACGCTGTAATTTTCACATGACGTGTATGAATCGCATCGATAATCCGTGTTGACACATACAACGTTACTAATGTATATAACGCTTTTTCCCAACCGTACATATAACCAGCTGCAATGATGATAATTGCATTAAAGAAAAAGAAATACGTTCCAACCGGCTTATCTTTCACTTTTGATAAAATCATTGCGATGATATCTAAACCACCTGTGGACGCCCCCCATTTCAAAGCAATTCCGACTCCTATTGCTGAAATAAGCCCTCCAAAAATGGCGTTTAATATAATATCATTTGAAACAGCTTTCACTGGTACAATTTCTAAAAATAGCGTCATAAATACAACACATAAAAAACTAAATAACGTAAACGCTTTTCCGACCTTTTTCCATGCTAAAATAACAACCGGAATATTAAATAAAGCAAAAAGTACCCCTGTCGATATATGAATGGATGCAAAATCACCTAATACTTGCGAAAGCAATTGAGATAATCCCGCGAAACCACTCGCATATACTTTTGCTGGCGTTAAAAATAAATTCATTCCAATTGCATTTAATAATCCCGCAATGATAACAACAATCAGTTTTTTCGTTAATTCAGCATAATTTAATTTTAAGTCCATATCCCATCCACCTTTATAGATAATGCATTTACGATTACATTGTATACATAGTCTTTACGAAAATGGAAATGATAAACGTACAACTGTTTAGAAATGGAGTTGAGACGTATGCCACATACGAGCGATAACGACAAAAAAGCACGCGATAATAACGCAAAGCGTACAGTGAAAAATGAACAAGAACAAAAAAATATCCAGCAAGGCAAACGTGCATATTCTAAAAAAACAGATCACCTTTAATTATTTCGTACATCAACAATCTTGTTGATGTACTTTTTTATCCCGCATTAACGGGCAGTAAGATCCTCACCTCAAAGTTCAGCGAAAGCAAGGAATTTAGGCGGAGGATCAACTGCCCGTAAAAGCCCGATTCGTTCAACTAATAATCAGTGGGGGATGAAGAAAACCCTCACTGATTAAAGTTTCACTTTATTTCACAAAAAACATATCAAATTCACTTCATGTTCACTTCACTATTTTACAATAATATCAACATAATTAGATGAGGTGTTAATATGAAAAGAAAACAATTATGGATAGCAACAGCTGCACTCGGAACGTTAATGCTATCTGCTTGCGGTCCAAAAGATAGCTCGGAGACACTTGCAACATCAAAAGTCTCAACCATTACAAAAGGTGATTTTGACAAGCAATTAAAAGAACGGTACGGAAAAGATATGTTATATGAAATGATGGCGCAAGATATCATGACAAAAAAATATAAAGTATCTGATGATGAAGTCGATAAAGAGTTAAAAAAGGCAAAAGAGCAGTTCGGTGATCAATTCAAAACGGTATTAGAAAGCAATCGTTTAAAAGATGAAGACGACTTTAAAAATCAAATTAGATTCAAATTAGCAATGGACAAAGCCATTAAGAAAACTGTTACAGAGAAAGATGTAAAAGCTAACTATAAACCTGAAATTAAAGCCAGTCACATTTTAGTAAATGATGAAAAAACAGCAAATGACATTAAGAAGCAACTAGATGAGGGTGCTTCATTTGAAGAATTAGCAAAACAACACTCTGAGGACCCAGGTTCAAAAGAAAATGGCGGAGACCTTGGATACTTTGGTCCAGGTAAGATGGTATCTGAATTTGAAGAGGCTGCTTACAAATTAAATGTCGGTGAAATTAGTAAACCTATCAAATCATCACACGGCTATCACATTATTAAACTTACTGATAAAAAAGAATTAAAACCATATGATGAAGTGAAAGATTCCATTCGTAAAAATCTAGAAGAAGAGCGGTTAGCAGATCAAACTACTGGTCAACAAATATTGTTAGACGAATTCAAAAAAGCTGATATTAAAGTAAAAGATAATGATTTGAAAGATACGTTCTCTCGTCTTTCGGAACAACAGGCACAATAATAAAAAATCCGAACAAGCTCATGCCTGTTCGGATTTTTTATTATTTCTTGAAGTACGTCCAACCTTCTTCTTGATAAACCTTCTCTTCTTTCATCAACTTACCAAGTGCACGTTTAAACGCTGCTTTACTCATATTAAAACGCTCTTTAATATCTTCTGGATGACTCTTATCCCAAAACGGCATTGCTCCTCCGCGGCTCTCCATATACTCATAAATCACCGCAGCGTCATCTTCCATTCCCTCTTCTTTACGTGGAAGAAGTGAAATATTAATCGTACCATCATCTTTCACATCAATAATACGGCCTGTTACACGCTCACCAATGCGAACTTGTTCTTTTCTTTCTGTATGATGTAAAAAGGCACGGAAATGTTCATCCGTTAATACAAACGAACCAACTTGAAGCGAGCGATACACGCGTCCATTCACATTTTTATTACGCATAGATGGCGTTGCATCAACGATAATTTCCTGCATATCTGAATCTCTTGCTGGAAGAGCAATTAAACGACCTCGATTTGTTAATTTTAATGTACAGTACAATTCGTCGCCCTCTTCTGGCCAAACCGGTGTATAAATCGGAAATTCATCAGCTGGGATTAAGATATCTTTAGAAACACCGATATCAACGAACACACCTAGATCAGGTTTTACTTCTACAACTTTTACCCAGTTCCAGTCATGTACTGTAATTACCGGCGTCTTCATTGTAGCAGAAATTCGTTCTTTATGATCAAGGTATAAAAATACATCAATCTCATCGCCTTCTTCGATTTCTCCCGCTACTTCATTTTTATGTAGAAATACTTCTTCATAACCATCCTCGTCGTCAAATCCGACCATATATCCAATTTCCGTTTCACGTAAAACAGTTACCTGCTCAATCGATCCTGGCTGTAAATACATATATTTTAATTCCCTTCTATATATAAAGTATATTTTTATCATTCCAAAGAAAGCTTCATTATAACACGAATTTTCCTTTATTTGTCCAACTCTCCAAAATTCACTATAATAGAAGATGGAATTTAATTTGGAGGTGCTTACTATGGCAAAAGACAGTTCTTTTGACATCGTTTCAAAAGTAGAATTACCAGAAGTAACAAATGCTATTAACATCGCATTAAAAGAAATTCAAAATCGATATGACTTTAAAGGAAGTAAAAGTGATATTAAATTAGAAAAAGAAGTAATCGTTTTAACTTCTGATGATGAATTTAAATTAGAGCAAGTAAAAGACGTTCTTATTTCAAAACTAGTTAAACGCGAAGTACCAATTAAAAACTTAGACTACGGAAAAGTAGAAAGTGCTGCTGGTAACACAGTGCGTCAACGCGCAACACTGCAACAAGGTATCGATAAAGATAACGCTAAGAAAATTAACAACATTATTAAAGACTTAAAATTAAAAGTAAAAACACAAGTACAAGATGATCAAGTACGTGTAACTGGAAAAAGCCGTGACGACTTACAAGCAGTCATTTCAGCAATTCGCGGCGCTGATTTACCAATTGACGTACAATTTATCAACTATCGCTAAAAAGAAAAAAATCCTCTACTCGGAGGATTTTTTCTTTTTAGCGATGTTTTCAATATATTAACCATTCAACAGTAACTATCGATTAAAAAACTGATAGAAAACCTTTCTTTTTAGGAGGGAGAGAGCGTCCGGCCATGCATAGAAGCGAGCAGGACCTTTTTTATCCCCATGCCAAGTAAAAACAAAAGGAGAAAATGAGTGCAGATCACCTTTTTTCTTCGTAGCAGCGACTTATACGCCGAAAAATCAAAATGGAGTTATATCCAATATGCAGCGCACTAAAAAAATACCATTCTCATGATTTCTTCCGTTTCTTTACAGCAATTAAAAATGCAATAAACAAAACATTTACTAAGACTAATAAAGATACAAACACCCAGTTAATCTCCGTTTTTTCTCTAGCTTGATATACATTCGCTTCTTCCCGTTTTAATACGAGATAATAATTCCCATCTTCTTCTCTGATGATTTCATCTTCCAATAATCCCTTTAATTCTTGATTTTCCTTCATCTCACTTGCCGAAAGCGAAACTTTTTGCGTCTCTTTCGTGTTGTTAATCGCAACAAGTGTCACTTCATCTTGATATGTTCTTTTTAGTACACTCATCCCAGCCTTATCATATAACAACTCAAATGTTCCGCGGCGGAGAGATGGGAATTTCTGACGAATCTCTCCTAATTTCGTTACATATTGTAAAAACTTTTCATCAGTTTTAAAATCCATTAACCGGCGATTATCCGGTACATCCCCGCCATCAAGCGCAATTTCCGTTCCATAGTAAATAATTGGCACTCCTGGTGATGTATATAAATACGCGAGCGCGAGTTTTAAACGTGCTGGTGGATACTGTTCATTCTCTTTCGCAATTCGGACAAATCGCTTTGTGTCTTGATTGTCTAAAAAAGCACTTATTACTTTATCATCATCTATTAAACTAGCTTCATACAAAGGTTTAATAGAGGTATCTGGTTTTGAAAATACATCTGTTATGTGCTTATGGTACTCATTATGTATATCCTCATCCCCATCAGTCATAACGAGGAAATCTTTTTTAATTCCTTGAACACTTTGTTTTACTTCATTTAAATAAGTACGAGATATTTCTTTACTGTGGAAAAGATAACTTCCATCTATATCCGCTTCTTTCATCCACCACTTGATCGAATCAATAAGCTGTTCTTGCTCTTTATCTATAACAAATTGCAACACGACTTTCATATCCCGTTTATGCGCTTCTTGCACGAGCTGTTTTACATCTTGTAACGTGCCAAAATGTTCATTCACCTTTCGAAAATCAACAGCACCTTCTCCATCATACGTGTCACTTTTAAAAATTGGTGAAAGCATAATCGTGGTAAATCCCATGTCCTTTATGTAATCCACCCGCTTTATAATTCCTTGTATATCTCCTCCTTGATAGCCCTCTAAATTCCCCACATCAAGCTGTTTATCATTTTTCGCATCTCCATTATTAAAACGATCAACCATTATAGAATAAATCACTTCGTCTTGCCATTCTCTTTTTTCTTCCGCTAATGTATGAACAGGCTCTAATAAGCAAAATATCATACAAAAACAAATCAACACTCCTCTTCTCCACATCTTCTTCACAGAATATCCCCCAACTTCTTTCGAATTATAAGAATAGTATATCAATTTTCTCAACAAACCGCACTTACACAAACAACATGTTAGATTTCCTTACATGTTGTTTTAAATTTTCTGAAAAATGTGTTGATTTTTTATTAATTATTGAATATGATATGAAACATAACATTAAATGTAATATTTTATAACATTATAGGAGGGGAAAAGAATGAATATGGGAGATACTGTGTTTTTATTTTTAGCGACAGTAATGGTCATGATTATGACGCCAGGTTTGGCACTTTTTTACGGCGGGATGGTTCGTAGCAAAAACGTACTGAGTACAACCATGCATAGCTATAGCGCGATGGCGATTGTTTCTATCCAATGGATTTTTATCGGCTATTCTTTATCATTCGGCCCAGATTGGAACGGCATCATTGGTACATTAGATTGGTTCGGCTTACAAAATGTAACTTTTACACCAAATCCAGACTACTCCGCTACTATTCCACACAATTTATTTATGATGTTTCAACTCATGTTTGCAATCTTAACTCCAGCATTAATTTCAGGAGCTTTCGCTGAACGAATGCGATTTTCTGCTTTTCTTATTTTCATTCTTCTTTGGACGACAATCGTTTATAACCCTGTTGCTCACTGGGTATGGGGCGTTGGCGGATGGCTTCGCGAACTCGGTGCATTAGATTTCGCTGGTGGTAACGTTGTCCATATCACTTCAGGAGTTGCTGGGCTTGTATTGGCCATCTTCCTAGGTAAACGAAAAGACTTAAACGGATCTTCCCCTCATCATTTACCATTTACCATTTTAGGCGCAGGCTTATTATGGTTTGGATGGTTCGGCTTTAACGTCGGCAGTGCCCTTACACTAAACGACGTAGCACTGACTGCCTTCATTAATACAAATACCGCTGCAGCCGCTTCTGCTTTAACATGGATCCTAGCAGAGTGGTTCTTCCAATCAAAACCGACTGTAATGGGAGCAGCTTGCGGTGCCGTATCAGGCCTAGTCGCGATTACACCAGCTTGCGGATTCGTCACTCCTTTCTCCGCTCTTTTAATCGGAGCAATCGGAGGCGTTCTTTGCTTCGGAGCTGTCTTCTTTTTAAAACATAAACTTGGATATGATGATGCACTTGATGCATTCGGATGTCACGGCATCGGTGGTACATGGGGCGGTATTGCAACCGGACTATTTGCAACAACTTCTGTAAATAGCGGTGGCGCTGACGGATTATTTTACGGAAATGCCGCTCTCCTTTGGAAACAACTGATCGCAATTGGAGCGACATACGCTTTTACAATTGTCATGACGTACGCCATTATTAAAGCGATTAACTTCTTCCTTCCTGTTCGCGTACATGAGCATGAGGAGCAAATGGGACTGGATATTTCGATGCATGGGGAGAAGGCTTATGAGTATAGTGAAAAGTCAATAGAGGGGATGGCAATCCAAAAAGAGGCACGGTAACACTTACACTTAAAGTTTTTACTAACAATAAGAAGGTGCATAACTATTATTACTTCAAATGCCATTGCTATAAAGTCAAACTTCCATCAGTAGGGTTTTCTTCATCCCCCACCTATCTTCCTCGTTTCTCTCTGAATATTGAGGTGGAGGGCTTACCGTCCGTTAATGCGGGATAAAACCAACAAATAATAGGATATAACTAGAACAAAACCATCAAGCTTTTAGCTTGATGGTTTTGTGGTGCTATCCCATTGTTATTACTTCGCAGGTTTCCCTACATACGCCGAAATATCAACGTTCAACGCTTTCGCTAAGCGCATACCGTAATCACGATCTGCACGGAAGAAGTTGCAAATCGCAAGTAATTTCGTTTGCTCATGCACATCTTTTAAATCATTTGTTAAGTTTGCGATTAAGTTATCTTGTTCTTCTTTAGAGAATGAACGATAACGCTCACCCGCTTGCTTGAAGTCGTTTGGTTTGTCGATTTTTTCGCGAGATACATAGCCTTCAAGCTTCATAGTTGAATCACGATATGCTGGATCTTCAACTGGATTTTCTGTATGACGACTTGGCTCGTAGTTAATTGTTGATGGTTGTTGATTCATTTGCATTGCACCATCACGTTGTTGGTTACGAACAGCTGCATATGGGCAGTTTACTGGAATTTGTAAGTAATTCGCACCAAGACGATAACGTTGTGTATCTGGATAAGAGAATAAACGCCCTTGTAATAATTTATCTTCAGATGGTTCAATACCAGGTACAGTTGCACTTGGCGTAAACGCAGCCTGTTCTACTTCTGCAAAGAAATTTTGCGGGTTACGATTTAACGTCATTGTCCCTACTTCCATTAATGGGAAGCGATCTTCTGGCCAAACTTTTGTTGGATCTAACGGATCGAAATCTAAAGAATCCATTTCATCAAGTTGCATTACTTGTACGTGAAGATCCCATTTTGGATAATTACCTTTTTCAATCGCATCAAATAAATCACGAGTTGCATGGTTGAAGTCTTTCCCTTGTACTTCTACCACTTCTTTTGCACTTAAATTACGCACATCTTGCTGCGGCTTCCAATGATATTTAATATAAACAATTTTACCTTCTGCATTAATCCATTTAAACGCATGCACACCGAAACCTTCCATTTGACGATAGTTGGCAGGAGTTCCGTAATCAGAGAATACCCATGTCATCATGTGTGTAGACTCTGGAGACAATGTCATGAAATCCCAGTAACGATCTGGCGTTTGAATATTTGTATCCGGTGCTGGTTTTAAAGAATGCACCATGTCAGGGAATTTAATTGCATCACGAATGAAGAAAACAGGTAAATGGTTACCAACGATATCATAGTTTCCTTCTTCTGTATAAAACTTCACAGCAAAACCACGTGGGTCACGAGCTGTTTCTGGAGAACCTTGCCCATGAATAACCGTTGAGAAACGAACGAATACAGGTGTTTCCGTTCCTTCATTTTGTAAAAATGCTGCTTTTGTATATTCTTTCATGCTATTTTTCGTTACGAAAACACCATGAGCACCCGCACCACGCGCATGTACCACACGCTCTGGAATACGTTCACGATCAAAATGAGCAAGCTTTTCTACTAAATGATAGTCTTCTAATAATACCGGTCCACGGCGACCAGCTGTACGAGAATTTTGGTTGTCTCCTACTGGAGCACCTTGGTTTGTTGTTAAGCGATTATTTGGATTCATCAAGGGGAACCTCCTGTTTTTTGTAATAATAATTACTTATTTAAAATTATTATAAATTAATTATTATTCAAAATTACTTTTTTGTCAATTATTTCATTCGCTTTTTTGGAAACAATTTCTACTAAACAATCAATAAATGATTCCTGTGCATTTGGCATAGCCGGTCTGAAATAGGACGCACCTAACTCATCAGTCACAACTTTGCATTCATAATCGTTGTCATACAGCACTTCTAAATGCTCAGCCACAAATCCAACTGGACAATACACGAAAGAGTTATAACCATACTTTTCATATAAATCTTTTGTTAAATCTTGTACATCTGGTCCAATCCATGGATCTGGTGTATTACCTGCACTTTGCCAGCCAATTGTATAATTTTGAATCTCTGCTGCTTCAGCAATTAAATCTGCTGTATGCTGTAGTTGCTTCACATAAGGATCGCCAGCAGCAATAATTTTCTCTGGTAAACTATGCGCCGAGAAAATGACAACAGCTTTCTCCCAGTCTGTAATTCTAGTAAATGTTTCTTTTATTTGGTTTGCCCAATACGCAATAAATTTCGGTTCTTCGTACCACTGTTCAATCGAATTTATAACGGGACCATTTATTTTGTTAGACACACTTATTGCACGATCATTGTATGATTTAATACTAAAGGTTGAATAATGAGGTGCTAATACAATACTGATCGCTTCCTCAATGCCATCCTGCTTCATCTCTTCCACCGCATCTTCAATAAAAGGCGCGATATGTTTTAGTCCCAAATAGCATACAAATTCATATTCTGAAAAACACTTATTTAACTCAGTTGTTAGCTTTCTAGCTTGTTCTTTTGTAATTTTCGCAAGTGGCGAAATACCACCTATTGCTTTATAGCGACCAATTAGATCATCAAGCGCTTCTTGAGACGGCTTGCGACCGTGACGTATATGCGTATAATATGCCTCTACATCCTCTAATGACTCTGGCGTCCCATACGCCATCACAAGTAAACCTATTTTCTTCTTATTCATTTATATTCACCTCAATATCGGAAATGAGAATCTTTTTCAAGAACATTTGTTTCCAGTATACCAACTGATAATAAATACGTCAAAATAATAATTCTAAATAAGTATTATTTATAATATGATTTTGAATTTCATTTGACAATTTATCTAATGAAATTTGTCATATTCTCGTTTTATCACTTCTTCAATAAGGGAGATCATCACATTGCCATCAAATTAAGACATTCGTTGTTTCCCACCCAACCTGTATCTTTCTATAAAGTGAAACTTTAATCAGTGGGGGTTTTCTTCATCTCTCACTGATTATTAGCCCTCACCAATCGGACTTTTACGGGCAGTTTATCTCCCACCTAACTTCTTTGTTTTCGCTGAATTTTGAGGTGGGAGTATTACTGCCCGCGAATAGCTGGATAAATAAAAATGTATCAATTAATATCCTAAAATTACAATAAAATGAATAACAGATGAATAAAACAGATTAGTAAAACATGAGATAATTACAATATTCGACTTCATAAAGTTCGTTAAAATGTTGATATACAATTAATGACGATACTCACTCAATTTGTTAGTATATAAATGACTTAACCATGAATAAATAATAAACATTCTTTTTTACGCATTTATATTCATAACTAAGTATATCTCAACTATTTTCAGGAGGTTTTTTCGGATGAAGTTACATAAAATGAAAAATTTACTGCCTATATCTGCTGCAACAATTACACTAGTATCTAATCAAGGAACGGCCGATGCCGCAACGGTTCATACTGTTAAAAAAAATGACACTCTCTGGGATATTAGCAGCCACTATGGAGTTTCAGTTCAAGCAATTAAACAAACGAATCATAAGACGAATGATCAAATTTATATCGGTGAACATTTAACCATCCCAGTCTCAGCCCCATCAAGCGAGCCTACACCTCAAAAAAATGTAGCAGCTTCAAATCATTCAGCTCAAGTTGTTTATCAAGTTCAACGGGGAGATACATTAGAAACTATCGCAAAACAATATAATGTATCTATCCAATCAATTAGACAAGCTAACAATACAAATGGTGACCGAATTTATGCAGGTCAACACTTAATCATTACGACAGGCATTTCAGAAGAAGAATTCGACTTAATGGCTCGTTTGGTGACAGCGGAAGCAGGAAGCGAACCGTACGCTGGAAAAGTAGCAGTAGCAAAAGTTGTATTAAATCGCGTTGATTCAACAGAATTTCCGAATACAATTACAGATGTTATTAATCAACCTATTAAGTATGGCTATGCATTTACACCAGTTACAGATGGAAGAATTAATCAACCATCAACTCCCGAAGCAAGAATGGCGGTAGAAGAAGCGATTTCTACGAAAGGAGTTAATTCTGATTGGCTTTATTTTTATAATCCAAAAACCTCTACTGACAAATGGATTACTACACGTCAAACTGTTGCAGCAATTGGTAATCATGTGTTTGCTAAGTAAAGAAGTACAGTCGTATCATAAAGGGAAGAAATTTGTTTTTCTCGCCGATTAAGTTAAAAATTAATGATACAACTTATGTGAAAGGTTTAAAACCTGGACGTGTTGTTTTAACTACCATCGACAGAGGATAGAAAATATAATAAATACGTTTATATTCAAGTGAAATAGCGAAAAAAGCGGCTCACAATTCTTGTAAGCCGCTTTTTACTATTCTTTAATATTTACTCCATACTCCTTAAACCACACATGAATTTGTGCCAAATGCGCCAATAGCTGTGGTCCAGTCATCAACTGGCCAAACCAGGGCGTTTGAAATGCACTCCCTCCTGATTGGATTAACCCTTGTAATGGTTCTTTATCAAACAACTCATGCAAAATGGAGTTTTTATCTGTTAACAGATCCTGTAACCACACTGTTACCGCTTCTGTGTAGTACGGATTGTGCGTTTTCGGATACGGACTTTTCTTTCTATACAAGATATCGTTTGGCAATACACCTTCTAAAGCCTTACGTAATAGACCTTTTTCGCGATTTTTATACATTTTCATTTCCCAAGGAATATTCCATGCATATTCGACAAGACGATGATCCGCAAATGGAACACGTACTTCTAGGCTCGCTCCCATACTCATCCGATCTTTTCTATCTAATAATGTCGTCATAAACCAAACCATGTTTAAATAAAATAATTGTCGCCTTTTTGCTTCAATCATACTTTCTCCCTCTAAAACTGGAACCTCTTGTATCGATTCTTCATATCTCTGTTGTACATAGTCCCGCAGTTTTAATTTATTTCGCCATTCCGTTTTAAGAAGTTGCTCACGTGCCTCTGTGGACCTCATCCATGGAAATGCACTCGATTGTAAATCATCCTCCCGATAAAACCAAGGATAACCACCAAAGATTTCATCGGCACATTCTCCCGACAAACCAACGACAAAATCTTGTTTAATTTCTCGGCAGAACCATAATAATGAAGAGTCGATATCTGCCATACCAGGTAAGTCACGAACGAGTACCGCTTCCGTTAAATACTCGGCTAACTGTTCATTAGAAATAACACAGCGGTGATGAATTGTACCAAATGTTTCTGTCATCAAATCAATAAATGGCGCATCCGAATTCGGCTGAAAAGCGTTCGCTTTAAAATATTTCTCATTATCTTCGTAATCAATCGAATACGTGTGTAACTTCCCTTTCCCTTCTCTCTCATATGCCTTTGCTGCAAATGCGGTAATTGCGCTTGAATCTACTCCGCCCGACAAAAATGTACATAACGGTACATCAGAAACCAATTGTCTTGTAATCGCATCTTGTAGTAAAAAGCGCGTGCGCTCTACAGTCTCTTCAAATGAATGTTCATGCTTTTTACTCTCAACATTCCAATATCTCCATATACATAAACCATCTTTTGAAAATGTAAGAGCATGCCCCGGACGAAGCTCTTGAATTCCTGCATAAATACCATGTCCAGGTGTTCGAGACGGCCCTAATCCAAATACTTCTGATAGTCCTTCTGTCGTAACTTCTGTCTTAACATTTGGATGAACTAAAATAGCTTTTAACTCCGAAGCAAATAATAATCTCCCATTATCATATTTGTAAAATAATGGTTTTACCCCTAGTCGATCCCGTGCAATAAATACTTGTTCTTTTTTCTCATCCCAAACCGCAAATGCATATATCCCATTTAAATGATCAACACATTCTTCTTTCCACTCTATATAAGACGCTAATAACACTTCTGTATCAGAGTGACCTTTAAATGTATAACCTCTTTGCAACAATTCTTTACGAATATCTTCTGTATTATAAAGTTCACCGTTATAGCAAATTGTATAATACTCTTCTTCTTTCATACACCTACATGTCATCGGCTGTTTCCCGCCCTCAGGGTCAACTACAATTAACCGTTTATGCCCGAAAGCAACGTGCCTTTTTATCCAGACATTCGTATCATCTGGCCCCCTCTTCGCAAGTGTTTCTGCCATCTTCGTAACCGTTTCTCTTTCATTTTCTAACGACCGCTTATAATCAATCCATCCTGTAATCCCGCACATATAAATCATCCTTCCTATCTTATATCCGTATAACTTTATGAAGCGTGTTCTTATTCTATGCCCAACTTTCTTTAGGTGTTCCATAGTTATAAAGAACGACTGAACTGTCCATAACAAGAATAACTACTTCGATAAAAGGAGAAATCACGAATGAAACAACGCAAACATATTTTGTATAATCAACCACGTGCCCATACAATTGGGAATGTGGAATATATAAACAATGAATGGATATTCTTTGATGATGAAAATGATGAAGCATTTTTATTAGAGGATATTATTGAAGATGGATTTGAAGTTTTATATAACAACAATTGGCTACCGGCAAGATTCTACGAACAGGATATATTGCAAATCGCAAATGAACATCATCCATTGCAAAATGGTGAGATGATACGAATTCGTAAAAAATTGCTACTCAGTTATCATGAATGGTTAGAAGAGCTACCCGATTCCGCATTCTCTTTATTAACAGACGCCCTACAATCGCTTAATTATTCTTTATACGATTGTATGTATTGCCATAACTTCTTATCATTCCAACCAAAAGCAGAACCTTGTGAAGGTGTAAATATTCTTCTGTTTGATAACGAAGATATGATTTGCTCGCTGCACCATCATTATGTCCGGTTTTCTGCATGTAACAAAAATATTTTTCAATTTACAAAAACAGATGGTGAGCAACTACATATCGATACAAAATAAACATCCAATAAGAAAAACCGCTCGTTTATTAATAAACGAGCGGTTTTTCTTATTTTGCTGAAAGATCTTCCACAATAGCTGTTTCAAATAAACTTTGTCTACCTTCACCTTGATCAAACGTCATAAATGTATTCAATTTCATTTCATGTAAGTTCAAAATTTGACTAATCGTTAAACCATCTTCTTCAACCCAGTTTAAAAAATAAATACCAGGTGCAACCTCCATAGAAGTGATCGTTTCTTCACCAAATTCTCCTTTTTTAGGTCCTTCTAAAGCTTCCCATCTTAACTTCGTTTCACTTAAATAAGTAACTTGAAAAACAAGTCCATTTTCATAACTCACTTTAACTTTTCGACCAATAAAAGTTTGCATACCTGACTCTCCTATACATCATTTTATATATGTAATCATTTTAGTTACAACTATATTTATTTGTCAAGAGAACAAAAGAAAAACCACCTTATTCTCTTTGAAGTGAACCCAAAAAGTTAGACAAATATTCTAAGCAGCTAATAAGGATTGGATTCTGTATTCCACAGGGCTCAAT